>NZ_JTHN01000110.1 GCF_001399685.1 Paenibacillus sp. A3
ACCATAACCATGAGAGGAATGAACAAATTTACGGCATTTTTCACAAACTCTCTTGTAAAGGTTACCCCGTCCGGCTCGCCCGGATTCACATCTTTACCCAGATAGTACCGGGCCAGCTTCCCTTCGACACGGCCCCACTGCTTCCATTCCCCGGGCACGCGTCCGCTGCTGAGACTGCGGGTATAGTCCACAATCTTCTGCCGCTGCTCAACCCGCCAGTCGGTCGTCCCGAACTGCTTCCGGTTGTTTTCCGCCACCTTCATTTGCGCATACGTGAACATCGGGATGATCGCGGCCAAAATAAGCAGCACGACGAGCAGCCGCTTTTTTTTGATCATTTTGATGCATTCGTTCTTGACCAGCGGATACAAACTAACCAATGCGCTCACCCTCCGTCAGCTTCAGGAATAAATCTTCCAGAGTCGGAAGCTTGATTTCGATGCCGTGGAGCGCCACGCCCGCTTCCATGAGCTGCCTCGACAGCTCCGGAATCGCCTCCGGATTTTGCAGGGCAACCAGCCGCGGCGCCCCTGGCTCCGTCCCGGCCTCATCCGCGAACGCGACCGACTGCACCTCAGGATGCGATTGCAAAACCTTTAGCGCAGTCTCTGCCGGGAGCACACTCCAGACGACCGTGCTGACGGATTCGTCGACAAGCGACGACACCTCGCCGACCGTGATGACTTCGCCGTGGCTTATAATGGCGACGCGGTCGCACATTTGTTGAATTTCGCTAAGCAGATGGCTGGAAATAAACAAGCTGAGCCCAGCCTCGGCCAACTGGCGGATAAATTCCCGCAGCTCCTTAATGCCCTGCGGATCAAGGCCGTTGGTCGGCTCGTCCAAAATGAGCAGCTTCGGATCGTTCAGAAGCGCTTGGGCGATGCCCAGGCGCTGCCTCATCCCTAGCGAATATGTCTTGACTTTATCGTGAATGCGCGCGTCCATGCCGACGATCTCCACCACTTCGCGGATTCGCTTCTCGCCCACGCCCGGCAGCATCCGGCCAAAATGTTCCAGGTTTTCCCAGCCACTGAGGTACGAATACAACTCCGGATTTTCCACGATACAGCCGACATACTGCAGCGCTTCGTTATGCTCCTTGTGCACGTCATAGCCGCAGATGCGGATCGAGCCTTCCGTCGGCTTGATCAAGTCCACCAGCATGCGGATCGTGGTCGTTTTTCCCGAGCCGTTCGGCCCGAGAAAGCCGAAAATCTCCCCGGCGCGCACGTCGAACGAAATACCTTTGATGATCAGCCGTTTGCCGATCGTCTTTTTTACGTTATCGACCGCCAGAACAATGTCCGCGTCTCTTCCTTTCCGATGCTGCTCTCCGGCCTGAGCCATACGCTTCCGTCCTCCCCGCTATTTCAAAATATCGACGATCCGATCCGCGATTCGGTCGTAGCCGTCCTGGTTCGGATGAAAGTGGTCCGTATATAAATACTTGCTCAAATTCAACTCGAACAAATCGTACGTCGGCACCAGCGTAATGTTCGGGTACCGGTTCGCCAAATCGAACGCCGCCGCGTTCCATTGCCGGATAACTGGAGCCCCTTCGCGCTGAGGGTCCAGATCGAGGAACGGATGGTACAAGCCCACGTAAAAAATTCGCGCCTGCGGACTTGCCTTGCTGACCCGGTCAAAAATTTGCTCAAGGCTCTTCAATGCGTCCGGGATACGATCGGCCGCCGCTTTCGGGCTAAATCCCGCTCCGGCCTCCTGATCCGGCGAGCCCGGGGTGCTTTTCGGCGCTTCGGCGCCTTGGATGCTTTGGGACGTCCGCGACTGCGAAGAGTCCGCGCCCGACGTGCCGCTTGTCCCGTTCGTACCATCACTCGAACTAAAGATGCCCGCGCCGCCCTGGAACAAATCGTTGCCCCCGATCGTCAGCAGCACCAAATCGGCCTCGGCGAGCGACTTGGCGATGTCGGCTTTCTTGTCCCAATCCTTAAGCACATCGGCCGTGCGATAGCCCGGAATCGCAAAATTATTGTAGACGAACACCGGCTTGTCCAGCTGCTTTTCCAGCTTGTCCCTTACGCCGCCGACATATCCTTTGCCCGACAAATCGCCGGTCCCCGCGCTTAGCGAATCTCCCAGCGCCACGATGCGGATCTGATCCTTCGCTTCCCAGTTGTCCGTCTTCGGTTTCGCAGCGGGCTGCTGCGGGGCCTCTGTTGCGTCGCGCGCAACGGGCTTCGGAAAAATAATCTGATTGATGCCGTAGGCGAATCCGACAGCGCACAGCACCGTCGATAACAGCGCGGCAAAGCCGACGGTCCGCCACAACCATCGCGTGGATTTCATGCGTTCTCCCCCAGTTTCAGCAGCTTTACGAGCAAAGACTGTACCCTTCAGTAACTATACATTTTAGAGTAGCGGTTTGCCGCGCGATTTGCAAACTTTAGGGAGGAGAGAGGATTGAAGGAGAGGTTAAATAGAGGCAAGCATCATGCGAAGAAGAGCATCAAACTGCGGTTCAGACGCTCAAATATTTAAGCGGATTTTGTTGCTGGCCGTTCTTGATGATCTCGAAATGCAGATGGACGCCGGTCGAGTTTCCCGTGCTGCCCATCACGCCGATTTTATCGCCTTTCTTGACGCCGTCCCCTTCGCGGACGACGGCTTTGCTAAGATGCCCGTACAGCGTCTCGTACCCGTTCTGGTGATCGATGACGATGCAATTGCCGTAACCCGTTTTCCAGCCGGCAAACGTCACCTTGCCGTGATCGGCGGCCATAATCGCCTTTTGCTCCGAGACGAAATCCGTACCGTTATGATTTTTCCCCCAACGTCGTCCGAATTCGCTCGTAACTTTGGGCTGCAGCACCGGCAAGGCGAATTTGCCCGTACCTACGCCGGGAATCACCTTCGTCCCTTGTTTGACGACCGTCCGTACCGGTAATTCGAGTATCGTTTCGTCGACCACCAACTGGCTTGCGGGCACGCCGTTCACGCGGACGGCTTCGTAGGTCACCTGCTTCCAGCCGGGCTTGCCGTTGGCCACGATCTGAATGACGCCGGCCTGCAGCTCGCTGTCTTTTTCGTAGACGATGCCGCTCGCTATTCGGACCTGCTCGGTGCGCGTCTCGACCGTTTTGACTGACAAAAGCGGCTGATTGACCGAAAGCTTAATCGTTTGTCCGACCCGGATCAAATCCCTCTGAATCTCCGGATTGTTCGCCCGGATCACATCGGCTGCGACTTGAAAACGCTGCGCGATCAACGAGATGCAGTCCCCTTTCTGCACCGTATACGTGAGAGGCTGGGCCGCGCCGCTTAAAATCCGGTTCAGCACCGCTACGGCCGGCTCGACTCTGTCCGGGGCGACGGCCGTTTCAAGCAGTTGTACGTCCTGAGTAAATTCGGCGGTCATTTTCACCTTCGGCCGGTTTCCGTCGCCTGCATCCGACAAGATTGCAACCTCCTTGGACACATTCAAAAAAGGCGCCTTCACCTGATCCAGGAGGGCTGCGGCAGCAAATACGTCCCTCACAATGCCGACCGGCGTGCCGTCGATCCGAATCTCCGTGGCAAAAAAGGCAAAAACAAGCTTATCGTTCAGCGCGGCGATCACCGCATCGTTGTCGTATGCGCCTTGGAGCACTTTGTTTCCTTCGAACCGAACGAACCGTAGCTGCTCCAGATTGGACGTGACGCGCGCATGGTCATATTGCCGCCCTACTTCTTCGTACCGTGCCGCCTTCCACTGCTTGACAATTTCCGGGTCGCTGACCGTCCCTACATGTTGATCGTCCAAAAACACGTCAAACCGATAAACCGGCTGCGCCTTTGCGAACCAGCGGCCCGAGATCAAGACGGCGACGATGACCGCAAAGGCCGTTCCCCATTGCACCAGCTCCAGCAGCAAGCCGGGTGTGACGATGCGCTTTTTCAACGTCCTTCCCTCCCTTAACGGATCGTTTCGATGTTCGGACCGGCGAACAAGTTCACTTCCCCATGTATATGTCAGAGGTGCGCCGAGTAGACAAAAAAACAAAAAACCCCCAACGTTTCTGCTTGCGCAAAAACGACGAGGGTAGGCATAACATGACGATCCGCTTACTTGGACGCCAGTTGATCGGCCATGCGATGAAGGTTGGTTAAGCTGATTTGCAGACTATCCAGCGGGTTGCCCGGACAAACGTCCTGCTCCACCGCGTACCATTCGATACCGTTTGCTTCGCCCCACTGCAGAATCGGGATGAAGTCGATAACGCCCGTACCCACTTCGGCAAACGTCTGACGATCGTCATTCGACATGTCCTTCAGGTGAATGATCGGCATGCGGCCGGCATACGGGCGGATAAAAGGCACCGGATCGAGGCCGCCCTTTTTCACCCAGTACACGTCGACTTCGGCTAGCACAGCGTTGTCCTTTGACGGCTCCAGCAAATATTCGAGCGCGGATACCCCGTTCACGGTCGTCTCGAACTCGAACGCATGGTTGTGGTAGCTGAGCCGGAAGCCGAGCGGAGCGAGCTTCCCCGCCACTTCGTTCAGCTTGGCGCGTACCGCCCGGTACCCTTCTTCTCCGCGCAGATCGGTAGCGATGAACGGGCAGATCAGGTCGCGCGTTCCGAACAGCTTGGCCTGCTCGACAATCGTTTCAAGTTCGTTTTGCAGCGCTTCGTAGCTAACGTGCATCCCTGCGGTGTCAAGCCCCGTCTCCTTGAGGACGGCTGCGATTTCTTCGGCGGTAAAGCCCCGCAAACCGGAAATTTGCACGCCGCTCCAGCCCATACGCTTCAATTCCCGCAGCACGCCCGGAAAATCTTTCTCCAGCTCGTCACGCAGAGTATACAATTGTGCCGCAAACTTGTTCTTCACAACGATGTCAGCTCCTTTGATTTAAGAGAGCGCATAAAGCAGATCAATGCCTGACAAATGCGCTTCCGGTGGGTATTGTTCACGTTAACAATCATACCACACCGGCCAACATCTGTTAACCCGTTTCTTTCAAAAAGCGGTACTGCGCTTGAATCAGTCCGTGGTAAATACCTTGGTGGCGCATCAACTCCTCGTGATTGCCCTGCTCCATAATTCGTCCGTGATCCAATACGAGAATATGATCGGCATGACGGATCGTGGACAACCGGTGAGCGATGATGAAGGACGTACGACCCGCCATCAGTGTCTTGAGCGCTTCTTGAATTTTCAGCTCCGTCTCCGTATCGATGCTGGCCGTCGCCTCATCCAGAATGAGGATGCGCGGATCCGCCAGAAGCGCCCGGGCAAACGAAAGCAGCTGGCGCTGTCCCATCGACAGCACGTTCCCTCTCTCCTGCACCTCGGTATCGTAGCCGTTCGGCAAATTCATGATAAATTCGTGAGCACGGACAGCCTTGGCTGCCGCCTCCACTTCCTCGTCGGTTGCATCGAGCCGCCCGAACCGGATGTTGTCGCGAATCGTCCCGGAAAAAATGAACGTATCCTGAAGCACGATCCCGATCTGTGAACGCAAGCTTTGAATCGTTACATCGCTGATATCGTGGCCGTCGATGACAATGCTGCCTCCCGTTACATCGTAAAAGCGGCAAAGCAGGTTGATGATCGTGCTTTTGCCCGAACCGGTATGGCCGACAAGCGCGATCGATTGGCCGGCCTTCACGTTCAGATCGATACGCTGCAGCGCGTGCCGTCCCGGCTCGTATTCGAACTCCACCTGCTTGAAATCGATATCTCCGCGATTCGTCGGCAGCGGTCGGGCCGACGGCTTCTCCGCCACGTTCGGCTGCTCGTCGATATATTCGAAGATCCGCTCCGACGAAGCCATCGCAATGAGCATCTGCGAATACATTTGGCCGAGCCGGTTGATCGGCTCCCAGAAGCTGCCTATGTAAGAGGCGAAAGCTACGAACAAGCCGACGGTCATTTCCCCGCTTTGAATGAAATAAGCGCCAAGCAGGAACAAAATAAAGTAGCCGACCGCCCCGGTGACCTCAATGATCGGGTTAAACGATTGGTTCAAGGTCGATGCGCGGTTCCATGATTTATGGTTATCCTGGTTCATTTGCTCGAAATATGCGATGTTCTGCTTTTCCTGCGTGAACGCCTGCGTCACCTTGATGCCCTGGATGCATTCGTTCAGATGAGCGTTAATGCGCGACGTCTTCGTCTGGACGACCTGCCAGGCACGGCGAATTTTCACGCGCAGCCGTGTCGAAATCAGGAACATGATCGGCACCGTGACAATAATCGCTGCGCCCAGCTTAACATTGTAAAATAATAAGATGAAGATGATGCCGATCAGCTGCACACAGTCGATCATCAGGTTGACTGCGCCGTTCGTCAGCAAGTCTTGAAGCGAGTTTACATAGTTCGTCACGCGAACGAGAATCGAGCCGGCCGGACGTTTGTCGAAAAACCGGAACGACAGCCGCTGAATATGGCTGAACAAATCATGGCGCAAATCGTAGATGATCCGCTGGCCGATCTCGTTCGTATACCGGATCCGGTAGTTGTTCGCGAGCCATTGAATGACATACAGCACGAACATGGCGCCTACGCAGAGTGCGAGCAGCTTGCCGTCCTTCTGCTTCAACGCATTGTCGATCGCAAAGGCTATCAAGAGCGGGTTCAACAGCTTCGTCAGAGCACCGACAGCCATCATAATCAGGATGACGGGCGCCATCTGCTTCGCATACGGCTTCATATATTTGCCGACGCGCTTGACCTGAACCCAGTCGAACCCTTTGTCAAGCTCCTCGTCGTCTTGATAGACGAACCGGGATTTCAGCAGTTCCTCGCCTTCGGGCTTTGAACCGCCGGATGAGTTGTTCCGTTGTCCGCTCAATGTGCAAACCTCCTTACGTTGGCTTGAGAGGCGGCAGCCACTTCCGCCGTCGAGTCGTTGTGTTTAGCCTGTTCTTCGGTACCGGCATCGATATCGTCTGGCTGATCTGCAAATTGAATTTTGTACGTTTCGAGGTACGGCCCCTCCTGCTTCATGAGCTCGGCGTGGGTGCCCCGCTGCACGACCCGGCCCTCATCCAGCACCAAAATTTCATCCGCATGCTTCAGCGAAGAGATCCGGTGCGCGATAATAAACGTCGTGCGGCCTTTCATCACCTCTTCGAACCCTCGTTGAATTTCGTGCTCGGTTTCCATATCTACGGCGCTCGTGGCATCGTCGAGAATTAAAATTTTCGGATTTTTCAGTAGCGCCCGCGCAATCGCAATCCGCTGTTTTTGCCCGCCGGATAACCCGAGGCCGCGTTCGCCGACGATCGTATCGTAGCCCATCGGCAGCTCCATGATGAAGTCATGCGCTTTGGCCAGTTTCGCCGCCTGAATGACCTCTTCCATGGTCACGTCGTTGACACCGTAAGCGATATTGCCTTTGATGCTCGAAGAGAACAGAAATGTCTCCTGAAAAACGATCGCCATTTGACTGCGCAGACTTTCCAGCGTAATGTCGCGAATGTCCGTTCCATCGAGCGTAATCCGGCCTTCCTTCACATTGTAGGCCCGCAAAAGCAGCTGAATAACCGTCGATTTCCCGGAGCCTGTACCGCCCAGCAGGCCGATGACCGAGCCCGCAGGCGCATCCAGATTGAAATCGGTGAGCGCCGGCTGCTTATCCGTATAGGCGAAGGTCACGTTGTCGAAACGGACGTGGCCCTGTACCCGGTCGGGCTGCAAAACGAGTGCATTTTCTTTATTTTTCACGTGTTCGTATTGATGCAGCACTTCGAGCAGCCGTTCGCCGGCCGCTTTCGATTGCGTAAAGTTGTTGATATGAAAGCCGATGCCCCACATCGGGCCGATGATATACCAGATCAAGCTGAAGAAGGCGACAAGCTCCCCGAGCGAAATGCTTTCGTTCATCACCATCCACCCGCCGACTCCAAGCAAAATAACCACGCTCAGGTTGGCGAACAGCTCCATCAGAGGAAAATATTTGGCCCAAATGCCTGCGGTCAACACGTTGTTTTCCTTGTAGTTCTCGTTGCGTTCGGCAAATTTGTCGATTTCATGCGGCTCTCGCGCGAACGACTTGACCGTCCTAACCCCGGTGATGTTTTCCTGCACGGAGGTCGTCATGCTGCTCATCGATTGACGGATCGACCGGAACGCCGGATGAATTTTCCCCTCGAACCGGATCGCCGTATAGACGAGGAACGGCATGCAAATCATGGTGAGAAGCGTTAGCTGCCAATTGATCGATATCATCATGATCACGCCGAAAGCAAACATCATAATCACGTTCAAAATTTGGACGAAGCCGAAGCCGATAAAATCCCGTACGGCCTGCAGATCGGCCGTGAGGCGCGACATCAAATCTCCTGTGCGCGCTTTGTCGTAATACTGAAACGACAAGTACTGCAGCTTCCGGTAAAGGGCGGCCCGCAGGTTGAATGCGGTTTGGTTGCCGAGCCGCGCACTGGTCGCGCCGTGCAGAAATTGAAAGGTCGCCTTGACGATCATCACGCCGGCCACGAGAAGCGCCAAGTACGGGACGGCCGAGAACTGCCCTTTCGAAATCACTTCGTCGATCAAGTACCGAAGCAGATTCGGGTACACGAGTCCCAGCGCTGTTGCCGTCATCAAGCAAACGATCGAGGCGTACAGAAACCTTCGTTCCGACCAGTAAAACTCCTTCAGCTGCTTAAATACTTCCATGGAGCTCCTCCTTCTCCGGGCTTTGCTTCGAGAGCGCTTCCTTTCTGCGCAAAGCCTCTGCCGACACATTTTTTTCTCATGGAATACGGCGGTTGAGCCGCAAAAGCAAAAATGGCTTTCGAAGCGGAAATATGGCTCCGAAAGCGTTTCAGCTATGAGAAGAAGTGTAGCATCATCCCCAAGGGGCGGCAAATACGGGTTGCCCCATAATCTTGATTTTCCCAGAGTATTCCTTCAAATCGTCACAATATGGAAGCACAGCGCTACTATTTCTCCCGAATAATACGAAATCGTTGAAATGAAAGCCCTTTCACGAAAACAAAAATCCGAGGTCGCCCGGCAGCGGACAACCTCGGATGTAACTGTTCAGCACTCAACAAAAATGAGGCGCATTCCTCTAAAAATATCGTCATTTCATCCAATAAAATTCAACAATTTGCTGTGCTTCGCCTGAAGCTCG
>NZ_JTHN01000111.1 GCF_001399685.1 Paenibacillus sp. A3
ATAGCGTTCGCCTTTGTCCACGGGAAATATCCACTGAAAGCGGAGTTCAATAAAAATTTCCTGTGGACAAGAGCGACCGGAAGTGGATACTCCGCCCCTCATTAATCTACAGTTTTTGCAAAAAGCTTCGCAGAGCTTCCTACGGAAAACTTGGAGGAGGGGAACAACATGGTCGGCCGAAAGCCTTATTTTATCGCAGCCGTTTTTTTGCTGCCGGCGCTTTTGTTATATACGCTGGCGTTTATCGTGCCGATCTTTCAGACGGCTTACATGTCCTTTTTTAGCTGGAACGGCATCAAGAATGTCGCCTTGGAATATGTCGGGCTGCAAAACTACAGCGCCATGTTTCAAAAGCCTGAATTTTACCGTTCGCTCAAAAATATCGGCGTGTTTATTCTGGCTTCGTTCTTGCTGATTTTGCCGGTCGCTTTCGCGCTGGCGCATATCGTCACCAGCAAGATGAAGGGAAGACGATTTTTCAAGATTGCCTTCTTTATGCCTTCCGTGCTCCCGCTCACGGCAGTTGGCTTGATGTGGCAGTTTTTGCTCAAGGGAGAGGGCGGCCTCGTCAATATGGTGCTCTCGGCGATCGGCGCAAGTTCGCTGACCCACGATTGGCTCGGCGAACCGGCCATTGCCATCTACGTTGTTGTGGTGGTCAACGCTTGGATTTATTGCGGGCTGAACATGATCATTTTCGCCAGCGGCATGGTGGCGATTCCGGAGCAATTGTACGAGGCGGCGGCCATGGACGGAGCGGTCGGCTTCAAACGGCTTTGGTACATTACCGTGCCGATGATGCAGGAGACGCTGAAAATTTTCTCGATTCTTGCCGTGACGCAATCGCTTCGCGTGTTCGGACAAATTTTCGTTATGACCGGCGGAGGACCGAACGGCGCCACGGATGTGCCAACCACGCTGCTCTATTACGAGTCCTTTAAATATAACAACTTCGGGATGGGCAACGCCATCGGCACCTTCATTATCGTAGCGGCGCTTTTATCCACGGTCGTACTCAACAAGCTGATGAACACGAAGACGATGAAATAAAGGCAGGTGAAATGGAACATGACGCTTCGCTCGTATAAAATTCCGGCATATTTGTTTTCTACGCTTTGCGCGGTAATTTTTATGTATCCGTTGTTTTTTTCGGTGATATCTTCGCTCAAGGACAATTTGGAAATATACAATAACGTCTTTTCGCTGCCCGAGGTATGGCGCTGGAGCAACTACAAGCTCGCTTTTGTCACCGCACATATTGATAAAGCCGTATGGAATTCCTTCATTTATGCGATCGCAGGCACGCTTCTGACCTTGCTCTTGGGAGTCATGGCGTCGTTTATCCTGACCCGGATCTCGCTGAGGTGGAACGGCGCTTTATATATTTATTTCATCATGGGGCTGATGATCCCCGTCTATTCTCTCGTCATCCCGATTTCCCGGATGATCGGCTCGTTCAACGGCTTTAACAACTATTTCGTTATGATCGTGCTGTACGCGACATTTCAACTGCCGCTTACGATTTTTTTGATTACCGGCTTTATGAAAGGAATCAACAAGGAAATCGACGAATCGGCGGTCATGGACGGCTGTGGTCCGGCGACACTGCTGTTTCGGATTTTGACGCCGCTGTCCATGCCGGCCATCTCGACGGCGGGAATCCTGGCCTTTTTCGATATTTACAACGATTTGATTTGGAACGTCATTATGGTCAATGACCGGAGCATGTTCAACATTTCGATGGCGCTCATGTCCTTCGTAGGGGAACGGGGCAGCTCGCAGATGGGCCCGACGTTCGCGGGCATCATTCTCACGATCATTCCGACCATTGTCATCTATTTGCTGTTTCAGGAAAAGGTGGAGTCCGGCCTGAGCGCGGGAGCCGTGAAGGAGTAACGGAAAGGCCGGCCTTCTTGGGAGGGCTCCGGCATGATCGGCTGAAAGCCCGGCAGAGGGGCTTTCAGCGCTTTGTGTTTTTATATTCCTCTACTGTACGTTTGAAAAATTTCGCAGCAGCGCGTTTTGCCCCCTGATTTGGACCGGCATCAACCGCTTTTCTCCCGTTTCCGGGTTCAAAATCCACCTTTTCGCATCTTTGAAGGTTCCCGACTTCGGCGCGGAAATAAAGGAAATTTCGTTACGTTCCAGCGCGATCAGGTTCACGTTATTGTGATGCTCGGCAGTCGGCGGGAAAATTGTTTTGACCTTCGCGCTCGTCAGGTCCATATATTCAATCGCTCCGCCTTCCCCGTTGGCCCCGGTGTAACTGATGAAAGCAACATGGCCGCCGTCCGACGTCCAGATGGCTTTACCGATGGCCGAACGGTCGGAAGGGGAGTAGATCATTTTATTTTGACCGCTCGTCAGGTCGTAAACCCACAGGCTTGAGGCCAGCCATAGCGGAACATTTTCTCCTTTGGCATAATTGCGGTTCAACGTGGCGCTGTACACGATCCGATTCCCGTCAGGGGAAAGGACCGGCGCGGCAAACTCGACCATCAAATACCCTCCGGCGTCGTCGAGCGGAACCGGCTTCCCTCCGTACGATTGAACGATTCGATCCAATTCGTCTTGGGTCATATAAAACTTCATCCGTTCTTCCCCGTTCTCTTCTTCCGCTCGCTTGACCAGCCGAATTCCGCCCTTGACCAAGGTCTCGACTTTTCCGCTGCCCGTATCCAACACGCCGATCTCCTGATCGACATGAGTGGTTTGGTCGCTTTTCACAAACAAGATCCTCCGGTGGTCGGGGAACCACGAAATCGTCTTGATTTCGTTCATCGGAGGGAGGTTGTCGAAAAAAACGTGCTGCTTGGCGCTCGTCAGCGATTGAACAACCAGATACCTGACCGTCTGCTGCTCGTTCCATTGGGTGTAAGCGGCTTTTGTCCCGTTTGAGCAGATCACCCCGAAATTGTCCGGAGTCACGTTCGGCAGCTTTAAAATCGTCTTGCTCTCTGCCTGCTCCGGATAATAAGCGACAAGCTGGCTGCCTGTTCCGTCAGCCGTAATGCCCGCAAGCCAGCCTTTGTAGTTTTGAGCGCCTTTCAGACCCTGGTAGCTTGTGATCAACAGGTGCACGATCCACGAAAGACCGACAATAAGGATTAAAATTAACGCGATAATATGGAAGCGGTTTACCGTTTGCGCAGACCCCATAATTCCACCCCAGCCTGAAAATAATCGTAAACCATTCGGAAAAAAGGTGCCCCTGTTCCATCATTCCTCAAGAAAGGAGCACCGGTAAAGCTGCAATTGGCCGTGAAACAGCTTATGTTTGAATAAATGCGGACGACCCGTCAAATATTACGGATTCCAGTTTTCCACGGGCACCAAAGTTCTTGAGTAAAACACGCCGTCGCTCGTGTTCCCGTGGAGATCTTTAAATACGGTCTTGTCCAGGTCGGCGATGACCTTCACGTAGCGGCTGCCCGGGCATTGGTTCGGACCGAAATCGTTGCGTTTGATGGTCGACGACTTGTCCTTATCCACATCCCGGATGGTGAAGTTGATGTTCATTTTGACATCGACTGTATTTTGCCCCGTTGTGCTGGAACCGTTTCGGTAAGGCAGCGCATTTTTTCCCGACGTATTGTACCAGGTGGCGCTGCCGTAGCTGAGCAAATATTTGCCGCCGGAGGAATTATGCAGCTCGCCGATCGTATGCCGGGCATAAGTATCTTTTTTCTTTGCGCCGCATTCGTTCGGATTCCAGTAGCCGATCAGGATAGGGTTATTTTCCGTATCGTAGTGACGTTCTGCGGCAGCCGCGTTCAACCTGTTGTTCTTCAGGTTCGGCAGCAGCGCTTCAAAAGAAGCTTGTTGACTTTGGAGCGCTTGCTCCTCCGGCGTCGCGTATACGGCTCCGGGCATGTTGGACAGGACGGACCCGCCAATCGCATCCTTATGGATAATAACTCCCGACTGCTCCTTTCCCGCAAACGTCGACGATGTCGTAATGGCGCCTAACAATAAAGCAAACGACAAAACTTTTACGATCTTTTTTTCCATGGTACACAACACCTCCGACAAAAAAGTTCGTTTCATCATGTCATGTTGTGATGTATTGAAAGGTGGCCACCCGTTCAATCGCAGAAAAAGATTGTGAGATCTAAATAATAGAATAAATAACTATATTTTCCTTATTTATATCAAGGCTACAGGATGAGACTCCTATTTTCAATAGCTTCGAATAAAATGGTAACTTCGAACTAGCCTGATTCGAAAAAAGATAGCTCTTGTCGTCGCAGTTTGTCGAGGGGACGGGTAGTGGTTAGACTACAGACAGGTTCAAAATTGAATATGATATGATCATGTTTTAGAATCAGAAATAGGTAAATGCTATACAATGTATAGAATAAATTTTAAGCTTTGTAGAGGAGTATCATGTCTATATATTCACTTGTAGATGTTGAAAGTGATTTAATTATTGGAAATTGTATGAATATAGTTGGACTTTCAGGTAGTCGACAATATAGAGCACGCAATTTCTATGAATTAATTTTAGTGGGTTTGAGGTTAAATGAGATCTATATAAAACATTGCTTGGCTACCAAAGCCAATATGGCAAGAATTTGTATTAATATGTTGAGTCAAGATGAGAAGGTGATAGGCTCATTATACTTTGCACTAGCTAAACCTTATTATTTTCATAAGAATCCAATTCCTCAGGAAATATTTAACCTGGAATTATCCGGTGGGTTCTGGGTTGAACCCTCTTATGAAGCGATGGAAATTTGGAGAAAATGGATGATCTCAAAACCAACAATAAAAAATACATGGTCAAGCCTATCACAGAGACGAAGATTAGGTTGGTTGGAAGTTGTTCGTATGAATCATGCCACCTACCGTAATATTCCTACTAATAATAACTATTTCTTGGATATGACGCATGTAAGAGATTCAGTATCCTTTTATTGTGCCTTGGGGGAAGCAATGAATGGGCCAGGTGGTTATTATGGTTTTTCTTTGGACAGTCTTGATGACTGTTTTTGCGGGGGTTTTGGAGCAACGCCGCCATTTGTTCTTCACCTTTGTAATGGAAATTTTGACGAGCTAATGCATCGGGATAAAATAAAAGAATCCGAGAGAGAAAAATTACGAAAACTCCAAGAATTATTAATTTCAAATCAAGTAACCTTGGTTTGTGATTAAATTTCACGAGGTGACAGATGAAGCGTGCATTTTATATGAAAACAAGAAAGCGTGTCCCGGGAGATGAAAAAAATAGTTATCTTGACAAAATTGGAGGGCTGCCTACTCATAAACCAAATGAATTTCCTATTTATATTGATGATGTGAAATATGGATTCCTAATGCAGGTCTATTGTGATAAAGAGAAGTTTCCAAATATTGAAGGAGTTTTATGCTGGCAAATCTATCAACATGTTCGTGAACAAGATAGTCCAATCATTATAGAAGTACCGATTGGTGCAGAATTGAATAGTAATAACGAGGGTACTCCTATGAATCGATTGGAAGAGCGAATCATATATTATGAAGAAGGAATGGAGCCAGACGTTTTAGAAGTTGGTATTGGAATATATCCTGAGGAAGAAGAACTAAAGTATTATTCGTCCAAAATAGGCGGTGCTGTTCCGGAAGAATTTATTGATTGTGACTACGAATATATTGGAACAATATTTGAGGATGTTCCGGAAGAATATGAGTTGAACTTTGGTATTGAGGCTTTAAACTTAGTTAGAAATCGTGACGGGAAATTGGATCTAATATCGTAGAAAGTTTAAGAAGACGATTTTAATATTAGTAAGGCACGTTGATATACCTCAAACGAGTAAACAATGCTCGTAATCTCCTATAAATGTTATTGAAATTTGGTCTCCTTATTCAGATGTAATAAAAAAATATGAAACACCTGCTTTTGCTGAATGCTTTGGTTATGTTTCTCTTCTTGGTCTAGATGGCTGAAAAAGTTGAAAATATTAAAAAGTAGATTATGAAATAGTTCTCTTTGTTTTGCTATAGATTTGGATTAAACGGAGGAGCGGCTTTGGAGATCTTGGATAAATTGATTGGTGATATTTGGTATAGCGATAAAAATGATGGGATGGCCAATGAAATAAAGGAGTGTATTGGGTTAGGTGACACAGAATCGGTAGTGTTGCTTGAACTTATCAATGCTTTTAAACAAGGTCATTTTTCGCAAAAAACTAAACTACTTGATTTGATACATACAAGTGAAAACAGGGATTTGTTAAATGTGGCTATCAGGCTGTTCTTTTCAGTAGCTACGCCAGATGATTTTACAAAAATTGACAACTTCTTAATTAAAGCAGAACAAGAAATAGTATCTGTATTCGTTTCTTTTGCGGAAGAATCATTATCATATCAAATTATACCATCTTTATTAGGGTTGTTGTCTATATGGGAAGATACTGAATTAGGTGAAGATATTTCATTTAAAATAGGCAGTATGATAGGGTATGATAAAGCTACCTATGAACTATGTTCAGTAGATGAATTAGGTAACGAATTTATTGCTTTTTGTAAAGATAAAGATTTAGAAAAATATTATTATGATGGCGAGTTAGCTTTTCCCGGACATTTGACTAAAATGCTTATTGAAGAAACCATGATTGCTAGGTCCAGTAATAGTGAATTGAAAAATGATACTATCCCATCCTTATTATCTATTTGGAGCGGAATTAAATGTCCTGCAGATTACTATACTAAAGTAGATGATAAGATAGCTGGTCAGATCATTGAATATGTAAAACAAATAGCGTCAATGAAATGGGAAAAAGGATGTAAGTATTTTTACGGGCATAAGATACACTAGACTATATAAAAAACATTCATGGCTTTCAGCCACATCCTGGAAACGGGATGTTTTTTTATTCTGTAGCCCGAAGATTGAGATGGTTGGACTGACGAAGGCGCCTGTGGTTGTGGAGGAATTGCCACAGGAAGAAGAAGAGGAACAGCAGGATGAGTTTGAAAGTTATCCTACAGACTTTGCAAAAGCGGGTGAGGTGGCTCCAAATGGGCCTAAATCGGACAAGAATACTTGGGCATCATCGCCAAGCTCGCAAGACTATGCAAGAAAGGAATTGATTTAAGTGAATATTAAAGGTTTTGGTAAAGCAACAGATGAAATGATTGGTAATTTTGAGAAACATATTGGTTTTTCGTTACCCGAAGATTATAAACAATTTTTGCGAGAGTATAATGGTGGTACTTCAATTGTTAGATACAGTACTTTTTATGTTGAAGAGCTAAACGATAATATACCACTTGATGTGATGTATGGGTTAGATGTAGAAAGACCTTTTGATTTAATAAAGTGGTATGATGAATACAAGGACGATTTATTTTCAAATAGCATTGTAATAGGTGATGATCCAGGTTCGGGGAAAATTGTGCTAATAACCGATCCAGAGTTTAAAGGAGTTTATTATTGGGATCATGTATTTAATTTTGAGCAGTCAAGTGAAGATGAGAATACTTTTGAGATTTCAGAGAGTTTTAAAATATTTATTGAAGGATTAAAGAATCCTTAAAAAATCCCGGATTTACATTTTAGAAGCAGGATTGTATAATACAACCAACAAACCAAACACTTAAAAACTTGAAAACACGTTTGATAAACTTCCAATGGCTTATTCCAACTTGAACGATGAGGAGGAATGAGCCTTTTTTGTATGCCCAAGATCAAAGGAGGAAAAGGAAAATGGTAAAACATGTACAGGAAGTAGAGGAAAAAAACTGGGCTTTATTGCTCAGGTACAAGCAAAGAAGCTTTAGAAATGACCCTAATCTATATTAGATAGGCAGTATAATAAATTTCGTAAAGATTATTGATTTGGAGAGCAGAAGAGCATATAACCAGATCCAATGAAGAATTTCCAACCAATAAGTGTTGTAATGTTAAAGGCCAACTTGTAGACAATAAAACGGCCAAGGTAGGTGAATATTATATTTATTATTAAAATTGATATTCATAAATTAGAAAGTGATTTAAAAAAATTATATAGCTGGAAAGATTGGGATAGGATTCAGAAAGAAATATTTCATACTGATGAATGGCCTGAAACATCAATTGATAGATTAGAAGAGGATTTGGAAAGACCAGTTCAAATAATAGAAGGGTGTGAATGGGAACCAACTACTGCTTCGTATGATGTTTCTCCTGAAATTATGCATTTATACGAAAAAACCAGACAAAAAGTATTTTCTATACTCGAACCAGAAGCGGATGAGGAAAATAAACAACATCCGGAATTGCACGGCAAACGGTGTATCTATTGCAGGATTTGGACAAGGGATTTTTCGAAACAAAAATGCCTAAAATGCGGTAATGAGTTACTAGAATTACCACTTAATGAATGGGATTAGGATTAGTTTTTATTTCCAAACGTTGTAAATCAATTGAAAGCATATTACTGGTTTTGAAAGGATAGAAAAATGAATCAAGAACTAAGAATATTAATAAAAAAACTTATTGGCGGTGAAATAACAGATCTAGAATTTTTGGATTTGTTCAAGGGAAGCATAGAAAAAACTAGCTACTTTGACAAACAGTTAGAAGTTATTTGTAGAGAAAAAAATAAAGATGACCTAGGATTAATATTTTATATAGGATTTACATTTGATTTGTTTGATGAAAGACATTTGGAAATGTTAAACCAGTTAATCACTGAAGCTTGGCATAAGGTACATGAGGATATTGCTGGCTTGCTTCAATATTTTAAATCAAATTCGTCGGTAGAAAGTCTTTATACAGCAGCAATAACTAAATTTGAGTATCTTCATTACACAAATGCCCTTGCCGTAAAATGTATCTGGGCTCTAGGTGATATTAATACGCCAGAGTCTAAAGAGAAATTAGAACTCTTAAGTAAATCAAAGGAAAAAGAAATTAAAAAGAATGCTTTACACCAATTAAAAAGAATCTCTATAAAAAAGTAGTATAAAATAATTTACCAAAGTAAACACATTTATGAAATATTCGAAAAAGCGACAAGGTGATTTAGTTACTTGTCGTTTTTTTTACACCCTCAGGTACACTTGGCGGAAGGTTTTCCAATTGAATTCTCGAATAAAAAAGATGTGATAGAACCCCCACAAACAGAGAACCAGCGGAAGTGGGACGAGACTTTTGGAAAACCGAATGAACCGAAACCGAATCAAAAGCCGCCGGAAAAGCCGCCTGAGGGGACGGGTGAAGAGAAGAAAAACATAACTGGTGAAACTAGTAGCTCTAAAACCGGTAAGAAGGTCCATAAGCAAAAGGCAGATGAGCGTCGTGCTAGTGGCGATTACGATTTGGTTAATGAACCTTTAAAAGATAAAGATGGAAAAACAATTGAAGTACCAAAAAGAATAGACAAGCAGGGCAGACCTTCGAAGAAAACTCAAAAAGCTATACCCGATGCTGTACAAGGACCACCAAAAGGAAATATCATTGATGATAAGCCACTGGGTAGACCAATTTCTAAAGACAAGCAAGAAATAAGAAGGTTTATTGATGCGTATAAGATCAAGTATGGTGAACCACCTAAACAGATAATAATAGAACGATATGATCCAAAAACAGGAGCTCCAGCTGGTCGTGAAATCTATGATCCTAGTGATTTTAAGATCCCATAAAGTATAGGAGGAACTTATGGAGTATCAGGTTTATAACGAAAACAATTATAAGGTCATTGTTACAGATGAACAATTGAATGAAGCTTTTCATAAAAACGGGGTAGAGTTACCTGTTGAGATAATAATTGCTATGGGTGCTTCACACGATACAAAGTATATTCCGAGACTACTTGAAGCTCTCTCTCATCAAACACAACGGATACGAATTGAGGCAATGTATAGTTTGCTAAGTCTAAATGATATTGGCTGTGTCTCTATACTTTCAGAAAAGGAGAAAGCGATCTTAGAGGATGATTTTAACGCTCCGATAAGTGAAAAGGCAATTCTCCAGTCCGTTCTCATACGTCTTGAAAAAGGGCCAAATGGCACTGAAGAAGCATTTTTCAAGGGAGATATCCTTCCTCTTGTTAAGACAGGGTTGTTATATAATTATTCTAGCAACTTAGTTTTAACTATGAATGATGTGCAATTTATCATTAATGCACTGAAAGCGTATGTTCATAAGAGTGAATTCTGGATGGCAAAAATGAAAAAAGATGAATATGAAGATGTGATAATTAAAGGATTAGAGGCACTTTGGACAGCAACCGAAGATAGTTCCTTGTTAAGGAGTTTAGGTCCTGAATACAATGAAAAGTTAGTTGAAGTAGGGACTCACGTGTTGAAAATGAAGATAGATTCTTATGCAAAAGAAATCATTGCAATATTTGCAAAAGCATTGTCACCCGAGTATGCCTATTTAATGTTAGAACCTATTATGAATGGACGCGCAAAGGGTGATGTCAAAAAGGAACTAGAAAAATCAATTCAGATTCTCCGCCAAAATGAAAGGGGAATCGAATAGAAAATGGGTATGGAACATAAAGCTTATTTATTTGATACAAATGGTTTTATGAAAGAATTAAGTGAGACTATCATTACTTCGGGTACTACGAATAATATTAAATTATTGAAAGAGTTTATTTTTAACCATTTGGGAATTGTTAGATCTGTATACACAGGGGAACTGCTAGATAAAGAGTGGGAACAAGAATTAGAAAATGGTGAGGTTCAAGAACTAGCTGATTTTGCTATGACATGTTACTATTCTCCAGATGAAGAACAGGGATTATCTTATTTGTGGGATGCACTGATTGAAGCACTAGTTAAGCTACCTACTAAATTTGATCCTAATTATTATATTCTCGGGCGTCCATTAGAATCAGAAATGTTTATTCTTGATCCAGGAGGAATGGGACTGGGATTTGTATACGCTGAAGACGTACCTAGTATGTATAACGAACTACTCGAATTAAAACGAAACCTAATAAGTAATGGTTTGCCGTCAAATGATTTAGTATATCATGCATCTTTTTCAGAATTAATAGAGGCTTATGACGAACTCGTGATCCTCTATAAAGATGCAACAGAAGCGAAGCGAGGTTTATTAATGACGTTTTAATAGATTTGACAAACTAAATCTCAATTTAATATTTCTAGGGTTACCTGGGTCTGTCAGGTCTGCCTAAAATTTTGTGTAATCAGATTTCAATCCCAGCAACAAAATCGTACAATACAACCAACAAACCAAACACTAAAAAACCTGACAAACACGCTTAGCAACTTTCAAAGGCTTATTCCACTTGAACTATAGAGGAGGAATAAGCCTTTTTGCATGTTCAAAATAACAGGCGAACTTCGGCAAGGAGCTCGTTCTTACTGCCAAGGAGAGCAAGGAAGGCAATATTTTTATCAAGCTGCATGAAGAGGATGGTATTGAGATTCACAGTATGCATCCCATTGTTTTTTCTTCGGAAAAGGATATGGAGATTACGTCAGACACCAAGGTTGAGATCAAGGCCAAAGAAGCGATCTACCTCATGTGCAGCACCAGCAGCATGATTTTGGACGGGGAAGTGGATCTTCAAGCGCCGAAGATTGAGATGGTCGGGCTGACGAAGGCACCTGTTGTGGTTGTGGAGGATTTGCCGCAGGAGGAGGAAGAGCAGGAAGAGGAAGAGTCTGGCTGGGGTGGATTTCTGGATGGCTTGCAGCTTGGACTGGATCTTGTGGGACTCATTCCGGGTCTGGGAGAAATAGCGGACTTAGCGAATGCAGGAATCTCGCTCGCACGAGGAGACTATCAGGAGCGGCGCTATCTTTGGCGGCGTTTATCCCTTTTGCAGGCTGGGGAGCTACGGGTGCAAAGCTGGGGATGAAGGCTCAAGGTTGTCACGAAAGGCAAGAAAGTCGCCAAGGCCACGGAGAATGCGACAAGCGCTACGAAAAAGGCAAAAGCTATCGTGAAGAATAAATCTCCGGGAAATGGCAGGGGAAAAGTGAGAACCGCAGCGCGCAATGCAAAAGAGGACATGAGCGAGCTGGAGGCTGTCCAGAAGATGAAGGATGGCATGCTGGTCAAGGCGATGCAAAAGCCTGCGGTACAGAAATCGATAGAGATTGGAAAAGAAGTTGCTCTGGAAGTGGGCATGGAACTTCTGGACGAGGCAACAGGTGGCGTGGCTTCATTGGCATTTGGAGTCGCAGGATCGCGTAGGGGGAGGAAGACTGGCGGTTCTGCAAGCGGGTCTGGCACGGGTAGATCAGAACCACAAGCAACCCAAAAGGATCGGTCACCCGACAAGGATCAAGCGAATGAACAGAAGTTACGGAAAGTGGCAAATGGAGATTTAGATTATTCCGGGGAAGTTCGAAAAAAGGGGATACAAATAAGAAGTCGGGAGGAGGAAATGGTCAAGATACGGAGAAACCACCTAGTAAGCCTCCAGAAGGTGAGGGGACGGGAAATTCTACTGATGCATACGGTGGTTATTACCAACGTAAGCAACAAAGAACAGATGATTACAATAATAAAACTGGGAAATGGACACCTGCTAAGAAGACATCTCCACCCAATGGACCTTACCGGACAGACAGAGAAGCAGAAGAAGCAGCAAATATACTAGGTTTTGAAAAGGCCAATGGAGGTAGGGCTAAAGCGGCTGTCTTTTATTCAGAAGAACGAGGAGTTTATATAACAAGAGATATTCCGCGGCAGAGCACGGGGAGTGCAGATAACGGTGGTGTGTGGATAATGGCTAATACAATATTAATGAGCAGGTAAACTAGATTGGGAACATATGATAAAAATTTAAATCGAATTGGAGATTAGAGTATGTATTATTGGCAAGTAAGAAAATACCCTCCTTTAAAAGAAGGGGAAGAGAATAAGCCTAAAGTACCTACGTGGACTTCGATAATTGACATAGGGCGGACTTATAATGGGGTAAGCCTCTCAATGAACGAGTATTTATCTATTGAGGAAAAATATGTTAAGGCGGTAGAAATCTATATGAACAGTATTCAAGTTCATGAATTAGAAATTTACTTAATAAGTAAATTAAGAGAAGAACTTTTTACTGAACACATTTTAAAGTATCCGAAGTGCTATTCTCAAGAGATTGTAGAATCTTATTACTCCTTACAGGACGGCTCTCTCCTTACAGGCAAACAAATAGAACATATCGTTAGATTGGGCATGAGAGAGGACGTTGCTTGTCAACTTAGAAATGGAGACAAATTTTTCTTGAACTTTTCCTACGATTATTACATGGATATTGGTAGCTCTATCCTATGCGAGGATGCAATAATGGAGATAAGGAATCTAGGTCTATTTATAGACTTGTGGGAATGGCCATATGAAGGGAATGTATGGGAGAACTCTGTTGAATAGTTTGGATTATACCTTGATTGGCTTAATGCCTTTCAAGGTTCTTTCTTGGTGGGGCTATCCAGTGCAGAATGAACCCATCATTTCAATCTAGACGAGTGGCCCCGTCAACAATCTAACAGAAAAAGAAGCACTTATTATCGCGCAAGCATACAAAGATAAATACAAGTTTTACGGCCAATTAACCGGTGAAGTAAATAATACGAATTTATCATTTCAGATGAAACGGCGAAGATGAAGAATGATCTTATGTAGAAATGGTCTAATCCATCAAAAAAGGTATAATTTAAAGTGTTAAAATGCAGCGATTAGACCAAGGACAGGAGCCGTTATACCAGTATGTATTAGATTCTAGGGAAAGTTTCCAGTAAATCAATTTATAAAAGGAACGGTGTTTGATCAATGCAAGTAGAAAAAATAAATAATGGTTCAGAATGGTGCATGCAATTTTCTAATGAAGAGCTTTATAAATATCTTATAACTAAATTTGATGGTAATCTAGATGTAATTATAAGGACTTTATCTGATGATGAGCAAGAGGTTGAAATAACGTCAAATATACCAATTCAATTTATATGTTTTGATGGAGACAACCAAGATTTGTTTATTAGTTTCTATGGAAATCAAACTTCAATTTTTGTAAAAGATGAAGAATTAATGTTTATTGATGAAAGCACAAAAGGTACATATACAACAAGTGATACTTTTCAGAATGTTGTATATGAGGGAACATTACGCAATCTCACCCATGCTGAGATGTTAACTTTATTTGCTGAAGTTATTACGTGCTTTATTGGTGGAATAGAAGTTGAAATAATTGAGAAAGAAGTTCCCTGCGATAAACAGTATAAACAATACGATTATTATAAACCACATAGTTATGAGATAAATGTAAAAAACAATAATTTAGATAGAAAAAAGAAGACTTTTGAAAATATTACTATAAATTATTGATTAAAGGGCGAAAATAGAATGAAAGAACTCGAAGATAAATTTAGTGAGTTGCGAGCAGATATGATATCCATATGTATGAATATGTTGAAGATAGAGCCGATAAAGTATATGTCTACGCTTCATGTGAAGAAGGTATTGTTTCGAGCAGTTGAAACCACTAAGACCAAGGTAGGTGAATATTATGTTTAATATTAAAATTGATATTCATAAATTAGAAAGCGATTTAAAAAAATTATATAATTGGAAAGATTGGGATAGGATTCAGAAAGAAATATTTCATACTGATGAATGGCCTGAAACATCAATTGATAGATTAGAAGAGGATTTGGAAAGACCAGTTCAAATAATAGAAGGGTGTGAATGGGATTCTACTACTAATTCGTATGATGTTTCCCCAGAAATTATGCATTTATACGAAAAAACAAGATGGAGAGCATTTTCTATACTCGAACCAGAAGCGGATGAGGAAAATAAACAACATCCGGAATTGTACGGCAAACGGTGTATCTATTGTAGGATTTGGACAAGGGATTTTTCGAAACAAAAATGCCCGAAATGTAGTAATGAGTTACTAAAATTACCACTTAATGAATGGGATTAGGATTAGTTTTTGTTGCTAAACATTGTAAATCAATTGAAAGCAGTTGATGCTGCGGGTGAGGACTATGATGATTTTGTTGAAATACTGGAAGACTTGGGGAAACTGGCTGCTTCAAGAAGATAAAATTATGGGGAAACTAAATGAATAAGACTCAAATTGCAAAAGACATTAGAGGTGCCATAAAAAGTGTCCAACTGGATACGTTAAGAGATTTACTTGAGAAAAATCCAGAAATGTTAGAATGGATGACACCCTTTGGTACATGGTTACATGTAGCATCAGCTCATGGGCACTTAGAAATAATAGAATATCTTATTAATGCTGGGATAGATATTAATGCACAGGGTGGAACTTTTTCTACAAATGCGCTTGAAAGAGCAGCTGCAAAAGGAAATTTAGATATTGCAGAATATCTCATTAACCATAATATTGAGATTGATACTAGTGAACCAGAGAGAAATCCTCTGTTTGCTGCAATATATGGTGGTCATTTTGAGATTGTTAAATTGTTAGTTGAGAATAATATAGACATATCTATAAAATACTCTGGTGACAACATGAAAGATATGGATGCTTATGCATTCGCCATTGAAAGAGGAGAAACAGAGATTGCTGAATATTTAAAGCAATATTGGATGAAAAAGAGTAAAAAAGAAACGGTGCAAAAAACATAGTGCTTGAAACCAATTCATAAACAAGTAAAAAAATAGAAAAATATCTGCACATTCCGATAAGATGGTTGCACCAACTTTGAGGAATGGGTTTGTCAACAATTTGTGTAAACCATCCAACAAAAAGATCGTACAATAAAACCAACAAACCAAACTTAATAAACTATCAAAGGCTTATTCCAGCTCGAAAAATGAGGAGGAATGAGTCTTTTTAGCATGTCAAAAATCATCAGCAAAGAGTAATGATGGGCGGCAAGGAGCTCGTTCTCACGGCTAAGGAGAGCGAGGAAGGCAACCCTTCATCAAGTTGCAAGAAGAAGACGGCATACGAGATTCACAGCATGCATCCCATCGCCTTTTCCTCGGAAAAAGATTTGGAGATTATGTGAGCTGTCCAGCGATTAAAAGAGCAGATGCATGCTGACATCATGGCTGCAAAAAAGACGCTGTAATCAAGAAGGCAACACAGATGAAAGAACAGCTCAAACAGAAAGTCAAGAAGCTGCGCGATGATATGCAAGAAGGGTTACAGAATTTGCGGAAGGTTTTCCAATTAAATTCTTGAATAAAAATGATGTGATAGAACTCCCACAGACAGAGAACCAGCGGAAGTGGGACGAGACTTTTGGAAAACCGAATGAACCGAAACCGAATCAAAAGCCGCCGGAGAAGCCGCCTGAGGGGACGGGAAAGATTAACAAAACATATGACCGTCCATCTAAGTTTAGGAAAGGTGTTAAGGACGAGGTTTGGGAAAAAGCAAAAGGTCCTGACGGTGAGGTTAGAGACTCAGTTTCAGGTAAAGTAATGAATAAAGATGAAGCTTGGGATATGGGACATAAGCCAGGTAATGAATTTAGGAAGCATCAACAAAGTGCACAAGAGAGAGGTATTTCAAGAAAACAGTTTCTAGATGAGCACAATAATCCAGACCCCTATCGACCTGAATTACCATCCTCAAATCGAAGCCATAAAGGCGAAGACTTGACAGACGATTATTTTGGTGATTAGGATTGGATATTGGAGACGAGGAGGTTTACTATGAGTATTTCAAATGAGAACAAAGTAATTGCTAAATCGGCTCTAAATGCTTTTGGGGGTAAACCAAGTGTCTCTAAATATTGGGACAATAACAACAAAAGTAGCATTGACTTGCTTTCAGTGGTAAATAGACCCTTTGACGGTGTAAATTCATACTCCACCATAGGACTGTCCGACCACTCAATCAAGTACACAGTTGATGAGACGCCCTTGCGAGTAGAGATAGTGGGAGCAAGCGCTACGGGATATGAAGATTTTCCGAATGTAATAGCGACATGTGCTTTTTGTGTTATCAACTCTAATTATACAATTGCTCATGGCGAAACGTTTCGGGATATAATTAAGATGTACTATCCTGAAAGTGATATGAAGCACGTGCTGTTCTTGTCGCCGTTCCTGTGGGAAGACCTAAAAACGCTTGACTTTCCAAATAAAAAAGTAGCATGGTTACTTGCAGTACCAATTTCCGAAAATGAATATATGTATGCACAAGAAAAGGGTACTGATTCACTAGAAGAATTATTTGAGAAGGAACAAATAGACATATTCGATTTAGAAAGAAAGTCAGTTTTATAGTTTTTTAATGATGACCTTGATTGGCTTCGTGCCTTTCAAGGTTTTTCTTTGGTGGGGTTACCCAGTGCCGAATGAACTCATCATTCAACCAATAACACATATAACCCATGTAATACCAATATAAAGATTTCCTCATTTCATTGTACGCACATAAATGCTTGATTTTTATCACTTAAATAATGGTATTCCGTTACATTGAACAGGTTGATTATGGTCAGATACCACCATGATTGACCTGTTTTTTGTTATCTTCGTTTTCTCACGAGTTTTCTGAAAATAATCGTAATGTAAAATCTCCTCGCAACAGCCCCACCGATCGACGCGATATAGACGATGGGAGGCTATGTCGCAACTATCCGCCACGATACCCCGACTTACTATATTGTGGTCGGCAAGTGACAGACATTTTGTCGCAACAGACTGCCCATTGTAGCGATGATTATTGTGTAAGTACAATCTGGTGACGACCAGTTTACATAAACAGGAAAGGAAGCGTTTCGGGTTAGCCGGTTTCTCTGCTTCATCGCCGCCTGAACAGCCCGATGGAGAGGAAGCGACAATGCTTCATGAAGTCAACACGGCGTTTTATGCGAAAGTTCCGCAAGAAATCCGCGCTGGTTCTTCTTGGACGGCAATGCGGTCAATGTAATGCTTGAACTTGTGTCATGGGGCATGTTGGATAGAGGGCGTGAGATTACGGAGTGGTTTGCCATTAATCAGCAAGTGATGGCTCTGCATCTTGGGCTGAGCGAGAATACCATATGCTCAAAGCTAAAAGAATTGCAGAAGAAGCAGTTCATTGAGGTACAAAGGCGTGGGCGGAGGAACTTCTACCGCTTGAATACGAAGCTGAACCCTTACATCGTTCTGTCAGAAGCCATTCATGGGTTTATCCGCCACGTTTACACCAAGTCCAACTATGACGTGGTGCTAGAGCAGATGGACGACTTAGACAAGGAAGCTATCGCGACAAGCAAGATTTGTTTCGGGAGGCCGTCGTTTCAGCAGTTCTGCCGACGATAAAGAATGAGGACTTGTATCTGCCATATATGAGACGAATACAGGAAGATATACGTCATGCGGCGACGAACGAGACAGGGATGCTGTTATTGGTCAATTATCACAGCATTGTAGTGGATTTATGCACGGAACTGAGCGGAAAAATTGAGCGGCAGGCACGGCTGTTAGCGGAGACGGATTTCAAGCTACAGTCCATGGATGGCATTAGCACTGTGACAGCGGCGGAACTGATAGCAGAGATTGGCGATATTCGCCGCTTCCCGAATGCCGACAAGCTAGCCCCATTGGCGGGATTGCCCCTGTTCGCTTTAGTTCGGGTGGTAAGGGCAAAGACAAAGCAAGCGGTCAAGGTAATCGGGTATTGAACGCCATCTTCCATAATCTAACCGTTCAACAAATCCAAGTGGCAAAAGGCGACAACAAGAAGCAACGGAATCTTATCTTCTACGAGTATTATCAACGGAAGCTAGCAGAAGGAAAGACGAAGAAGCAAGCCCTGATATGCGTTATGAGAAGGCTCGTAAACATCATCTACAGCATGATGAAGAACAAAACGCCGTACATCGCGGCGGCGGCTCTGACAGAACGCAAGGCAAGCTGATATAATGGTGGTGATTGGAAACCCGATTGCCACCTTCTTTATCCCAAGTTTAAGATTACAACTTAGGGGACGGGAAATTCTACTGATGCATACGGTGGTTATTACCAACGTAAGCAACAAAGAACAGATGATTACAATAATAAAACTGGGAAATGGACACCTGCTAAGAAGACATCTCCACCCAATGGACCTTACCGGACAGACAGAGAAGCAGAAGAAGCAGCAAATATACTAGGTTTTGAAAAGGCCAATGGAGGTAGGGCTAAAGCGGCTGTCTTTTATTCAGAAGAACGAGGAGTTTATATAACAAGAGATATTCCGCGGCAGAGCACGGGGAGTGCAGATAACGGTGGTGTGTGGATAATGGCTAATACAATAGAGGAATTAATGAGCAGGTAAACTAGATTGGGAACATATGATAAAAATTTAAATCGAATTGGAGATTAGAGTATGTATTATTGGCAAGTAAGAAAATACCCTCCTTTAAAAGAAGGGGAAGAGAATAAGCCTAAAATCCCTACGTGGACTTCGATAATTGACATAGGGCGGACTTATAATGGGGTAAGCCTCTCAATGAGCGAGTATTTATCTATTGAGGAAAAATATGTTAAGGCAGTGGGAATCTATTTGAACAGTATTCAAGTTTATGAATTGGAAATTTACTTAATAAGTAAATTAAGAGAAGAACTTTTTACTGAACACATTTTAAAGTATCCGAATTGCTATTCTCAAGAAATTGTAGATTCTTATTACTCCTTACAGGACGGTTCTCTCCTTACAGGCAAACAAATAGAACATATCGTTAGATTGGGCATGAGAGAGGACGTTGCTTGTCAACTTAGAAATGGAGACAAATTTTTCTTGAACTTTTCCTACGATTATTACATGGATATTGGTAGCTCTATCATATGTGAGGATGCAATAATGGAGATAAGGAATCTAGGTCTATTTATCGACTTGTGGGAATGGCCATATGAAGGGAATGTATGGGAGAACTCTGTTGAATAGTTTGGATTATACCTTGATTGGCTTAATGCCTTTCAAGGTTCTTTCTTGGTGGGGCTATCCAGTGCAGAATGAACCCATCATTCAACCCAGACGATGCGGTCAATGGATACAGTGATATAGCAATGATGCACCGCTTACCCAAGAGCAGACAGATGAATGGGTTAGTGGTAGTTTTTAAATCGAGAAATTATGCTTTGGATGAAGCACAAGCTAGTATTAGGGAGGCACGATTTACACCAGAATTAAGCCAAGCCGAGAGAATTATGCTTGTAAGAGATGGTATTCAAAGACTATGTTAGGAATTTACATATTATTGAACGATAAGGAGAAATGTAAATGGTTTATAAACATATCATGCGGGTGGGGATGACTATTAATGATAAAAAACTAGGTCATCTTATTGTAGGAGGATTTGATCCGAAGTTCTCCTCACACGATACAAAAGTACCATATCTTGTTAACAAATATATTGTGGTTAAAACTACAACAGAAGAGATAAAATTTAAAGTTAAGAAAATGGATCTTTCGACTTCTATCACAGGAATTTTAAATATTGGAATTATTATTTATGATTCAGATGATTTTGTTAAGATAAAATCAGGTGATGAAGTTTTGGCAGTATTGGATTAAGCATTGCTTCCCGTGCTACAGGGCAAGGGGAGCAATGAGTTTGCAGGCTATTTCTCTGGGCGACTACCCAGTTACGAATGAACCCATCATTAACCATGTCCAAAATCAAAGGAGGAAAAGGGAAATGATAACCTGTACAGGCAGTAGAGGGAAAACTGGGCTTGATTGCTCTAGGCACAAGCAAAGAAGCTTTAGAAATGACCCTAATCTAGATAAGCAGTATACTAAATTTCGTAAAGATAAAGAATTGAGGAGGCATACACTGTGAACACAAACCAAGTTGTTAAGCTAATTAAAAATGCTAAAAAAAGTTTTTTTGTTGGAGCTTTGGATGACGCTAAAATAATTAACATTGAAGATAGGTTAAATGTAAAATTACCAGATAGCTACAAATGGTTCTTGCGGGAATATGGAACTGGCGGAGTTATAGGCGTAGAGATTTTTGGTGGCGGATTGAGGGATATTCCAACATGCGTTAGAGAAACCGTTGATTGGCGTAGTTATGGATTACCTGAAGAATTTGTTGTCATTGAGAATTTTGGTGCTGGTGTATATTGCCTTGATACCTCAAGAATAGAAAACGGTGAGTGCCCAGTTGTTGATTGGGAACAAGGTGAGGGTGTTGGTACCCAAGAGTATGATGATTTTCTTTTGTTTTTAATTGAGAGGTTTTAAAATAGTTAGGGTATTATTTACTATGTTATTCGCCGCCTTGAAGAGTTACAACGTGGAGCAGCCGTACGGTTTATGCCGCACGGCTGTGATGAATAGAATGAAACGCCTTTACTTGGAAAATCCTGCGACGATGTCCGCTGCCGCCCGTACGAGCTCGGGATCGACCGTATCCTGCGCGCGGTTCCCGCGGCGCACGCCGGTGCCCATATGTACCTCGCGTACGCCGGTATCCCGGATAAACGAGGCCAGCGATTGGAGGTTAAGCCCGCTGCCCGCGAGAATGACGATCGGACGTGAAAGCTCGGCGGCCTGCAGCCGGAGAATCTCGTCCCGGGCGTCCAGCACGCTCGGCTTGCCGCCGGACGTCAGCACGCGGTGGATTTGCGGATATTGGGCGAGCACGTGCAGCGTGCCTTCCAGATCGTCCGTCTCGTCAATCGCCCGGTGAAAGGTGACCGACAATTCGCCGACCTCGGCCAGCAGCTTCTCGAGCAGCTCCGTATCCACCTTGCGTTCCGGCGTCAAGCAGCCGGTTACGATTCCGGCGGCGCCGAGACGCCGGACCGTCCGAATATCCGTCAGCATCGTTTCGAGGTCCCATTCGTCGTAACAGAACGAATTGCTGTGCGGGCGAATCATGACATTGACGGGAATGCTGACCGAAGCGACAACCTGTTCGATGAGTCCATAGCTTGGAGTTACGCCGCCTTCGCAGATGCCGGAAATGAGCTCGATTCGTCCCGCTCCGTTTTTTTCGGCAATAATAGCATCGGCCACGCTCGTGGCAATGACTTCCAAGATCATGTTGACAAGCTCCTTTTATATAAATTGGGAAATATGCGGACCGGAAAAACAAGCGCCAATCAATCGGAACCATCGCGGGCTTTCATACGCCTAAGCTCCTTTAAGGAATAGAAGGTGCCCCTCCAGTAAATCCCGCCCTGCTTCAAGGTCAGCCAGACCGAGCGGGTGACGATATAGCATAACAGAACGACGCTCAGAGGCATTAGCAGCGCCTCGAGTCCGCCTTCTCCGGTGATCGAGCGGATCAGCAGTAAATAGACGGCGAGCATCAGCGCGACCGACAGAGCGAAGCCCCAGGCCGCCGGGCCGGACAGAAGCAGCATGCCCGCCCAAGGGAACAGGAACAGCGCAAGCTGACCTAGCACGCCAAGAGCCGCGAAGCTTAGACGGTAGCCGAAGCCCGAAAACAAGTTTTTCTCCAGACCGCGAATGGCCTCCCCAAGGCTTGTATACCATTCGACGGCAATATGCTCCGTGCCGGAGGCGAGCCGCTGCCGGAGCCGCGTTTCCTTGACCTTCCGGCCGAGCTGAAGATCGTCGTCCGGCCGCAGCGCGATGGCTTGGTGCGTGCCGATCCGCTCGTACGCCTGTCTGGTGATCAGATTGAAGGCGCCGATCCCCATCCCGTGCCGGTGCTGGAAATCGTCGTTCCCCCGCCAAGGGCGGATATAGAGACTGAGCGTAAAAAAGAAAAACTGCACGAACGTTCGAAGCCACAAGCCGCGTACAAGCATCCGGGGGGCCAGCGTTACATGATCCGCCTGCTGCTCCTGCAGGAAGCGGACCGCATCCTCCACCGTTTCCGGCTCGAACTGCACGTCGGCGTCCGTGAACAGCAAATATTTGCCCCGCGCCTGCAGATAGCCTTGATACAGCGCATGGTTTTTGCCAAGCCAGCCGGACGGCAGCGACGTAATGTGAATGACCCGCAGCGGCACCGCGATGCCGGCCCGTCCCTCGGACCACCGCCGCAGTTCGTCCAGCTTGCGTCCGGTCGTATCCTGCGACCGGTCGTTCACGGCGATGATTTCGATCCGGGGGTACGTTTGCCCGAGCAGATGCTTCACCGTTTCGACGATGGAAGATTCCTCTTCTTTCGCCGCGATAATAATCGAGACGAGAGGCGCTTCGGATTCTTTGCCGTCCTGAGGAGTCCTGCCCGTTCTCCATCCCGCTTGTCCTTGCTCCGAGCGGGGAAGCTTCAGCATCCATTGCCGCGCCCGCAGCGTGTCCCACAGCATGAACAGCCAGTAGGCAAGCGCCGCCAGCGCCCATATGTCCATGACCCCCATCGGGTTGATCCCTGCCTTCCGCCGGTTCTGAGCTGTTCTTGTGCTCAACCTTGCTTTGTCCGAATTATAGCATGTCTGGCGTTGTAGGAACAAATATTGAAAGCGATATTCCTATGCAGTATGCTACTATATAAAAAACAACGGAAAGGGGAAACGCAATGACGAATGAGCAGGCGCAGCCGTTATTCCGCAAGAAGCTGAAGGCTGCCGAACTGCCCGATTTTTTGCGTATGATTCGAACGCGCGGCCTGACGGCGGAAGACCTGGTGTTTCTGTGCATCGGCACCGACCGCTCGACGGGCGACGCCCTCGGACCGCTGGCCGGCACGATGCTGCAGGAAGCGGGGTATCCGCATGTTGTCGGTACGCTTGCCCATCCGTTCGATGCAAGCAACATGCGGGAGCGGCTGAATGAAATTCCACAAGGGAAAACCGTGATTGCGATCGACGCTTGTCTCGGTCAGGCCGCCTCGTTAGCCTGGTACCAGGTGTCCAACCGTCCGCTGGAGCCGGGCAAGTCGGTCGGCAAGCAGCTTCCGCACGTCGGCGACTATTCAATTGCCGGGATCGTCAATGTGGATGCCGGGCAAAAATACGCGATTCTGCAAAGCACTTCCTTATTCCGCGTCATGAACATGGCCAGAGAAGTCGTGTCGGCTGTCCGCAGCGTATTCCCGCCGGAAGAAGCGGCTTGTCCCCAAATCAGGGAAGAAGCATGAAAAAGAGCGGCTATCCGCACGGCCATTGTGCCATGCGCCAGATGCCGTCCCGCAGCAAAAGAGCCGCCGCTCCGTTGGGAGCAGCGGCTCTTTGCCGTTTGGCATACGCCGTATGAGATTATGCCGTTACCTTCAAGCCGACGATACCGCCGACGATGCACAGCAGGAACAGAACCCGCAACAGATCGCGCGGCTCGCCCAGAAAAAACATCCCCACAATGACCGTACCTAACGCGCCGATGCCGGTCCATATCGCGTAAGCCGTGCCGATCGGCAGCGTCTTGAGCGCTTGAGACAGAAAATAAAAGCTGACAATCATCCCGACGATCGTCACGACGCTCGGCCAAAACCGAGTCCAGCCTTGCGTATATTTTAAGCCGAGCGCCCATACGATCTCCATAATCCCTGCAATCGTTAAATAAATCCATGCCATAATAATCCGCTCCCTTCTAGGATGTCCTGTCTTCCGCAATGCCTTTCCAGTAGATTCCCCAAACGGCTGTCAGCCGATGCTCCCAGTCGTCGGGCCGGTAATAGAACTGCTGGAGGAACGAACCGTCCAGCAGGCAGTAGAACGAGGCGATCGAATCCTCGGAACGTTCGCGGCGAAGTACACCCGAAGCCATGCCCTCCTCGAAAACAATCCGCAGCAGCCCGGTAAGCTGCTCCTCCGATGCGGTAAACCGCTCGCGCAGCACCTCCTGCAGCGCATTCGGCGGGAACAGCATCGTCCGCTTAAGAAAGGTCGCGTATTCCTCGCTAAGCAAGTAGGTGCGGCACACGTCATGCAGAATCGTCCGCAGCTTTTGCTCCGTGCCGAGCCCGGTCAGCTTCTCGGTCAATTGCCGGACACGGGAGGCGTGCTCGGCCAGACAATCGTCGTATACGGCCAAGAACAGCTCTTCCTTGCTCTTGAAATGCGCGTAGAGCGAAGGCGTCTTGATCCCGACCTCCTTGGCGATTTCCGATAGCGGCACCGCGTCGTAGCTGTTCTGCGAGAAGAGCCGCAGCGCGGAGGCCTTGATTTTGTGAACTGTCATAAAAAAAACACCTTCCTAACTAACGATAATTAGGTTGGGTTCATTATAGATCAAATTTCGTTCCAGATCAACCATCTTCAAAAAAAATTACACATATCCGGGTTCGTCCGCATATATAATGGGTATTACCTTTTTAGTGTTCAACGGAAAGGAGCATGCGCGTGAGAGATGTGAGACATATCAATCTGAGCGATCCGGACGGCCGGGTATACTGCTGTCTGCGGAATAGAGTCGTGAAGCTGGATGAAGAACAAAAACAAGCTTTTTGCAGCGGCTGCCGCATGTATGCGGGAGAAGCGAGCGGGAAAGGCGTCGAATGCGTATGGGAGGACCTTCGTCCGGTGAGCGATCCGCACGTGGTCCGCGATCCGTACGCCGAGCTGGCCAGCAACCAGAAGAGGCAAATTTGGCCGACGGATCATCTGTCAACCTGCATGGTCATTGGGGGATGAGAAAAAGAGGGATTGGAAGGAAGATGTCGAATGCTATGCAGAGAGGTCGCAAAGCCTGTTTAACCAAGGCTTAACGACCTCTCTGCGGCGTTTATAGCATATCCCAGATTTGTTTGCCGATCAATATGGCGGTAATTCCGATAAACAGCGGCTTCACGTATTTGGAGCCTTTGCGGATGGCAACCTGCGAGCCGACGAGGGAGCCTGCGATCATGGCTAGGCCCATCGGCAGACCGTAGCCGAGATGCACCGACTTTAACCAGAAGAACGACGCCAAGGAAGCGATGTTGCTGGCGAAGTTGAGCACCTTGGCATTGGCCGAAGCGCCTACGAAATCAAATCCCAGCATCAGAAACAGAAAAAGCAGGAACGAGCCGGCGCCAGGGCCGAAAAATCCGTCGTAAAAGCCCAAAGCGAACGCGCATACCGCCGTCGCAAGTCCGCGTGCGAACGTAAACCGGACCTGCTGTCCCGAGCCGTCCCAGTTTTTTTTCAGCAGCGTATAGATGAGAATGACGATCAGAAGACCGACCACCAGCGGCTTTAAGAAGGTGGAAGGCACCAGATGGATCGTATACGTGCCGAGAGCCGATCCGATGAAGGACAACGGAAACAGGAGCAGCACCAGCTTGCCGTTAATTTTGCCGGAAAATAAAAAGGAGGCGGTGCTGGTTAACGAGGATAGCGTTCCCCCAAGCTTGTTCGTTCCGAGCACCATATTGGTCGGAAGTCCGGTGAACATCAGCGCGGGAACGGCAATGAGTCCTCCTCCACCCACGACGGAGTCGATGAAGGCGGCGGCGAACCCGACAATAACGAGAAACAAAATCATATCGAATGAGGGCAGTTCCACGAGCAATTTCTCCTTACGACGTCAAGTTAAATACTGGCAGACCGAAACAAATAATGCATTCTAAAGTATAAAAAAAAATACAGGTTTGTACAATGCCAATTTGTTGGGGACATTACTCTGGGAGAGGAGAGGGTCCATGCTTCGCTTCATGCGGCCCCGGACGGTGAAGCAGCGTTTTCGTCTGTGGATTGCGCTGGCCATTCTCATGCTCGGGCTTTCGATCAACATCGCTTTTTATATATTGTATCAGCAGGAAGCTCGGGCAGAGGCGCTGCGCAATTTGTCGGACAAGCTGAGTCTGCAGACGTTGTTCATCGACCGGTGGGTGCAGGAGCGGGAGCTGGATATGCGTCTGCTTACCGAGGATGAGGCCGTCAGAACGCTGAACAAGCCTTTGATGGAGAAAATCTTCCGCGATTTCACACTATTGCAGAGAGAATTCTCTTCGCTATCTTATGTGAACGCAGACGGTATCACGGAAGTGGATACCTATTCGGCTACGGGCCTCCAGGTCAACGAGCGCGATTACTATTGGGCTGCGAAACAGGGCAAATCGTCGATGTCGGATGTCGTCATCGGCAAAGCAACCGGCGAACCGGTCATTATTTTCTCCGCCCCTACTTATGACAAAGGGGGACGATGGACCGGACTGCTGCTCGGCTCGGTCAAGCTGGAGACGATTCAGCGGGTGGTAGGTTCGCTGCATTCCGGGGAGACGGCGGACTTTTATCTCCTCGACCGGGTCGGTGTGCCGGTGACGAAGCCCCGCTTTATCGACGACGTACGCCAGAACTCGCGGCCGATCTCGACGGACATTACGCGCCGCGCAGCGGTGCAGGCGGTCTCGAAGGAGGCGTATGCCAACTACAAGGGAGACATCGTATTCGGTTCGTATCAGTGGATAGCCGGCCACCGCTGGCTGCTGGTGGGCGAAGTGAGCAAAAAGGAACTGTATGTGAACTTGTACGGGCTGATGCTCGTTTTCATCGCCATAACGTTGGCCACGCTGATGTTAAGCTTCAGCGGTATCGTTATTCTTACGCGGCGGATCGAACGTCCGCTCGAATTTTTGCTGCAAGGCACCCGTATCATCAAGGAAGGGCAATACGGATACCGCATCGACCCGGCCGTCTTCAAGCATGCCCCTGCCGAGCTTCAGGAGCTGTGCGATACGTACAACCTGATGAGCCGTAAGCTAAAAACGACAGTCAAGCTGCTTGAGGAGTCGGCTATGATCGATCCGCTCACCGAACTGTACAACCGCCGGTATATGATGCAGAACGGAAACCAGCGCCTGCTTCGGGCCTTGGCAGCGGGGTATCCCTGCTCGGTGTTGTTAATCGATATCGATTATTTCAAGCAGGTCAACGATACGCACGGCCATTTGGTCGGCGACCGGGTGCTGCGGCATGTGGCGGGAGTGCTGCAGAGGCAGACGGGAGGCGACGAATTAGCCGCCCGATACGGCGGAGAGGAATTTATGGTGCTTGCGCTGCGCTTGGGCGCCGTGCAGGCCAGAGCCTTGGCGGAGACGGTCCGCCGGGCCGTAGCCGCGGAGCCTTATGAGGCGGACGGCGTACGTATCGCGCTGACGGTTAGCATCGGAGGCGCGGCGTGCACAGGCTTGGCCGAAGGAGCGGACGCGAAACTGCTGCTGGAGCAAATGATCGAAGAAGGGGACAAAGCGCTATACCGGGCCAAGCAGCTTGGCCGCAACCGGGTCGAGTGGGAATCCGGTCCGCCGGGAGACGGCTGATCGGACGCCGCTGCGTTCAGGAGCGGGACCGGCCTTTTCACCTCCGGGCGAAAGCCTGCATATACTGGGGTCATCGGCCTTGGAGGCGCTTAAGGAGGCAGGGACGCAGTGGAATGGGAGGAATTTGAACGGGCAAGGCGGGAGCGCATCGTTACCCGCCGGTTGGCGAAGCCCAGACTTGACGTGAAATATCCGCAGGTGCTGGGACTTCAAAACCGGCTCGTCCAGCGGATCGTCAATCATTCGATATTGGACGCCATCTACAAGCTGATCCGCAAGCAGGACTACGTGCAGGACCAGACCAGAACGGTATCGGGCAGCTATAAAGTCAAGCTTCATAAAAACGGCCTGCTCAGCTTGCTGTACGACGTTTACGGATACTCTCAGGGAGCGGCGCACGGCCTCACCTTCCAGAGCTCGCAGACGTTTAATTTGCGGGACGGTACGGAATATCAATTAAAGAATTTGTTTAAACCGGGAAGCGATTATGTCCGCCGGCTGTCGGCCATTATCCGCCGCAGGTTCAAGGAGCAGGATATTCCGATGCTCACGGAATTTCGTTCGATCCGCCCCGATCAAGATTTTTATTTGACGGACCGCGCCATCGGCATCTATTTTCAACTATACGAATATACGCCGTATGCCTACGGTTTTCCGACGTTTGAAATCCCTTTTACGGAAGTCGCGGATATTCTCGATCCGAACGGTCCGGTCGTTTGCTGGCCTATCGTTGAACGGTGTTCAGGCCGCCGGCGCCGCTGTCGAGGAGACGCCGGCTTTGTTGCAGCAACTTGATAACCTTAGGAAGGCGAGGCGAAACTATGGCCAAGCATGCCATCGTCGCAGGGAGCACAGGGCTTGTCGGACGCGAGCTGGTAAGCTTGCTTCTGGAGCATCCCGCTTACGACCGGGTGGTCACGTTAGTACGGACCGACTCAAGCATCCGGCATCCGAAGCTCGAACAGCGCGTCATTTCCTTCGACCGCCTGGCTGACGAGGCGGCTGGCGGTTTCGATGGCGCCGACGTGTTCTGCGCCCTCGGGACGACGATAAAGAAAGCGAAGACGCAGGAGCAGTTCCGCAAGGTCGATTACGGCTATCCGATGGAGCTCGGCCGGCTGGCGTCCGTCTCGGGCGCCGCGCAATTTCTTATCGTCACGGCCATCGGAGCGGACAAGCAGTCGGCCTTTTTTTACAGCCGGGTCAAAGGCGAGACCGAAGAGGGGCTCAGAGCGCTCGGGCTGCCGGCGCTGCATATTTTCCGGCCTTCGCTGCTGCTCGGCGAGCGGGAAGAGGTCCGCTTCGGGGAGCGCGCAGCTGCGCTTCTGTCCCGGATCGCCGGTTTTGCCATGCGCGGGCCGTTGCGGCCGTACAAGCCGATCGCCGCGCGGACGGTGGCCAAGGGCATGCTCGAAGCGGCGCTCCGCGGTACCCCGGGCACTCATGTGTACCCGTCGGACCGGATCGAAGCGCTGGCTTCCCAATAAAAATGAAAAAAGGCCGCGGATCGCGGCCTCAGGCTGTTGAGAAAGAGGTTTTTAATTGAAATAGAGAAACATACGGAGGTGGGGTATCTACTGGAGGAGCGATATCGTTCGCCTTTGTCTGCGGGAAATACCCGCTGTTAAGCGGCTTCAATTAAAGTTTCCCGCTGACAACAGCGACCGGAAGTAGATACCCCACCCCCTCGTACATCTCTATTATCCCATTAGACCACTTTCGCAACAAACTCAGGCCGCGGACCGCGGCCTGAAAAGGACTACTGACCCGGCAGCTTCTTAGGCTTGCTGCCGAACCACTTCACGTATAGCGCTTCGTACGTTCCGTCTTTGGCGACGGCTTCGATGGCGCCGTTGATTCTACCGAGATGCTTGTTTTTCTTTTTCGCAACGATGGCGTAGCTTTCTTTGTTCAGCACTTCCCCGACCATCTTCACTTTGCCTTCCCCGTCGTTTTGCAGGAAATGGTGGACGTTGCGCTCGTCGAAAATGACCGCGTCCAGCTTTTTATTTTTCAAGTCGGTGTAAGCATCCGAGATATCGGGATAGCCCCGGACCTCTTTGGTGCCTTGGATTCCGCCGGCATAAATATAAGAGGTCGAGCCGCTTTTGGTTCCGATGACTTTCCCGGTCAGATCGTCCTTGCTCTTGATTTCCTCGTTGTCCGAAGCGGTAAGCAGGACCAGCCCGGTCTGAAAATACGGATCGGAAAAAGCAAAATTATCCTTGCGGGCTTTGTTGACGGTCATCCCCGCGATCGCCATGTCCACTTGGCCGGATTTCACGGCTTTGTTCAGCTCTCCTTGCGTCATCGGAACAAGCTCGTATGGCAAGTTCGCTTTTTGCGCGACCGCTCTCCACAGCTCCACTTCGAACCCTTTATTCTCTCCGTTCTCGGTATACGTGAACGGGCGGAAATTGCTTTCTATCCCGACTTTGACCGGTTTTTCCCCGCCGCATCCCGCGATCAGGAGCGTCAAGAGGACAGCCAGCAGTCCGATTCCCCGTCCGCTGCGAATTACGACATCCATTCCCTTCGTACCTCCTTTTCAGGTAAACAAAGGTATTGTTTGTCTTCCGAGGGACGGTTATGCAATCCGGCCGCCGGGCGGATAAAAAAAGAGGGGCCCGCTTAGCGTCAGCCCCCGAACGACTCCCGGAACGCTTTGGCCAAAGCGTCCGATTCCACTTCCCACAAAGCGGCCACTTCGCCGCAGACGTTCTCGTCGAACCAATCGGCCAGCACCTTGCGATTGTCCGCATGCTCCACAATATAAGGCAGGTTCAGCAGCACCTTTTTGTAATACAGCTTTTCCGCCTGCTCTACCGCTTGTTGAGGGACGTAACGTCCAAGTTTTTTACGGGCGCGGTACAGCTCCCGGCTGCAAGTGCGGCGAATTTGCCGGGCGGACGGGTAAGGCCGGCTGTGCTTCATTTGGTTTGTTGGATTCATCGATAGCGGCATCTCCTTCCTGCCATTATGCTATGCGGAAGAAGGGCGGGCGGGTACTGCCGACGGCGGTTTTTAGAAAAGGGGCGGCGTCTACTCGTCGATGACCAGGTAGCCGACCATCGGCCCGTTGTGCGCCATGTCGGGATGGGTCAAGCAGATGATCCGGTAGACGCCCGGTTTGGAGGCGCGGAAGGAAACGACGGTTTCCTTTCCTTTTTTCACCTCTCCCTTAATGTTAAGGCCTTCGATGATAAAAGGATGGCTGGCGCCGTTGACGCCGTAGATGCTAAGCCGGATGCGCTCGCCTTTTTTCATATAGATCGTTCCCGGGTCCCAGCGGTAAGCTTCGATCGTTTTGCCGTCCGATGTCGTCGATTTGAACTCGCCGGTTACGAGCTGGATCGTCCGTTCGGGTCCGGCAGGGCTCATCGCGGCCCGAATCGTTTCGCGTTCCCAGAAGAGCAGCGCGGCACCGGCCAACAGTACGGCGGCGGCTCCGATTTTCAATCCCTTCAGTCCTTTTTGGCTCATCACATATACCTTGGTCATCGGCATCCCCTTCGGTTTCGGATCGTTTGTACGAGTATATTCGGGTGCTTGTCTGAACATGCCGGATCGGTTTCAAACCGGGAAGCGCCGGGTAAAGGTTCTTAACTCGAACACCGGGGGAGGACGATCCATGATGCGCTTAAAAGGGAAGCTGGCCCTGCTGGGGCTGTGCCTCGTTTTGCTGATGCCGTACATAGCAGGAGCGCGGGCCGTACCGGCGCGGGAGGCCGCGGCAGAGCTGCGGGTCCGACTGGACGCTTTGTTTGGCGAGCATGCGCTGCTGGCTATTTTTGCGATGCAAAAACGTTACGACGGCGCCGCCGATCACGAACAGGCCGCTGCGCTGCTCGGGAAAAATACCGAACGGCTGGCAGCCACGCTGCGATCGGCCTACGGGGAAGAGACTGGCAAGACCATTGAGCCGCTTTGGTCGTCGCATATCGAGGCTTTGCTGAACTATGCGCAGGCCGCTGCGGCAGGTGACGAAACGGAACGATTGCAGGCGGCGAACGGCTTGGATGCCTACGCCAAGGAGCTGGCGCTGGTTTGGGCGCGGCTTCTTCCGGATCTGGGAGCAGCGGGGCTGGAAGCAGGAGCGAAGCGGCATACCGATCTGGTGCTTCAAGCGTTCGAGGCTTACGCGGACAAAAATTACGCGGCAGCGTATAAATCGCTGCGCGAAGCTTACGCCCACGCAGTGGCAAGCGCAGATCTGTTGGCGGCGGGCATGGCTGCGCAATCGCCGGACCGATTCGACGCGTCCGGCATGAAGACCCGCAAGGCCGATCTGCGTGCGGCGCTCGGCCGCTTGCTTGACGAGCATGCGCTGACAGCCGTCTTTGCGATGCAGAAAAGCATCGACGGCGCAAGCGACTTCGATCAGGCGGCTGCGGCGCTGAATGAGAATGCGGAGGATCTGGAGGCCGCCATTGCTTCCGTTTACGGGGAGACGGCCGGGACGGCGTTTCGTATGGCATGGACCTCCCGTACCCGCTGCATTTTGGATTACGCCAAAGCGGCCGCATCCAAGGACGAGCCGGCGCGGGCAATCGCAGAGGGCAAGCTGGAGAAGGCTGAGGCGGAGCTGGCGCAATTTTTCACGGATGCGAACCCGCAGCACGGGAGCAAGCCGGAGCTGTTGAACGATCTGACTACGCAGAGCGGGCAAATGACGATGGCCGTTGACCATGATGTGCTGGGCGAGTACGCTGCCGCCTATGACAATATGGAGACGGCCTATGCCCAAATGTTCCCGATGGCTGACCTGCTGGCGCAGGGAATCTCGAACCAGTACCCCGACCGGTTTCCGGACGCTCCGGCATCCGTCCGGAAAACCGTGACGATGCAAATCGGCGAAACGGAGCTGACCGTGAACGGCCAGACGATCCGGATGGACGTCTCTCCCGCGCTTCAAGAGGGCGTCGTCTATATTCCGCTGCGGGTTGTCGCCGAAGCCGTCGGCGCCACGGTGTCGTGGGACGCGGCGGCGAATACGACGCGGTTAGCTTGGGACGGCAATCAGGCGTCGTTCCCGGGCGGCTCGGATCAAGCGGAAGTCAACGGCAGGGTGAAATCGGGTGGTGGGGCGCCGACCATCATGCAGGACGGGCGCGTCATGGTGCCGATTGACGTTCTCGTCGAAGCGACGGGCTGGAAAGCGGAGCTTGGAAAAGACGACGGCTCGATTCGCTTGACGACGACCGTTGAGGAACGTTCCTAGTCATCCGGCAAGCATGAATAAAAGAAGGATCGCCCTCCGGCTGTCGGCCGAATAGAAGGCGATCCTTTTGGTGTAGGCAACTCGGTTGCGACACACCGTTATTTACGCAGCGCGGCCGCTTGGGGCTTGCCTTTGACCAGCGTACCCGAGACGTAGATGGCCAGAAACAGAAGCATCGCCAGCGCCGACAGCAGATACATCGTGGAATAGCTTGTCCCCGAAGCGATGCCGCCCAGCAGCAGGGAGCCGAGCGCAATCCCGAGATCGATCGAGTTGTAGAACGTTCCGTTTGCTGTACCGCGCATTTCCGGGCTTACTTGCTTCACGGTCCAGGCCTGCAGCGAAGGCTGCAAAATGCCGTAGCCGATGCCGTAGCACAATGCCGAGGCGAGAAGTCCGGTCATGCTGGATGTATATGACAGCAAGACGAGTCCGACGGCCACCATGAGCGCGCCGGGAGGCAGGACGGCGATGTGGCCTTTTTTATCGAAAATTTTGCCGGCGACCGGGCGAACGAGCAGCACCGCTCCGGCGTTGCAGAGAAAGAACCAACCGACGTTCCCGATATGCACCTCCTTGCCGAACAAGGCGAGGTAGCTGATCAAGCCCCCGTACGTAATCGAGAGCAGCATGTTCAGAAAACAGGGCAGCGCCACCTGTCTGTACGTTCCGCGCGTATCCGGAGCAGCGGCCGGTGAAGGGGCGGTTGCCGGCTTCGGAGCGGACGAGGTGCCGCGGATCAGCAGCGACAGCGGGATGATCAAGATCGCGAGCAGCGTCGAGACGAGGATCAGCGTGCCGAACCCGTAGCTGCCGAGCAGCCACAGCCCGATCACCGGCGCGGCCGACATCGACAGGCTCGTCGACAGGCCGAAGTACCCCATCCCTTCGCCCATCCGCCGGATCGGAATGATATCGGACACCATCGTGCCGAACGCCGTGCTGGATACGCCGAATCCGATGCCGTACAAGATGCGGACGAGCAGAAATAAAGCCAGCGTGCCGGCGGCATAATAGCTCGCCGTTGCCAGCATATAGACGGCAAGGCCGAGCAGCAGGATGACGGCGGTCCGCCCGCGTTTAAGCCAGTTGCCGGCGAAGAAGCGGGTGACGATGGCCGCTAAAGCGAACAGGCTGATGACCAGACTGACGGTCCACTGGCTTGCTGCGAACCGTTCGGTGACATAGGCGGGCAGCGCCGGAGTGATCATTTGCAGATTCAAATACAAAAATAAATTGCTGACCGTAAGCAGGACGAAGTCCCGGGTCCATAATTTCGAAGCGGGTAGGTCTTGTTGTTCCTTCATGAAGCGATTCTCCTAGTCTTAAGGTTTCGGTAGAGTATCCAGATGGGCGATCAGCCGCAGATGAGTCTGTCTGAAGGCTTCCAGCTCCGATTCGGGCATCCAAGAGAAAATGTCTTCAAGCGTTTGCCGTTCGATCGGCATCAGCACTTGGAGCTTATGCCGGCCTTGCTCCGTCAAATAGACGAGAAACGATCTCCGGTCCGTCTCGCTCGTTTGCTTGCGCACCAGTTGTTTGCGGATGAGACAGTCCAGGATGCGCGCGGTCGTAGGCTGATCCTTCACCGTACGGTCGGCGATTTCTTTCTGGCTGATGCCATCCGATTCGTGCAGGCGGCACAGCACCGAAAACTGCTCCGGCGTCATATCGTGCTCTTTCAGCCGCGAGGTCAAGACGTTCAGCATCTTCCGGTGCGTTTGGCCGATAATAAAGCCGATCGACCATTCGTGCAGGTTAGGATTCAATCGCAGCACTTCCTTTATTCCGAATTAATTGTCACAACAATTATAAGTCTGACATGTAAAAAAGTAAACAGGTTTCGACAACGGACGCAAATGTCCGTGTCGAAATCTGTTTTTGTTTGTCGATGCGACGGGTCTACTATATCCAGCGCTGCGGATACGTGCGGCGGCATACCCGGTGGTAGCCCCAGGCGACGGCAACGATCAACAGGGAGCCGAGCAGCACAGGGCTCCATAAAAAGCTCCAGGCGGAACCAGCCATCATGACGAGGAGCGGATCGGCGCCGGCAGGCGGATGCAGCGTACGCGTCCACTGCATCGCCATGATGGACAATCCCAGGGCAAGCGCGGCGGACCAGGCGTGAAAGCCTGCCGTGTGCAGCAGTACAAGCCCGATGGCGGTGCTGAGCAGATGGCCGCCGACGATGCTGCGCGGCTGGGCAAGCGGGCTGTCGGGAATCGCGAAAGCGATCACGCATGAGGCGCCGAAGGGAGCCATCAGGAGCGCGATTTCGCTCCATTGCCCGAGCAGCAGAGCGGCAAGCACGGCAAGGAACGCGCCGGCTCCCTGCAGCCCGTAGGCGATTCCTTTGCGCAGCGCCGACTGCGTTGTCGAGGATGGGTTCATGGGGCATTCTCCTTTATCCAATCGTTCTGGACGAAATGATTAACGTTATGCTAGCATGAAAGTGATCCATTTGTGAAACGAATGTTATCGATATTATCGATTCAATTAATCGATACCTATATTTCGTTTCCCGCATTTTTTCGTCCGTTCATGAAACCTTGGGAAAAAGGAGTTCGTATAACGTATGATCGAGAAATTGGAAGGCCGTTTTTTGGTGACGTTCCTTGCCGTGCTGGAAGAGAAAAGCTTCAGCAAAGCCGCCGAGCGGCTCGGGTATGTACAGTCCACGGTAACCTCGCAAATGCGTCAGCTGGAAGAAGCGGCCGGGCAGAAGCTGTTCGACCGGCTTCCCCGCGGCGTGGAGCTTACCGGAGCGGGCCGCAGGCTGGAGGGCTACGCGCGTCGGTTTATGCAGCTCGGACGCGAGTTGGAGGAAGAAATGAACGAGGAGGGCGCCCCCCGGGGAACCGTACGGCTGCGGGTGCTGGAATCGTTCGCCTCGGCTGCGCTGTGGGGACCGCTTCGGTCGTTCATGGATGCTTATCCGGACATCGATGTGCAGGTCGAAGCCGGTTTTCAAGCGGAGACGCTGGAAGCCGTCCGGTCGCGGCAGGCCGATATGGGGCTTGTTCCCGCCGACCCCTGCGCCGCGGATCTCGCGTTCGATCCGCTGCTCGAAGACGAGCTGATGTGGATTGCTGCGCCGCGCGAGGCGGAGGCCATCGGCCGCGAGGGCTGGAGCGCGATCCGCCGGATGCGCGTCGCCGGCTTCGGCGAACGCTGCATGTACTCGCATGCCGCCGAGGCTCAACTTGCCGCGCAGCGCACGGCTCCGGCCGGGCGGGCGGCATTCGCCTCGATGGACATGATCAAGCGCGCCGCCTGCAGCGGTTGGGCGCTTGCGCTCGTCCCGCATTCCGCCGTCGCGGCTGAGCTTGCGGCCGGCGTGCTGGCGGAGTGCGTGCCGCTCGGCAGGCAGCCGATCTGCCACGGCTTGATCCGCCACAAGCCGCGCGAGGCAAGCCGGGCGGCGCAACTGCTGCACCGATATTTGCTGGGATGCGGCATGAAAGAGGTTATGATAGAATAGGATTGGTTGAGAGAGAGAACGGACAAATACGTATTCGGAGAGGAAGAGGGCTGAGCAATGCTGCATGACTTGATTCAATCGGCGCTTCTGTTTATCGAAGGGCTGGGCGTATGGGGAATTTTGCTGGGCTTGATGCTTGAAGTGATTCCGAGCGAAATCGTCCTCGCTTACGGAGGGTACCTGGTTTCCCGCGGCGAAGTATCCCTGATCGGCGCGATCGTGTTCGGCACGATCGGCTGCATGTTTCAACAAGTGATCTTGTATTGGATCGGGCGTTACGGCGGCCGGCCGGCCTTGAACAAATTCGGCAAGTTTCTCCATCTGAAGAGCAAGCATCTCGATATTGCGGAGGGCTGGTTCAACCGTTACGGTCCCGGCATGGTGTTCCTGGCCCGGTTCGTCCCCGTGCTGCGGCAGGCGATTTCCATCCCGGCGGGCATGGCGCGGATGCCCATGTGGAAGTTTTTGTTCTATACGCTTCTCGGCACGATTCCTTGGGCGATTCTGTTCGTTTACCTTGGACGGGCGCTTGGAGATAACTGGGAACAGATTGACGAAGTGGCCGCTCCTTACACGAAGCCTGTTCTGATCGCGGTTGCGGTCATTACGGTGCTGTATGTGCTGTGGAAGGTGCTGACCCGCAAGAAGTCCGGCAAAAAGGGCCACCTCACCGACACGAACAACGGCTACGGCGTGGAAGGCGAGAAAAGCACGGCCCATCAGCTCAAATATATCGGCGGAGAATACCGCGTCCTGCACGGACGCCGCGTACATGCAGGCGGCGGCACGCAGGAATTCGACCATATCGTGGTCGGGCCTAACGGAGTGTTTCATATCGACTCGAAGCATTGGTCGGGGGACATTCATTTTACGGGTCAAGGGGTCGAACGTGTCAAATCGCGGTCCGACCGCGGAAAGCAGGACGAGCCGCACAGCCAGGATCCGACGGCGCAGCTGTACCGGCATGAGTACGTGCTGAAGGAGCTGTTCAAGCAGCACCGGATACAGGCCGATTTGGTCGGCATCGTATGCTTCACCCACCCGAACTGCCGTCTTGTCGGGACGAGCCCGGCTTTTGCGACGCTCAAGCTGGACCGCCTCGTCCATCACATCAAGACCTACAAGCCGAAGCGGACGTTAAGCGCCGCCGAGGTAGCGTCCATCGAAAAACTGATCAAAGACAACAGCAAATAGCGTGCCCGGTCCGTTTCCTTTTGATTGGAGCGGACTCTTTTTTTTGGTACAATGAACCATAGTGTGAACCATTCCGAAGGAGGAGAAACGTTATGAGCAAAAACTTGAGCGCCAAGCTGCGCCAAGGCTTGTCCCCGCAGCAGTTTACGGACGGCATGACGAAAAATCAGGAGAAATTCAAAGAGTGGTACGATCTGTTCGTATGGGAAAGCGAAGAGGACAAGGAGTTTTTCGAATCGCTCAATAACCGCGACGATCTTCGCTGCCTGATCCTTGCGGCGGACTGGTGCGGCGACGTGGTGCGCAACGTTCCTGCCGTGTTCCGCGCGCTCGAAATATCCGGCATCCCGACGGAAGTGCTGATCAAGGAAGAGCATCCGGACGTGATGGCCCAGTTTTTGACCGGAGGCGGTGAAGCGATTCCGATCGTGATTTTTACCGACTTCAGCGGTTTCGTCCTCGGCCATTGGGGGCCGCGCCCGGCGAACGTGCAGGCGGTCATGACGAAGTTCAAGCAGGAAAACCCGGACCGTGAAGCGCCGGATTATAACGACAAAATCCAGATCGCCCGTCAGGAAATGGTCAAGCAGTACGGCGAAGGAACCGGCTACCAGACGGTGATCGTGAAAGAACTGCGCGAGCTGCTATCCTCATTCTAATCCGACACCCGACGTATATGTAAAGGAGCTCGTCCACCGTATGGAAACGAAGCAAATCAAAATCGAAACCTTCCCGCTCGGGCCGCTGCAAACAAACGCTTATCTCGTCTCCCTGCCCGAGGAGAACCGTGGTTTCGTCATCGACCCGGGGATGGACCCGCAGCCGCTGCTCAAGCGAATCGCAGGCATGGAGATCGAAGCGATCGTCCTGACTCACGCTCATTTCGATCATATCGGAGGCGTGGACGCCGTGCGCCGTCTGAAGGGCTGCCCCGTGTACCTGCACGATGCGGAAGCGGAATGGCTGACGAACCCGAAGCGCAACGGCTCCGTGATGTGGCCGGAGCTGGGCGGGCCGATCACGACCGACCCGGCGGAGTATGCGCTGGACGACGGACAGGAGCTTAAGCTGCTCGGGATCGTCTTCAAAGTGCTGCATACGCCGGGCCATTCCCCTGGAAGCGTCAGCTTGTTGTACGGAAATCATCTGTTCGGCGGCGACGTGCTGTTCCGGCTGTCGGTCGGGCGCACCGATCTGCCCGGCGGCGATTATCAGGATCTGCTGGATTCGATTCATGACAAGCTGTTCAAGCTGCCGGATGAGACCATCGTCTACCCCGGGCACGGAAGCCGGACGACGATCGGCTACGAACGCGAGCATAACCCTTACGTTTAAACGATATTTAATCCAGTCAATCGGCCGCCGGTTTCCGGCGGTCGTTTTGCGTTGCGGCAAAACATAGGGGATTTGCGCGAATGGCAGCGGTCGGGGCAAGCGTCTAATTTTGCCCGGCTAGGTGAATACCGTGTTCCCTATGGGTGCTACACCATAGACTGATGGTGTGTTCGATGGGAACACGTAACCAGTCCAAGCGACTGCAGGTTGCAGAGACGGCGCCGCTGCCGACTTTGCAATTTGGGTAAATTTCATGGAGGTGTTCATCTGTATGGAAAAGTTTCAACCTAAACAGAGCATGATGTCGCCATTATCGTCGAATTTTCCGCCTACCCCGAGTGTATCGCCGTTTTCGGCGCCAGGGCCGAATATCGCGCCCTTCGCGGCGCCGACGCCGAACATTGCCCCTTTTGCGGCACCGACGCCGAATATAGCGCCGATGTCGAACATTCCGCCGATGCCGACTTCCTTCGCCCCTCTCGCAGCACCGCCGCAGCCGATATATCCAACGGCAAATGTTCATACCACCTATGAGACGGTCAACATTTATTGCCCGAAGAAGAAGAAAAGACGCCGTTTTTATCCTTGGTTCGGGTGCGGGACATCGACAGGCATTATCCTCGTCTTGTTTATTTTGTTGGTCATCGTCCTGCGCAGCAAGCACCGTCACCATTGCTGACGCGTAGCGCAGGCGGTCATGCTCGGTAGTTTTCTATCGGCTCCATCGCCGCTATGCCAAGGCTCCCTGCGGTAACGCCCGGTCGTCCTCCGATCCGAGCACAGCTCGTTGATTGCCGCGCGTTACGACGGTTCGATCGCAATCGGCGAAACCGTCCCATCCCGCAAAGAGTGCAGGGAGCCTTGCGAGGGTGGAAAAAGGTGTTGACAGGACGAAATTTGACATGTTATTGTTTTAAACAAACGTTTAATTTAAATAAATGTTTAATTAAAAATACATAACAAGAGGAGAGAGTACACGATGTTTCAAGCTTTGCGCGCGTATTTGAAAAAGCCGCCGACGATGATCGGGATCGTTACGGCGATGATGTTCCAAATAATTTTCAGCCTCGTTTGGATGTCCGGTTATCAAGGAGTGAACGAGAACGTCAAGCAGCTCAAAATCGCCGTCGTTAACGAGGATCAGGGTGTCGGCAAGCGGGTGGAGGAGCAGCTTGTAGCGTCTCTTCCGTTTCGCATGATAAGCGAGCCGTCGCTGAGCCGGGCTCAAGAGAAGCTGAATAACCGGGAGGTACAGATGGTGCTTCATCTTCCGGCCGATTTCTCCAAGCAGCTGCAGGCGCAAGGCCAGAAGGCACAGATCGATTATTTCATCAACGAATCCAATCCCGCGTTGATCAAAAGCATCATGCAGGGCGCGGCGAACGGAGTAACCGCTACGGTCGGCAAGGAAGCGGCGGCGATGGGCATGCAGGCTGTGCTGGTTCAAGCGAACATGCCCGCGGCTCAAGCGCAAAGCATGGCGCAAGGGATATCCGATAAGGTGCAGCCCAACATCGAGTCGATCAACCCGGTTGTAGGCATGCACAATCAAATGGTGCCGATGATGATGGTGCTCGCTTCCTACGTCGGCGCGATGATTATGGGGATGAACGTACAGCAGGCGACCGCTATGCTCGGCCCGAGCTTCTCCCGATGGACCAAGTTCGGCGCCCGGGTGATCATCAATATCGTATCCGCCGTAGTCATCGCGCTGATCGGCTCGTCATTGGTTATGGCGATGGGCGGTCAGACGGCTGCCGGTTTCGTATCCCTGTGGCTGTTCCAAGCGTTGTTCCTGATGACGTTCATGTTCTTCTCGCAAATGTTTCTTATCGTCTTCGGAATGGCCGGCATGCTCTTCAATATTGCGATGCTGTCGATTCAACTGGTGTCGTCGGGGGCCATGGTGCCGAGGGAACTGCTCGGGGGCTTCTATCATACGTTTAGCGAATATTTGCCTGCGACCTATGCGGTGGAAGGCGGCATGAACCTGCTGTTCGGCGGTCCGTCCGTATCGGCCGATGCGGGGGCGCTCGTCGCCATCATGCTCGGCTGCCTCGTTGTCGGCTTGGCGGCCACCGGGCTTCGCAGGGAAGGACGTGCCGTTGTGCAGCCGAAGGGGGCGGCGGCCGTTAACGCCTAGTTTGGAAACCGCGTAGCTTCCGGAAGCTTGGGCGCGATCCGCTCGTCTTCCGGTTTTGTGGTACAATAATGAAACCTAGAGTCAAAACGGAAGGGGACGCATCAGTTGACCCAGACGGAAACGGATATGAAAATGCGTATTTTATACGCCGCCAAGAAGCTGTTTTCCCGGCAAGGCTTCCAAGGGACGAGCGTCCGGCAAATCTGCGAGGAGGCGGGCGCGAACGTCGCCTTGGTCTCGTATTATTTCGGCGGCAAGGAAAAGGTGTTCCATGCCATTTTCGAGCACTTTTTTCCAGGCCGGCACCTCTCCGAGCAAGAAGATCATATTGCTCACCCGGTTCAGGGGCTAAGTCTCATTATCCGGGAAATCATCCGCTTCAGCCTCACCGACCGGGAGCTGAGCACGATTATTCAACAAGAAATGGTTCTGAATACGCCGCGTGCCGAGGTGGTAAACTCCTTTACCTCTCCCGTCTGGAGCAAGGCCCGCATGTTGCTGGAACAAGGCCGGAAGGAAGGTTTGTTTCACTACGAATCGCTGGACCAAGCGTTATTGTTCGTCATGGGCGCGACGTTGGCTCACAAGCAAATCGGCTGCGGCCGGACGCTGCTGTCGCTGCATGACCTGCTTGTAGACGAGACGGTGGAGCACACGCTGCATTTTATTTTAAAGGCGCTTGGCGCGCCCGGGTCACCCGCCTGAACCTTCCGGGCGCCTCTCCCATACAATAGAGCAAGAGAAGAATAAACGAGAGGGGAGAACGCAGGGTGAGCAAGCTGCCTACGGTATTCCGCAGCGTCAACGAAAGCCTGGATGAAATTTTGATCGCTTTCGACAAAATCAATTCGATCTACCAGTCGGCGAAGCAGATGTCTCCGATGCTGAAGCAGGCGGCCAACCTGATTGCCGAGGCGAACGCGGCGGCGGAGCAGCAGCAAGTGAGGCTAAGCGAAGCGGCGAAGGCCGCAAGAAACAGGTCGTTCGGAAGTAAGCAACGCAGAAAAGCATCGGTCCGCAAGCGGAGACGGATGCCGTAAGTCGAATCGGATGCCGGGCTCGGATGAGCCGGGCTTTTTTTACGTGCAGCCGCTTATCCTGCTTCCATCGCTTCAAGAGCAAGGTTTTCGTTGGCACGGTTTTGTCCGAAGCGGTATACTGGATTTGGGAAATGACGGGATACGATACGATCCGCTACAACGGGGAGGGTAACTTTACATGGCTTTTATCGATTGTCATTTTTTCTCCGAATCGCTCGGCCTGTCCACGTCGATGTACGTTTTATTGCCTCAGACGACGGTGGGACAGATCGGCTTGAACAACCGCAGTACGGCAGGCAAGCATCCGGTGCTGTTTTTGCTGCACGGCCTCTCGGACGATCATACGATCTGGCTGCGCCGGACATCGATCGAACGCTACGCGGCCCCGCTCGGACTCGCGGTTGTCATGCCGGCCGTGCATCGCAGCTTTTACGCGGACATGGCGAGCGGTCCGAAGTACTGGACGTTCGTCAGCGAAGAGCTGCCCGCGCTGGCGAGGTCTTTCTTCCCGCTGGCAGAGGAGAGGGAACGCACCTTTGTGGCCGGCCTGTCGATGGGCGGATACGGCGCGCTGAAGCTGGTGCTCCGTCATCCCGAGCGGTTCGGGGCGGCCGCCAGTTTGTCCGGCGTAACGGATATCGAAGCGATGGCGCGGGAGCGGCTGTCCCGGGAAGAAACGGCGGCGATTTTCGGGTCGGCGGAAAGCCTGCGCGGTAGCGATAACGAATTGTTTGGACTGGCGTCCGGATTGGCGCGTTCGGACGTGAAGCGGCCGAAGCTGTATCAATGCTGCGGTACGGAAGATTTCTTGTACGGGGACAACGTCCGTTTCCGCGAGCATTGCCGGGAGCTCGGATTAGAGCTTACTTACGAGGAGGAGCCCGGGGCGCATGATTGGGGCTATTGGGACCGTAAAATTCAAAGCGTGCTGAATTGGCTACCGCTGGAAAATGATCTGGCGAACAACTAAAAAGGATCGACTTATAGGCTTGGGTATGGTCCGTTTGGCGGGCTTATCCAAGCTTTTTTTGTTGATTGTTCTTATAAGCCAAGGACGGCTCTGCCGGTTATCCGGGTATTCACAGGGATCTTGTAGAAATTTACCCCTCTTTCTGGAGGAAATTATCCGTTACAACATGGGAGCCATCCCTGATAATGGAAGCTAGAATGATGAGAGGAGGGATACCTGCCGATAACCGACGCTGATGTCAGCCCGATTGCTAAGGACTGTATGCCGGAAAGTAAAACGTTAACAAAGGAGCTGTTGTAGTTAATGATGAAACGAAAAGCTTGGGCGCTGCTGCTGATCGTCGTGCTTCTGGCTTCGCTGCTGCCTGCGGCTGCCTTCGCCGCTGCGGCTTGGGCGCCGAATACCTCGTACAAAGCCGGTGACATTGTCTCCTACGGAGGCTCGGATTACCAATGTATTCAACCCCACACCTCGCTCGTCGGATGGGAACCGCCGAACGTTCCCGCCCTGTGGAAGCTGCATAGCGGCGGCGGGACGGATACCCAGCCTCCTACCGCACCAGCCAATTTGAGCGTTAGCGGCAAAACATCGACCACCGTCAGCTTATCCTGGGGCGCATCGACCGATAACGTCGGCGTAACGGGCTATGACGTGTACCAAGGCGGAGCGCTTGTTGGAAACGCTGCCACGACTTCGTATACCGTGAGCGGCCTGACGCCGTCGACCTCGTACACGTTTACAGTAAAAGCGAAGGACGCCGCCGGCAACGTATCCGGCGCCAGCAATGCCGTCACCGTCACGACGGATGGAGCTCCTACCGATACGACACCGCCAACGGCGCCAACAAGTGTTAGCGCTTCCAACGTAACGTCGACCAGCGTGACGCTAACTTGGACGGCATCGACCGACAATGTCGGCGTAACGGGATATGACGTGTACCAGGGCAGCACGCTTGTTGGAAGCGTTGCCACGACTTCGTATACCGTGAGCGGCCTGACGCCGTCGACCTCGTACACGTTTACGGTAAAAGCGAAGGACGCTGCCGGCAACGTATCCGCTGCGAGCAATGCCGTCACCGTGAAGACGAACGGGACGTCGAACGACACGACACCGCCTACGGCGCCGACAGGTGTTAGCGCTTCCAATGTAACATCGAGCAGCGTGACGCTAGCTTGGACGGCATCGACCGATAACGTCGGCGTAACGGGATACGACGTGTACCAAGGCGGAACGCTTGTTGGAAGCGTTGCCACGACTTCGTATACCGTAACCGGTCTGACGGCTTCGACGTCGTATACGTTTACGGTGAAAGCTAAAGACGCTGCCGGCAACGTATCCGCTGCGAGCAATGCCGTCACGGTTACGACATCCGGCAACGGCGGCGGCGGTAAGAAGATCGTCACGTATTACCCGGCTTGGGCGGTCTATGGACGTAACTTCAAGGTGCCGGAAATCGACGCTTCGAAGGTCACCCATATTAACTATGCCTTCGCGGACATTTGCTGGAACGGCAGACACGGCAACCCGGACCCGACGGGACCGAACCCGCAAACCTGGGCTTGCGCCGATGAAAAGGGCAATATCAACGTACCGAACGGCTCCATCGTTCAGGGCGATACTTGGGCCGATACCGGCATGTCGTATCCAGGAGATACGTGGGATCAGCCGCTCAAGGGCAGCTTCAATCAATTGATCAAGCTGAAGAAGGCGAATCCGCATCTGAAGACGCTCATTTCCGTCGGCGGCTGGAGCTGGTCCAACCGGTTCTCGGACGTGGCGGCCGATCCGGCGACACGGTCCAATTTTGCCAAGTCGGCGGTTGACTTCATCCGCAAATACCAATTTGACGGCGTCGATCTCGATTGGGAGTACCCGGTCAGCGGCGGTCTGGCGGGCAACAGCAAGCGTCCGGAGGATAAGCAAAACTTCACGCTGCTGCTGCAGGCGGTCAGAAGCGAGCTGAATGCCGCCGGTGCGGCCGACGGCAAGCAGTACTTGCTTACGATTGCTTCCGGGGCAGGCCCGAACTACGTGAACAACACGGAGCTGTCCAAGATCGCGCAAACGCTCGACTGGATCAACATCATGACGTACGATTTCCACGGCGGCTGGGAATCCAAGTCCGGACACAACGCTCCGCTCTATTTCGACCCGGCGGATAACAGCGAAGATCCGGTCAACTTCAACGTCGACAAGGCGGTCGCCAATCATCTGAACGCCGGCGTGCCCGCCTCCAAGCTGGTGCTCGGTATCCCGTACTACGGCAAAGGCTGGCAGGGCTGCGCCTCGGCGAACAACGGCCAGTATCAACAGTGCGCCGGCGTATCCCAGAAAGGAACGTGGGAGAACGGATCGTTCGACTTCTACGATCTGGAAGCCAACTACATCAACAAGAACGGCTATACGCGCTACTGGAACAACGTAACCAAAACACCGTTCCTGTATCAGCCGAACGGCGGCATCTTCATCTCGTACGACGACGCCGAATCGATTCAGCATAAGGTCAATTACATCAAGTCCAAAGGCCTTGCCGGCGCCATGACGTGGGAAGTAACGCAGGACCGCAACAAAACGCTGCAAACGATCGTGAAAAACGGTCTGAATCCGTAAAACACCCGACAACAAGAGCACCGCATACGCTTCGTACCGCACTAATGATTTCCGGCCTTCGCCCTCATCGGGCGGAGGTCTTTTGTTTATCCTTTAACGACGGGTGCAGGTACAGCAGCGAACCGGCCGTGGAAAGCAAGCCGCCCAGCAAAATGGTCCCATGCGTCCCGAGCCGTTCGGCCAGCACACCGGCCAAAAAAGCCGCCACCGGCATCAGCGTCCACGTCATAAACCGGCTCGTCGCCTGAACGCGTCCTAACAGCCGGTCGGGCGTCAACGTTTGCCGGATCGTCACGATGCACGGATTCATGGCGGAGGCGGCGATCGTCCCGGCTGCATTCGACAGCAGCAGCACAGCGTAAGTCTGCGACTGGCTGAAGACGATGATGGACAACCCGCCCAGACAGGATGCGGCGAATAAAATGGTCCGGTAAGAGAACCGTTTTCGCAGCACGGCCGTCACCAGCGCTCCCCCGACTGCCCCCAGTCCTCCCGCGGACAAGAGCCAGCCGATGCGGCCGACAGGCAGCTGAATCGTTTCTTTGAGATGAAATACCATCATCGTCAGGAACAGAGTCGTTCCGAAGACGGATACGAGCATCGCCAGGTTCGTGAATAAAATCGGCTTCGTCCGCACGACAAATTGAAAGCCTTCTTTTAAATCCGCAAAAATGCCGTTTGCCGTCCTGGAGCCTGCAGCCGTACGCCGGATGGGAAGGCTGAGAACCGTCAGAAACGAGATGAAAAAAGTGGCGCTGTTAACGAGCACCGCATATCCGGGATTGTATAAGCTGATTACCATTCCTCCCAGACCGGGCGCTGCAAGAACGGCCAAGTTCGCAAAACCCGAATTGACCGCATTCACCGTCTGCAGATCGCTTTTTCGGACGAGATTCGGCACGGAGGCGATTTGCGCCGTCGTATAGATTTGACCGAGCACGCCTGCGGCCAAGGCGCCGATGTACACGTGCCACATTTCCAGCGAATCCATGATGAACAGAAGGCCCAACAGCCCCGTAATGACACCTCTGCCCAGATCACAGAGCAGCAGTAACATTTTGCGGTTCAACCGGTCGGACCAGACGCCGGTCAAAGGCTGCAGCAGCACCGGAAGACGTTCGAGCGCCGTAACGATTCCCATGCTGACCGGTGACCCCGTAATCGCCAGAACGAGCAGGGGAATCGCGATAAGCTGAATTTGATCTCCGCAGTAGGAAATAAAGCTGCTTCCTACGAAGCGGAAGACAGGGTAATTTTTTTTGAATTCCGGCAGCGAAGGCTCGTGGCTTCGTCCGGCAGCCGATGCTTCCATATTCCGTCCACCTTTATTCGCCTTGTCGTAAATAATCGGCCAGCTCCTGGGCCAGCGTATCGATGGCATTCGTTTTGACACGATACTTGGCATCGCGGATGTCGACCAGCCTTGCCGCACGGAGCAGCTTCAAATGATGATGAATCGTCGATTTTCCGATATTCAGCCGATCCGTCAGATCTTGCAGGCTCCGGTCCTCTTCGGACAGCAGCTTGACGATGCGAAGCCGGATTTCGTCGCCGAGCGCCTTATGCTTTAGAACGAGCGAGGCGTCGGGCAGGTATTTGTCTGCAGGGTGGATGCTATCGCTTGCTACGGGATAATGAAACACCTTCGTTCCTTCGATATCCGCTTCGATGGTCCAGGGCCGATAGATGATTTGCGGGATGAGCAGCACCCGGTGAACGCTCGGTTCCGGTGAATACGCGACCCCGCCCGTGGCCCATTCGACAAGCTCCTCCGGGGCCATCCTTTGCTGCATGCTGCGCTTGGCATTGCAGTCTCTGGTCAAAACGGCAAGGAGCTGCTCCGCTTCCGGCTCGATAACCGCCTCGTACCAGCCTGCCATCACCTCCGCGAGATGACATTTCAGCTTTGCCGGATCGGTTGTGCAGATAAAATCGATATAGGCCGGGAAAAACGGGTTCCCGCTTGTTAGTTCCTGCAGCTCTTGTACGGCCTTCCTGCTGCCGGAAGCCGCCTGTTTGCGCGAATCCTGGTGCTCATTTCCCAAGTAGGGAAGACAGATGGTTTTCAACTCCTCCGGGGCCAAGCGCTCGATATAATCCAGAAACGCGGGCAGGGAAGCAAACGCTTGCTGGTGGAGCAACTGGAGCAAAGCTTTCCAAGTATTATGCTTTTCTACAAAAGCCAAGTGCCCCAGCAGCTCTTTGGATAATAAGGCTTTGAGTCGCTCCCAATGTTCCGTCGGCTTCCCCAACGTATGGAGCAGCGGCGTGTTTGTCACGGCTGCAATCCCCATCGCGCATTCCCACAGCAGCGAGTATTCGAATTGCACTTGATACGTCTCCCGCTTCCGTCCCGTGGCTTGAATGATGTCCAACCCAATCACCTCTCCGAAATAATGATTCCTATATATTCTATAATATTAGAATATATAATTCAATATTTTTAGAATTCAGATTCAAAAAAGACCGACGGTCTGCCCTTAGGGAGACCGTCGGCCGGGTGAAACGTTATTTCGCTACCGTCTTGTTGTACTGAGCAAGCTTCGAAGATATTTCTTTAGCTGCGCCGTCCAGCGCTTCTTTCGGAGACTTCTTGCCATTCAGCACTTCTTCGATCGCGCCTTCGGTCAGCTGGCGGGCTTCCGGGAACACGCCCATAACCGCGCCCTGCGTCGCTTTGTTCGCTTTCGTTTGGTGCAGCTGGTCAACAGCTGTTTTAAACTGCGGATACTTAGTCAGATTTTCCTTCACGAGCTGCTCGTCATACGCTTTTTTCGTGATCGGGAAGTATCCCGTATTGACGTGCCAGTAAGCTTGTTGCTTCGGATCGGCGAGGAATTTGATGAACTCCCATGCGCCCTTCTGCTCCGCTTCGGAACGGTTGTTCAAGATGTACAAGCTCGCGCCGCCAACGATGACGCCGCCATCCTTCGCGTCCTTCGGCTTCGGCAGGAAGGCCGTGCCGACTTGGAACTTGCCTTCCGCTGCGCTGACGATCCCGCGCAGGGAAGCGGTCGAATCGAGCGTCATCGCGATTTGGCCGGCGGCGAACGCTTTTTTCGTATCGTCGGTTTTGCGGCCAAGGTTCAGCATCGTTTTGTCGTCGATCATTTGCTTCCACCAAGTCATCGTGTTGACGCCGGCATCGCTGCCAAGCAAAGATTCCGTTGCCGGGCTGGTGCGGCCGTTGCCGTTGTTCAGCAGCTCGGCGCCTTGGTTGGCGAAGAACTGCTCCATGAACCAGCCGTAGATGGCGAAGGAAGCGCCAGCTTTGCCGTCCTTGGTCAGCTTTTTGGCTGCTTCGGCGATTTCTTCGTAGGTGACGGGCGGCTTTTCCGGATCAAGTCCGGCGGCTTTGAACATGTCTTTGTTGTAATACAGAATCGGGTTGGACGTGTTGAACGGCATCGAATTCAGCTTGCCGTCCACCGTATAGTAGTTCATAATATTTTCTTCAAGCTGGGAGACATCGTATTTGTCAGCGTCGATAAATTTTTGCATCGGAGTGATCGCTTTGGAGTCAATCATGAAGCGGCTGCCAATTTCGTACACCTGAATGAGCGCCGGACCGCTTTTGGAATCCATGGACGCTTTCATTTTGTTCAAGCTTTCGTCGTAGGTGCCTTGGAATACGGCTTCGACGACGACGTTTTTCTGGGAGGCGTTGAAATCGGAGACCAGCTTGTCCACCGCTTTGCCCAGCTCGCCGCTCATCGAGTGCCACCAGACGACCTTGACCGGCTCCCCGGCTTTCGGCGCTTCCTTGTTGTCGGCGCCCCCGGCTGCAGGCTTGTCGCCGGCGTTGCCCGCCGTGCCGTTGCCGTTTCCGCATGCCGCCATAAACATCATGACGAAAGCAAGCAGCAGAAGCAGCATGCTTTTTTTGTTCAGGTGCTTCATTTCGGTTGATCTCTCCCTTTAATTGGTTATTTATATATAGAGCGAGGAGGCGTTGGAAACCCGTCGACTCCGTCATGCGGAGCGAGCCAAGAGCCGGTCCTCGCGCTATGTCTTACCCTTTGATCGCTCCGGCGGTCATCCCGCGGACGAGCTGCTTCAGACCGAGCAGCAGCAAAACAAGCGACGGCAGCAGCACTGTCACGACGCCCGCCAGCACAACGTTCCAATAGGTCAGCTCTTCGAATTGCAGCATGCTGATGCCGATCTGGACCGTGCGCATCGATTGCCCGTTCGTGACGAGCAGCGGCCACAAGTACATGTTCCAGTGGCTCAGGAACGAATAGACGCCGAGCGTGGCGAGCGCGGGCTTGGCCAGCGGCAGCACGAGCCGGGCAAAGCTGCGCAGATGGCCGCAGCCGTCGATTTTGGCGGCCTCGAACAATTCGCGCGGGAGCTGCAGGAAAAATTGGCGCAGCAGGAACGTGCCGAAGGCGGTTGCCAGAAAAGGCACGATCAGTCCCTGGTAGCTGTCGAGCCAGCCCCAGCTTTTGACGGTCAAGTAATTGGGGATGATCGTCACTTCCCACGGAATCATCATGGTGGACAGAAACAGCGCAAACAGGAAGCTTTTGCCCGGAAATCTCATATATGCGAACGCATAGGCCGCCAGGCTTGCCGTCACGAGCTGCCCCAGCATGATGGTACCGGAGACGAGGAAACTGTTGGCGAGAAACTGGCCGACCGGAATTTGTTTGAGCACTTGAATATAGTTCTCCCAATGCAGACCGCCAGGCAGCAGTTTAGGCGGATACGAAGCCGATTCCGCATTGGTCATGAACGAGGCCGAGACGGTATACAGAACCGGATATAATGTCAGCGCCGCAGCGACGATCAGCACGGCGTAGACGAACGCGTTTTGCAAGCGCGAACTCATTGGTAATGCACCTTCCTTTCCAGAAAACGGTATTGGAGGAAGGTCAGAATCAGCACGATGGCGAACAGGATCAGCGCCTGCGCGCTGCCGATGCCGAACCGGAAATTCACGAACGCATCCTGATAAATATTGAACACGATGACGTCGGTGCTGTTCATCGGGCCGCCCTTGGTGAGAATGTGAATTTGTCCGAACGACTGGAATGCCTGAATGACCGAGACGATCCCGACGAAAAAGAGCGTCGGCGATACGAGCGGCACCGTCAGCTGGAAAAAGGTGCGCAGCGGGCCGGAACCGTCGATTTTGGCGCTGTCGTAGATTTCCTCGGGCACGCTCTGCAAGCCGCTAAGCAGGACGATATAGTTGAAGCCAAGATTCATCCAAATCGTCATAATGGAAACCGAAACGAGCGCCCAAGCCGGATCGGTCAGCCATCGGACCGGTTCCACGCCGAGCAGCGTCAAGAAATAATTGAGCGTGCCCAGCGTCGGGTGATACAGCATCATCCAGATGACCGAGCCGGTCCCGACGGAAATGGCTACGGGCAGCGAGAAAACGAACTGGAAGGCTTTCATCCCCCGAAGCTTGCCTTGCGACAGCGCAGCGAGCAGCAGCGCAAGGGCGATGCCGACAGGGACGGTAAGAACCGTGAAGGACAAGGTGACCTTCAAGCTTTCATAAAATTTATCGGAGGCCAGCAGCTCGGTGAAGTTGTCGAGGCCGGCAAAAGCGGCGATGCGCCCCCGGGGGTCGGTCAAATGCAGGCTGAGGTAAACCGACTTTACAAGAGGATAGAACAGAAAAATACCGAACAGCAAAAGGGAAGGCAGCAGAAAAGCATAAGCCAGCGACGCTTCCTTCCACCGGATCATGCGCAGGCTTCGCCGGCCGGCGGCTGCCGCAGATTGCCTCTTGGCTGAGCCGGGGGCCGGACGAACCGCTGCGTTACGGTCGAGCAAGGTCATGCGGACGCTCCTTTCAGGGACTGGTCTGAACGAGCTAATTATAAAGCGGGGTTGTTATCCAAAGGTTAATTGGACGTTAAGATATTGTGGAGAACCGTTAGGAATTTACAAAGTCTAAATAAATGGCGGCAAATCGGTTGTTGAAATTTTGGTAAAACTATGATAATTTATAAGCAATCTCATTACATTGTGCGGAAGAACCGCCTTATGTCATGCAATATTTGCATGCGTAAGGCGGTTTTTTGTCGTGGTCTGCGAACGAAAGGCGGGGAAGCGAAGCCATGCTGCATTACGGTTTACAGCCGGGGCAGACGCTGTCGGGGCGCTACCGGATCATGGCTCCTCTGGGGAGCGGCGGGATGAGCCGGGGGTTTCTGGCGGAAGACTTGAAGCTGAAGGGGAAGCGGTGGGCCGTTAAGGAGACGTATGTCGGGGACGACCCGTCCGCGGTGGAAAGCGGCCAGGAGGCGGCGCTGCGGAGGCACGTGCTGCTCAAGGAAGCGGAAACGATGAGCCGCTTGAGTCATCCGAATCTGCCGGATATCGTCGATTACGTTCCCGCCAACGCCCACGGTTTTCTGTATCTGGTCATGGATTATATCGAAGGGGAAACGCTGCTGCAGCGTTTCGAGCGGCTGGGCCGACGCATGACCGAAGGACAAGCGGCGGAAATTGCGCTGCAGCTGTGCGGGCTGCTCGATTATTTGCATTCGCTCCGTCCGGAGCCGATCATCCACCGCGATTTGAAGCCGTCCAACCTGATGCTGGACGCCGACGGACGGGTGCGCTTGATCGACTTCGGGACCGCCCGCAGCTTTAAAGCGGAGCAAGCCGCCGACACGGTGCTGCTCGGCACGGTCGGCTTTGCCGCGCCGGAGCAGTTCGACGGGCGGCAGAGCGATCCGCACACCGATCTGTACGGCCTCGGCGCGCTGCTTTATTTTTTGCTGAGCGGGGGCGCGTATTACAATCCGCAAAGCCCTTACCGCGAAGCGGAAGCGGCGATCCCGCCCGGGCTCGCGCCGATCGTGCTGCGGCTGCTGCGCGCAAGCCCCGACGGCCGCTTCGCGGACGCGCGCGAAGCCGGCGCCGCGCTGGCGGGCCGGCTGGCTGCGCAGCAGCCGCAGCGGCCGGCGGCGCAGGCCGGCGCGCCGCCACAGGCGGGAGCGGCGTGGACTCCGCCGCTCGTGGTCGCGGTCGGCGCCCTGTACCCGGGCGCCGGGGCCACCTTCGCCGCGCTCGCGCTCGCGCGGCAGCTTCACGATCTCGGCGTCCCGCACGCCGTGATCGAGCCGCCTGCTCCGCAGGCGGAGCTGTCCGCGCTGCTGTTCGCGGACAAGAACGCGCCGCCGGCGTATCGCTGCTACAACGCGGCGGGACAAGGCGGCCGCCCGGACGAGCGGCCCTGGGCGGACGGCCACACGCTGTGGCTGCCCGCCGAGGAGGCCGCCGCTGGCGCGGGAGAACCGCAGCTTGACGCCGGAGGCTGGCTGAAGCTGTTTCACGCGGTCCGACTCCCGGTGTGCATCGTCGACGTCGGCGCGCAGTGGGAGCATCCCGCGGTGCGGGAGCTGCTCGAAACCGCGACGGACGTCGTCTACGCCGTCGACCCTTTCGCGCATAAGCTGGAGCTTCCCGCGACGCGCCGCCGCTTGCGGCAGCTTGAAGCTTGGCTGGCGCCGGGACGGCGGCTGCACTGCTTCGCGGTGAAGGCGCTGAAGACGCCGCAAACGGAAGCGTGGCTGCGCTTGCTTCCGCAGCGCCCGGCCTGCCTGCTGCCCGCGGTGGATCTGGCGGCGCTCGCCGAGGCCGGCTGGCAAGGACGGCTGCCGCACGATACGCCGCCGGTCCGGGACGCGCTTCGCGAGGCGATGCTGCCGTGGCTCCGGCGATGGCTGCCGGACGAAGTGATCCCCGCGCAGCGGGAGCGGAATCATTTCGGTCCCGCGGCCAAGCTGCTGCGGTTGTTCCAATCCGACAAATAACCCGTTTATCCAGAGAAACAGGAGGAGGTAGCGGTTTGCAAAAAGCATGGATCGTCGTCACGCTCGGCTGCGTGTTGATGGCGGGATCGATATATGGATATTGGCAGTTCATGAAGCATACCGAAATTCAAGTCCGCACCATGACGACGGTCAAACCGGTAAGGATGCTGCAAAGCGGGGAAGTTGTCGAGGCTTCCATGCTCCGCAAGGCGGTCATTCCACTGGCGGCTCACAGCTCCGAAGCCGTAACGGACCCTGATGCGTTGATCGGCAAGACGGTGCTTGTGCCGATTGCGGACAGCGAGGAACTGGTTTCGTGGAAATTGACCGACCGCAGTACGGTCCCCCGTGCCGGGGAGCGTTATTTCAGCTTTAAGACGGATGCGGCCGTCAATGTCAACAATATGGTTCGGCGGGGCGACCGCGTCGACGTGTGGGTCGAATTCGAGACGCCCAAGTTCGTCACGACCGGCTCCGGTGCGCTATGGAGCGTCGGCGCGGTCAAAATTATCGAGCAGCTCCCGGTTACGGCGGTCAAAACGGCCGAAGGGCTGGAGGTCACGGACGGAGCGACGATTGAAACGGTCGTTCAGCCGAACCAAATCCAATTGCAGAATGCCCGTTCCAAGCCGAACGGGAAGCCCGAGCTGAATACTTATATGATGAACGACGAGGTGTACGAGGCTTACGTGCTCGGCAGCATCGGCGGAAAGATTAAGCTGGCGCTGCCCGACTTGTCCGCGCCCGCCGCCGCCTCGGGAACGGTCACGGGATTGTTTCAGGAGCTTAAGGAAGCGGATTTGTTCAGTAAAACCAAGCCCCAGGTTCAAGTGAAAGGCGAGCTGAATCGAAGCCAAGTCAGCGGTAAGGAAAAGGAGCCTGCCGCTGCACAGGGGAACGGCAGCGCTTCGCAAGGGCTCAAAGCAACGGAGGTGAAACCGGCGTCATGAATCTATTGTTCGCACACCCGCAGGCCGGTGCGGCGGATCTTTTGGGGATGCAATTAAGCCGTTCCGGCCCGGACTCGGACGGCATCGTGACGGTACAGCATCGTGACCGATTGTTTGCCCGGCTGGAAGAACCGTTCGATGTCATCGCCGTCCATACCGGTCTGTTCTACGATTCGTATCCCTGGGATTGGATGCCGGAGATCCGGCGCAAGCAGCCTCAGGCCCGCGTCGTTGTAGCCCCGGATGAGGCCGTATACGATTCGTTCATGCTGGAGGCGTTGACGCGGCTGGCGGAGACGCTGGGCTTCGCCGTTCTGCCGCTGGGCGGAACGGAGCAGGAGACGTTCGAGGCGCTCGCCGCTTCCGTCGAAGGACGCAGCGTCCGCATGTCGGCCGGCGATAAACGAAGCGGCATCGTGGTTGCCGTCTGGTCTGCGAGCAGTAAGGACGGGGCGACGACGGTCGCCGTCAATACGGCGCTTGCGCTGGCTTCGGCGAACCGTCTGCGCGTCGGGCTGATCGACGCGAATCTGCGCAATCCGGAAATTCGCTCGCAGCTGAATTTGACGGAGACGGACCGCAGCCAATTCAAGCTGCGGCCGAAGCTGCAGACCCATACGCTACAGCCGGAAGATCTGCTCGATGCATGCATGACATATCGGAAGATGACCGGTCTGCACATTTTGACCGGCTCGCCCCGCCGCGATACCGCGCTCGATATGACGCCGGAAATGATGGGGCATTTGCTGCAAACGGCCAGATCCGTATTCGACGTGACGCTGGTCGATCTGAACGCCTACCCGGATAACGCCGCGACGGTGTGTACCGTCCGCGGAGCCGACATCCGCTGGCTCGTTGCCCAGAACAATTATGCTTCCTACCGCACGAGTTGGCGGGAATGGTTTGACTGCTATTGGAAATATTGCGGCCTGACTCCGTCTGACATCTCGTTGATCCTCAATCGCGCATCGGCGGACGATAAGCCCGAACGGATCGCGGACGCGCTGCACATGCCTTTCGGCGCTTCGATTCCGAATGCGCCCGGCGGTCTCGGCATGAAAGCCGTGCATGAAGGCGTACCTCTTTACTTGATGCCGAAGGCGGAGCCGTTCACGGAAGCGATCGACGGGCTGGCGGCATTGCTGACGAAGCGTGCGGAAGGAGACGTGCAGGGAATGGAGCTTGCCCCGGGCCGGCGGCGCAAGCCGGGGTGGATCTCCAGATTGAGCGCCTTGTTCGGATAGGAGGGACGGACTTGTCATTACCGACAGCCCATCGAGCGGGAGGGCGGATGCGCCCGAGAACCCGTTTCGACGCCGGGCAATATTTGAAGGATCTGATGCAGGCGGACCAGGCGCGCGAGCGCATGCCTGCCCCGTGGTCGAGCCCGAACGCGGCCGGGCCTAAAAAAGGAGTGCGGCGGATGCCCTTGGCCGATGCGGTGAAGCTGGTATACGAGCATTTGACCGAGCGTTCCAAGAAGGACCAGGCGTTGTACGAGGATATTTTGCAAGCCGGACTTGGCGAGCCGCTGGCGCAGGTACGGATGAAAGCGGTCATCGATACGCTGCTGACCGAATATCGCATCGATATCGAGCCGGACACGCTGACGCCGCCGTTGACCCCGACGGAATGCGTATTTGCCGACACGTGCGGCGCGGGTTTGATCGAGGATTTGTACAGGCTGCCCGACGTGGAAGAGGTTCAGGTCATCGGCTGCGACATCTATCTGCTCCACGGCGGAGAAATGACGCGTCACGCCCGACGGTTCGCTTCGCTTGCCGACGTGTTGCTGCTGCAGGACCGTTTGGCGCTGTGCGGCAAAAAGCCGATCAACGAGCGGCAGCCGTTCATCCAGTCCTATTTGTGGAACCGTTCGCGGCTTGTGATGACCCGGCCGCCTTATTCCGATGTCCCGAGCATTCATATCCGCAATTTCATCGTCAAGGACGTGACGCTTGAACTGCTGGCCGATTTACATACTTTGAACGAGCCAATGGCGCGTCTCCTGCGCCTGCTGGTCCGCTACCATGCCAGCTTTTTGATCGGCGGGGGCACGGCGACCGGCAAGACGACGTTTTTGTTCGCGCTGGCGCAGGAAATACCGGAGAACGAACGGATTCGGACGCTGGAGAAAGAATTCGAGGTCGCGCTCCGCGAGCGGCTGCGGGGGAACCGGAACATATTGGCCGTCCGGGAAGTGGATGAGATCGGACTAAGCATGGAGGAATCGTTTAAGCCATTGCTTGTGATGAGCCCGCATTGGGTGATCGTCGGCGAAGCGAAAGGCTCCGAGGTGTCCCAGATGGTACAGGGCGCGCTGCGTGGCCACGACATGATGGGCACGATGCATACGAAGTATCGGGATTCGTTCATCAGCGACGTTGTGGATATGATCAAGCAGGACGGTCGGCAGCATGATCAAACCGATACTGTCCGGCGTGTAGCCCGGGCATTTAACCTTATTGTGTTTTTGCGGCTGGTGCGCATCGGCGGAAAGCCGGTTCGGGTAGCGACGGAAATTACGGAGCTTTCCGTGGATGAGCGGCAAACGGTACATATCCGTCCGCTCGTCGAATGGGATTTTCAGCAGCAGACGTGGAGGTTTACCGGTGAGCGGTTCAGCCGTTCGCTGATGGACCATCTCGTGGCAAACGGAGCCAATCCCGACGAGTTTCGGGAATTGGGGGTATGGGGAGCATGAGCATGTCGGCACACCTCATTCAAGGCAGTCTGAAGGGGCTGCTCTTCGGCTGTTGGATCGTCGGGTCGCTGCTGCTGGTGTTGTGGTTGCTGCGGATGACGGGAGCCGGAGCGGCCCGGCGCCGCCGCTTTAGATCGCTCGGGGGAGATCGCGGCCGCCGAACCTTTGGAGGCTCGTTTACCGGGCTCAGGCCCATCCGGCATTTGAGAGAGGAAATGGAAGTTGCCGAGCTTAAGATCGGGGCTGAGGTGATCGGCGCGATCATGCTGCTGCTGGCGTTTGTCGGATTTTTCGGCTCGGATGCGGCCGTGCAGGTGATGCAGCAGCGTTTTGCCGTCGGCGCGGCCCGGCTGCAGAGCTTTCACGTATGGACGCTCAGCGGCGCCATCGCCTTTTTGCTCGGCTCGTTTCCTTATTTTTATGTGCGTTTTCGTGTTCAGCGCAAGCGTCATCGGATTGCGAACCGCATGATCATGCTCGTGCAGAACTTGATCGGCCATTACCGCCCCCGGCTGACGCTGGCCGAAGTGATCGTCAAAGCGTCGAAGACGATGCCGGACGAGGTCCAAAGCGAATGGAGACGCTTGGAGCTCGCGCTTCATATGAAATCGGTCGATGAAGCGCTGTACGAGTTTGCGCGCCGAATTCAAAGCGAATGGGCCGACGATCTCGCGGATTTGCTGCTGATCGGCTCGCATTACGGGACCGACGTCACTGAATCGCTGCATCACTTAGTCGGCAAGATGCAGGCTGCCAAGCGGCACGAAGAGAACCGGCTCGCTATGATTACCGTTTACCGGCTCGGTACGACCTTTATGATCGGCTTCGCTTTCTTCGTTGTCGGCTTCAATATTTATGCGGACGGGGCGAACTACCGCCACTATTTTGTCGATCCGGTAGGCAAGTCGCTGCTGATCGTTTCCAGCGCCGTCATGTTTATTTCCATGACCATGGTTATCAAATCGGGCCGTAAAGCGTTTTAAGCGAGCGATGGATTAGTCGGCCGGCAAAACTTTTGTAGCGAAGCAAATTTCTTCTTCCCGGAAAGGAGAATGCCCTATGATGGGAATGGTTTCAAACGGTTGGATGCTGGCCTTTCAAGCGCTGTTTGCTCTGTTGTTCATAGCGGGCAGCGCGCTGCTGTGGTTTCCGCTTCTCGGACGCATCCGCTTCGGAAGAGCCAGCCGTTTGGCGATGATGCTGGAATCGCTGAAGCGGCGGGAGCATCGAATGCTTGCCATGGACCGGCAGGAGGAAGCGCTGAGTCCCAAGGCGCGCGCGTTTGCCGAGAAAGCCCGGCTGGCCGGTCTGCCTGCGGATTGGGGCTATCGGCGTTTTCGTCTGCTTCGCGCAGGGCTCGCTGTCATGATGCTGTTGGTCGGCTTTATGGCTCAAGCGGCGGCAAGCCCCGATTTGCTTGCGAATCCGGGGCTTGGCCCGTGGTTTGGCTTGGGACTCAAGCTGCTGCTTTGCGCCGCCTTGGGCTGGTGGACCCCGCAGTTGTTCGTCCATGTGGCGGCGGCGCAGAAGCGGACCGGGTATTTGCTCGAAATCGCCAAGCTGTCTCAGCGGCTGTCGATTTGTGTCAGCGAGAAGGCGGACATTCGGGAAATGCTGATTCGCGCCGGACGGCCGCTCAAGCTGTTGAAGCCGCATTTGCAGGAGTTGACGGTCATGTGGGGCAAAGACCAACGGGCCGCCATTTGGCGCTTTAAGGAAGCGGTCGGCATCTCGGAAGTATTCCCGCTCGTTAACGCTTTGGATGCGGTCTGCCAGGCCGATACGAACGAAATGGCCAAAGTGCTCAAGGAGCAGACCGCCAGCATCGAAGCGACGCTGACCGCAGATATTCAACGGAAACTGGAGAACGCGCCGATTTGGATCAGCTTTTATATCATGATTCCGTTCGCCGTTATCGTTCTGCTGTTTTTGTACCCATGGATCGTCACCATATCCGAGCAATTGATGACAAGCTTCGAAGGTTAGACGCAGGGAAAGGCGGGACGCACATGTCCAAAATCGTAATAGCCATGCTGATGGCGGTGCTGCTGGGCGGCGCTACGCTGTATGTGCTTGGCGCGCAGATCGTTCCGGCGACCGGAACGGCGGGAACGAAGACGAACACGCAAATCAACCATGCGTTTCAATGAGACGATAACGATCGCAAAGGGGAGAGAGACATGGGAAAGTTAGTCATTGCCTGCTTGTTGACCGTCCTGCTGGGCGGTGCGGCGATGTTCGTCGCAGGAACGAAGGTCGGTCCGGCAGTAGGGGATAAAGGGGGCAAGCTCAACACGAGCATCTCGGGAGCGCAGGTGGATGTACGCAGCGGCTCCGTCAGTACGACCGCACCATAATCTAAACGACAGAAAAGGATGAGAGCCCTGTGGGAAAACTGGTTATTGCCTGCTTATTGACCGTATTGCTTGGCGGAGCGGCTATGTTTGTAGCCGGAACGAAGGTTGGTCCTGCGGTAGGGGGCAAGGGAACGAAACTTTACGATAGCGTGACCCAGGCAACCGTCAATCAAACAAGCGGCGAAGCTACCTTGAAGCAGCCTTGAACCATGAGCAAACTAATTACGTTATGTTTGGCGGTCGTGCTCATTTTCGGCATTTCGATTTATATTTTTCAACCGGCCGGCGGCGCCGGTCTGAAGCAGCAGGTCCGCAACGGTCATACGACGGTTACGAATCAGGTGCGCAGCTTCGATTATGTCACAAATTGACGGTGATGTTGTAGTGAAAAGTAAAATCGCTGCTTTTCTGCAGGACGAGCAGGGGATGGCCAACGTCCTCGTAACGCTCTTCTTACTGCCTGTGCTGCTGTTTCTTTCGCTGGCGATCGTCCCGTTCTTCGTCTATACGATGAAGGCGGATCATCTGAACACGATCGCCAATCATGCACTTAAGGAAATGGAAGCGGTCGGCTATTTAAGCCCGACGGTGGAGTCCAATACGAACGCCAGATTAGCCTCGCTCGGGATGGGGGACGTCACGGTGAACGGCATGGCCTATCCGTCCTATATGGGGAGTACCCGGAACAAAGTGCTTCGCGATGCCGCTGACCCGACGGTGAAGCTCGTTCTCAAGTATCCGGCGCCGAATTTGAGCCGCATGCTGAAAGCCATCGGGGGAGGAGGGAACGCATCGGCCCACGAAGGGTTTTATTATTTGGTGCTTTACGGAAAGAGCGAGGCTTACGAGTAACTCGAAGCGATATGCCGGAAAAGGAGGGGGAGACGTGTGCGGCGGGCATGGCAGTGTCGGTTGAGAACGGAAGCGTACGGCTTGATGAAGGACGAAAAGGGGAGCGCGCACTTGCTTCTGTTCGGCTTGCTCGGCATGATGACAGCCGCTTTTATTTGGGTCATTGCGTTCAATTGGATGATACAAACGTACGGCATGAACAAAACCAAACCCTTGCTTGACCGTGCCACGCATGCCGCCTCGTTGGATATCGTGCCGGAGGAGGCGGCGCTCGGCCGGCTTGTGTGGGACAGTTCGAAGGGGAGGGATGATTTTTACCGGTACCTTCGGCTGAACCTGAAGCTGGACAGCGATCTGACCCCGGGAGAGGGAAGTCATCTTCGCGAAGCTCCCACTGTGCACCATTTGGAGTTTGTTACAAGTCCAGCGTATCCTTATGTGCTTCAGCGAACGGTTACCGTTCACACCGGCACAGCCAAGCAAACGACGCGCAGCGTTCAGGTGACGATTTACGGGCCGTCCGTCGTTGCCATCGTCGAAACGAACCAGCCTTTGCTCGGTCTTTCCCGCAGCGAGCCGGCTGTGCTCAGCAGCGTTGCCAGCGTTCGATTCCGCTAACTCTCGCGGACCGAGGCCTTTTTCGTTCAAGGCTGTCTTTGCATTTTCCAGTTGCGGCAGGTAATGTAGAGATACAGGATTTCTGCCATAGGAGGGACTGAACATGAACGAATACGCACAACGTATCGGGCGCTTGCAGCAGAAGCTGCAGGCCCATCAGCTTGACGGCATGATGATTACGCAAAATGTGGACTTGTATTATTTGACCGGCTCTATGCAGACCGGTTATCTGCTCGTTCCTGCGGAAGGCGAGCCGCGCTTTTACGTCCGCCGCAGCGTCTTGCGCGCACAGGAGGAATCCGCAGCCGCAGTAGAGCCGCTCGGCTCGTTCCGCGCCTTTGGCGCCCAATTGGCCCAAACGTTTCCGCAGCTTGCCTCCGGCTCCGCCGTAACGCTTGCCGCCGAATTCGACGTGCTGCCCGTACAGCAGTGGCAGCGGCTGCAAAGCGTGCTCCCGCATGTTGTGTGGAAGGACGGGTCGATGCTGATCCGCGAGACTCGTATGATCAAATCGCCGCGCGAGATCGCTTGTATCCGCGAAGCTGCACGAATCATCGACGGCGCTCTTGAGGATGCGCTTGCGAAGCTTAAGCCGGGCACGACCGAATTGGAGCTGATGAGTGCCGTCGAGCACTATATCCGTTTGCACGGACACATCGGGGTGATGCGTTTGCGCGGATATAACCAAGAAGTGCTTACGGGGGTGATCGGCGCAGGCGAAGCTGCTGCCAAGCCGACCTATTTTGACGGCCCTGCGGGCGGTCAAGGACTCGGTCCGGCAGTCCCGCAGAGCGTGAGCCGGCGGAAGATTGAGCGGAGCGAGCCGATTCTGATCGATATCGGATGCTGCATCGACGGATACGTGATCGACCAGACCCGGACGGCCGTGATCGGCGAATTGCCGGACGACCTGCGGCAGGCATATGACGTATCCGAGGCGATCATCCGCAGCGTCGAATCGATGCTGAAGCCCGGTACGTTGTGCGAGCAGCTCTACATCCATTCGCTTGGAATGGCCCAGGAAGCAGGGCTTGGCGAGCATTATATGGGCTTCGGCGACGATCAGGTCAAATTTCTAGGACACGGTATCGGTCTGGAGGTCGACGAGCTGCCTGTACTGGCCAAAGGCTTCCGGTATCCGCTGGAACCGGGGATGGTTATTGCGATCGAACCGAAGTTCACCTTCCCCGGGCGAGGGGTTGTCGGGATTGAGAACAGCTACGCGGTGACGGACAACGGCTTCGAGAAGCTGACCGTATCGCGGGAAGGGCTCATCCGGTTATAAGGCGGATGTGCGCCAAATGGTGCCTGCCGTGCCAAGCGTACAGTCCAATATTTTGATCAAGCCGGATGATGCCGTTGTCCGGGTGGCGAAACTCTCTTGCAAGCTCATCATCCGAGAGTCCCCGCAGCAGCAGCACCCATCGTTCGTGCAAGGCGTCCAGCAGCGCAAGCGATAACGCGACCGGGGCTTGCCGGGTATCCGGCAGCTCCGCCCAGCGTTCCTCCCGGTACGGCTTAATCACCGGCACTTCCTCCGTCAATGCCAGCTTAAAGCGAATGAAGCTGTTCATGTGGCTGTCCGCCATATGGTGAACGACTTGCCTCATCGTCCATCCTCCCGGCCGGTACGGCGTATCAAGCTGAGCCTCATCGGCTCCTTGAACTGCCATTCTCACCTGCTGCGGCAGCTGGGCAATATCATCGATCCAAGCCGCAATCGTCTCCGCATCCGGCTTTGCCGGAGCTTCGTACTGCCCGATCGGAAACCTCAAATGGTCTGTCATAAATACCCCACACCTTTCCGCTTGTTTGCTCCTCATTTTCAAACGTAATAAATGGGCAGCATGTTTTTTATTACTTTAGCACAAAAAAGGTATAATTGAAGACCAATCCCTTCCAAATCTGGCCTAGCAATTCTGTCTTTTAGATAGATTGGCCGGAACAGCGTCCACGCCCTTCTGCCACTAGACAAGCAGGATCCTTTTCGTTCGCACGGACGAGGCTTGCCGCATTGCCTAACCCTCAAAAAGATGATAAAATTAATAGAATTCATCATAAACGCTCTGCTACCGTTGCAAGAGAGATTCATTGCATCATACACAAATTCCTCACACTATGATCTATATTAAATCAGCAAACAGAGCATGAATCCAAGGCAAGGGCCGGTTGACCAAGAGGGGGAACGTCCATGCTGCGTCTGGGACAGAAGATCGTTATTATTGGCGACAGCTTCGAACAAAATTTGCCGATCGGTGAATATGGATATATTATCGCGTACGACCGCAATGCGGACAATGTGTTCGATTACGTGGTTCGGATTCCGAAAGTGAACAAGCATTACTTCGTACCGGGCGCCGATGTCGAGCTGGAGGAAGTACTCATTCAGCAGGAAGTGGATCGGTTGGAACGAGAAGCGCTGATCGATTTTGCGCTCGCGACGAAAAACGAAGAGCTGTTTCGCCGGGTAATGAACGGCGATGCGGAAGAAGTCGTAGCGGAGACGAACAAAGAGGTGCAGTCCAAGGAAGACTTCATCAAGCAAGTCAATCTGAGGGCTTGGATTTGAAGCAGCATTTAATAGAAACGTGATAGATTGAACCGAAAGAATCGGGTTGCGACCTTGAAAGGACGCTGCCGGTTCTTTTTCTTTTGGGCAAAATCACGCCGTTCCCAATTGAGTTCAACCCTTAACTCCGCTATAATAATAAGAATGATTGTCAGTAGAGTGAGGTGCAGGAATGAGCATAACCGTGAAGGATGTCGAACATGTAGCCGCTCTCGCCCGACTGGAGCTGAGCGACCGCGAGAAAGAGCAGTTTACCGAGCAGTTGAACGCCATATTGAAATATGCCGGGCAGCTGGAGCAATTGAACACGGACGATGTCGAACCGACCAGCCACGCGATGCCGCTTGTCAATGTCATGCGCGAAGACAAGGTCAGACCGTCGCTGCCGATTGAGAAAGTGCTGCTTAACGCCCCGGACGAAGAAGACGGGCAGATCAAAGTGCCTGCCGTATTGGAATAAGTGTGGAATCTACCGAGGCGAACCTGAAGGGAGGACTTGTGCTTGTCTTTGTTTAATTTGCGTTTGCAGGAACTGCATAACAAGCTTCATGCGAAGGAAATCACCGTCTCCGATCTGGTGGACGAGTCGTATAAACGCATTGCCGCTGTAGACGGTAAAGTGAAGGCGTTTCTCACGTTGGACGAGGAGAACGCCCGTGCGAAGGCGAAGGAGCTGGACGCCAGAGCAGGCGGCAGCGAACCGCGCGGGTTGCTGTTCGGGCTGCCGATCGGCATCAAGGATAACATGGTTACCGAAGGCGTCACGACGACGTGCGCGAGCCAATTTTTGCGCAACTACAACCCGATTTTTGACGGAACAGCGGTTCGGAAGATTAAGGAAGCGGATGCGGTCAGCATCGGCAAGCTGAATATGGACGAGTTCGCGATGGGCGGCTCCAACGAAAACTCCAGCTTCCATCCGACGCACAATCCGTGGAATCTCGAATATGTTCCGGGCGGCTCCAGCGGCGGCTCTGCAGCGGCGGTAGCGGCCGGCGAAGTGTATTTCTCGCTCGGCTCCGACACCGGCGGTTCGATCCGCCAACCTGCTGCATATTGCGGCATTGTCGGCCTTAAGCCGACCTACGGGCTCGTTTCCCGCTTTGGCTTGGTCGCGTTCGCGTCCTCGCTCGATCAAATCGGCCCGCTCACCAAGAACGTCGAAGACAGCGCTTATTTGCTCCAGGCGATTGCCGGGCACGATCCGCTCGATTCCACGTCGCTTAACACGGAAATCCCGGATTACGTCAGCGCCTTGTCGGGTGACGTTCAGGGGCTGCGGATTGCCGTCCCGAAGGAGTATTTGGGCGAAGGCATCGACCCGAAGGTGAAGGATGCCGTCTTGACCGCTTTGAAGGTGCTGGAAGGCCAGGGAGCTATCGTGGAAGAAGTATCGCTGCCGCATACGGAATACGCTGTCGCTACTTATTATTTACTCGCTTCCTCCGAAGCGTCCTCCAACCTGGCGCGCTTCGACGGCGTACGTTACGGCGTGCGCGCGGACAATCCGAAAAATTTGCTTGATATGTATGTTCAATCCCGCAGCCAAGGGTTCGGCGACGAAGTGAAGCGCCGCATCATGCTCGGAACGTACGCGCTTAGCTCTGGTTATTACGATGCCTACTACTTGAAGGCGCAAAAAGTCCGTACGTTGATCAAACGCGACTTCGAGCAGGTGTTCGAAAAATACGACGTGGTTATCGGACCGACGGCTCCGACGCCGGCCTTCAAGATCGGCGCGCAGGCGGACGACCCGCTGACCATGTATTTGAACGATATTTTGACGATTCCCGTCAGCCTCGCCGGCATTCCGGCCATCAACGTTCCTTGCGGATTTGCCGACGGTCTTCCGATCGGATTGCAGATTATCGGCAAGGCGCTGGACGAATCGACGATTTTGCGCGTCGCTCACGCTTACGAGCAGCAAACCGACTTCCATAAGCAGCGTCCGCAGCTGTAATAGAAAGGAGCCACCTTTAGTGACAGCAGCAACCGACAAGAAATACGAGACGGTCATTGGGCTCGAGGTGCACGTTGAACTGCACACGAACTCCAAAATTTTCTGCGGCTGCTCCACCGCCTTCGGAGCTCCGCCGAACACTCATACGTGTCCGATCTGTCTCGGACACCCCGGCGTGCTTCCCGTGCTGAACAAGCAAGCGGTGGAGTACGCGATGAAAGCGTCGATGGCGCTCAACTGCCAGATTGCAACGGAGAGCAAATTCGACCGCAAAAACTATTTTTACCCCGACTCCCCGAAGGCGTACCAAATTTCGCAGTATGACAAGCCGGTCGGCGAGCATGGCTGGATTGAAATCGAGGTCAACGGCGAAACGAAGCGCATCGGCATTACGCGCGTGCATTTGGAGGAAGATGCGGGCAAGCTGACGCACGTGGACGGAGGCCATGCCTCGCTTGTCGACTTTAACCGCGTCGGCACGCCTCTGATCGAGATCGTGTCCGAGCCGGACCTCCGCTCCCCCGAGGAAGCGCGTGCGTATCTGGAGAAGCTGAAAGCGATCATGCAGTACTGCGACGTTTCCGACGTGAAGATGGAGGAAGGCTCGCTGCGCTGCGACGCGAACATCAGCTTGCGTCCTTACGGGCAGAAGGAATTCGGCACCAAGGCCGAGCTGAAGAACATGAACTCGTTCCGTGGCGTACAGCGCGGACTGGAATACGAAGAATGGCGTCAGGCGGACGTGCTGGACAGCGGCGGCAAAGTCGTACAGGAAACGCGCCGTTGGGACGAAGCGCAGGGCAAGACGCTGACGATGCGGAGCAAGGAACAAGCGCACGACTATCGTTATTTTCCGGACCCGGACCTCGTGGCGCTGCATATCGACGACGCATGGAAAGCGCGCGTTCGCGAATCGATTCCCGAGCTGCCGGACGCCCGCAAGAAGCGCTACGTCAGCGAATACGGACTGCCGAGCTACGACGCGGAGGTCATCACGTCGTCGATCAAGCTGGCTGACTTTTTCGAGGAAAGCTTGAATTTCACCAAGGACGCCAAAGCCGTCTCCAACTGGATTATGGGCGATCTGCTCGGCTACTTGAACGCGAATAACCTGGAGCTGCAGGATGTCAAAGTGACCGGCAAAGGTCTCGGCGAAATGATCGGACTGATGGAAAAGGGGACGATCAGCAGCAAAATTGCCAAAACCGTCTTTAAAACGATGCTGGAAACGGGCAAAGCTCCGCAGACGATCGTTGAGGAGCAGGGGCTGGTGCAGATCAGCGACGAAGGCGCGATTTTGGCTGTCGTCGAGCAGATCGTTGCGGGCAATCCGCAATCGGTGGCAGACTTCAAAGCGGGCAAAGAGAAAGCTGTCGGCTTCCTGGTCGGTCAAGTAATGAAAGAGACGAAGGGGAAAGCCAACCCCGGATTGGTGAACAAATTGATTATCGAGGTCCTGAACCGTTAAGACTTTTAATGATGAGGCTGTCCCCCGAGGACAGCCTCAGAGTGTTGAGAAAGT
>NZ_JTHN01000112.1 GCF_001399685.1 Paenibacillus sp. A3
CTATTTGTCTGAGATTTTTTACTTTCTAGGATTCCTAAACATTCTGAGGAGGCTTGAGTGCCTCCTTTTTTCTATGCCCTCGTGTCCGAGACGGAATCTCCATGCCTCTCCGGCCCGACGAGCCGGCCCCGCTTGTATACCGCCTGCACGTCCAGCTTGCCCGCCTCGGCGTTCCAGCGGAACGTCACCGCATCCGCAGCCTGCCCGACTTCCAGCGTACCGATCCCCGCACAGCCAAGCAGGCGTGCCGGTCTATCCGTCGCCATCGCTACGGCCGTGGCCAGCGGGGAGCCTGTCATCTGGGCGAATCGCCCTACGCAGTCCGCGAGACTAACCGCCGCTCCGGCAAGCAGGTTCGGATTCTCCACCATGTGCAGCCGGCCGGACAGCAGCAGCTCGACCTCGCCGCCGACATGCGTGCGGTAGGTGCCGGGCGGCAGGCCCGCCAAATGTACGGCATCGCTGACAAGCAGCAGGGCGTCGCCTTTCACTTTGTGCATCACGTTCACGACAGAAGGGTGCAGATGATGTCCGTCGCAGATGACGCTGGCGGCAAGCCGGTCTTCCGCCAGCTGCGACCAAATATAGTGCGGATGGCGCGGAAGCTGCGGATGAGCTCCGTTCCCGAGATGCGTGCTCATCCGCGCTCCCGCTTCCGCAGCGGCCGCGATGTGCTCGTGATCGGCCGCCGTATGGCCGATGCTGGCAACGACGCCCGTTTCCGTCAGCTTGCGGATAAATTCCGCAGCGCCCGGGCGTTCCGGCGCCAGCGTAACCAACCGGATGCGGCCCCCAGAAGCTTCCTGCCATGAGTTGAACTCGGCCCAGTCCGGGTCCCGTACATGCTCCGCCGGATGGGCGCCCCGGGGTCCGTTTTCGCCTGATATGTACGGTCCTTCCATATGAATGCCCAATACGGCGGAAGCCGTCAGCTCATCCTGCTCGCAAGCGAGCCGTACCGCCGTCATGCAGTCTTTCATCTGCTCGAAGCTCGCCGTAATAACCGTCGGGCAGAAGGATGTCGTACCCGAAGCCAGCACCGCACGAACCAGCCGCTTCACGGTCTCCTCCCGCCGGTGCATATCGGCTCCCGTCAGGTTAATGTCCTCTCCCCCGTACCCGTTGATCTGCAGATCGACGAAGCCCGGAGCAATCCAGAGCTCGTCGGATGCTGCGGCGGCTTTGCCTGAGCTTTCTGCGTCCTCTATCGATGCAATGATACCCCCGGATGCAGCCAAACGAATCCGTTTCCCCGTATCCGCCCGCCGCCCTTCGATTACGATCATATTGGGATCGGTCACTTTCGTCCCTCCTTGGTATGCGCCGTTATTGCGATGCAATGCGGGAAGCGCTGGCGAAATCCAGAAACATATCGCAGCGGGCCGCCCGTCTCAAGATAGACGCCGGGCAGGACAAGTCGACCGGGCCGAACAACGTGCGGTAGACCGCTTCGCTTTTGCGCTCGCCAGGCACCGTGCAAATAATATGCGAAGCCGATACAATGGATGGGATCGTGAGCGTCAGCGCCTCGCGCGGCACCGCATCGAGCTGCGGGAAGCAGCCGTCGTTGACCTGCTGCTTGCGGCTCGTCTCGTCCAACTCGACCTTCTTAATGCGGGCGGGATCGGCAAAGTCTGCCACATGAGGATCGTTGAAGGCGATATGCCCGTTCTCGCCGATTCCGATACAGGCAATATCGATCGGGTGCCCCTCCAGCAGCTCCGTGTAGCGGGCGCACTCTGCCACAGGATCGTTCAAGCCGTTCAGCGCATAAAATTCGAGCGGCGTCCGAAATGCGAACAGCTCCGTCCGCAAATACGTCGCAAAGCTCTGCGGCGCCTCGGTCGGCAAGCCCACGTATTCGTCCAGATGGTAGCAGCGGATGCGCTCCCACGCGACGGAATCCAATGTGCGCAGCGAACGTAAAAAGTCGTTCTGCGACGGAGCGGAAGCAAACACGACCGCGATCGTCTCCTTCTCCTGCAGCTTCGTCCGGATCGCTTCCGCCAGCCGCTGCGCCGCCGCTTTCCCCATGGCTTCCCGGCTATCGTACGCCTCGGCGGTCACCTGCTCGATCGTCCATTGCTTCATATCCCATCATCCTCCATTCGTATGTTGCAGATTCAATCTCAAGACACTCATTTCAATTCGTCACCGTTAGCACGGACTGCCGTACGACGAGCTTCTCGTCGAAGACGATGCGCTGCGCCGGAGTATCCGGCCCGCCGAAAATCTGCCCGAACAGCGTACGCGCCAGCGCTTTGCCTGCCTCATAGGTTGGGATGGAAACGGTCGTCAGCGGAAAAATCATCAGGTCGATATCGTCAAAGCCGATCAAGGACAGATCCTCCGGAATCCGAAGGCCTTCGCTTTGAAAAGCTTTGACGACCCCCAGCGCGACAACGTCGTCGAAGCAGATGAGCGCCGACGGCCGTTCTTTCATCGCAATCAGCTTTCGGCCGACCTCCACCCCGTCCGCAAGCTCTTGGGCTCCCTCGAAAGTAAACTCCGCCCGCAAAGCCAGTCCGTGCGCCGACAAAACATCCCGGCATGCCCGAAGGCGTTCCCGCGAAGCCCTGGACGTGGGGAGCCCGGCAGCGAAGCCGATGCTGCGATGGCCCCGTTCGAGCAAATGCTCCGTCACCTGCCGACCGCCGTCGTAATCGTCGAACTCGACATACGAGCTGTCCAGCCCAGGCACGCTTCCGAGCAATACGAAAGGGACGGACTTCGCTTTCAGATCGAACAAGTGGTCGAACGTCACCTCCTCCAGCAGCGGCGCAACGATCAAGCCGTCAACCCGTCTGCTTAGCATGGCTTGAATCTGCTCTTTTTCGGTGCGGTGATCTTCGAAGCTGCTGCATAGAAATACCGTATAGCCGTATTCGCCCGCGACCTCCTGAACGCCCTTCGTCAGCTTGCTGTAGAACGGATTGGTGATGTCCTTGATGACAAGCCCGATCGTTTTCGTATATTTCGTGGACAATCCCCGGGCAATTTCATTCGGAACGTAGCCGTACTGCTCGGCCGCCTCCAGCACCTTCTGTCTCGTTTTCTCCGAAAACCCGTCCTTGTTGTTCAGCACGCCCGATATGGTGCTTTTGGCGAGACCGGTCATTTTCGCCAAGTCGTTAATGGTGAGCTTCACGATCCGCGCCCCCTTTATTTGAACCGGTTCAAATCAGTTTTTAAATAAAAGGAAATGCTTAAATGAAAACATTTCCATAACAATGACAAAATAATTTGAACCGGTTCAATTTTCCTGTATTATATTCCCTTAGCGCTCGTCCTGTCAAGCTGAGCAAAGCTGGCGCTGCCAACATTGACGTAAAAAAATCGAGCATGCGCCGAAAGCGACGCCCTCGATTTTATACGGGTATCCCCATCATGACAACCCGCGTTACCTTTTGCCACAACCGCTCAAGGCAAAGCCGGAAGCCTGACGGTAAACGTCGTTCCCTGACCAGAAACGCTCTGTACGGCGACGGAGCCCGTATGCATCTCAACGATCCGCTTGACGATCGCAAGCCCGAGCCCGCTCCCTCCCGTGCTTCGGTTGCGGGATTTATCCGCCTTGTAGAACCGCTCGAAAATATGGGCCACATCGTTCTCGGGGATGCCGATCCCTGTATCGGTGACGAATACGATCGCCTGCTGCCCGTTGCGCTTAAGCCGAATGCCGATCGTCCCGCCGGCCGGGGTGAATTTGATGCTGTTGTGCAGAAGATTGACCCACACTTGGCTCAGCAAATCTTCATCAGCCTCGATACTGACGTCTTCCAGCGACACATCCATGTCGATTCCTTTATCGTGCCACTGCGGCTCGCATGCCAGAATCAGGCTGCGCAACTGCTTGTCGAGCCGGTACCGCCTCCGCTCGAACGGATGATGGTCGGATTCGAGAGAGGTCAGCTTCAGCAGGTTTTCGCTCAGCTTGGACAGCCGGGCGCTTTCCTTTTCGATGATGCCGAGATAATGCATCCGTTCCTCCCGGCTGAGCTCGTCGCTCTGCAGGATACGGGCAAAGCCGCCGATCGACGTCAGCGGCGACTGGATTTCATGGGAGACGTTGGAGATAAACTCCTGGCGCATTTTTTCCATCTGATTGAGCTCGACGGCCATGTGGTTGATGCTCTCGACGAGCTCGCCGAACTGACCCGGGACGCGCTCATCCGGGGGAATGCTGACGGTGAAATCGCCCTTGGCGATCCGCTTCATGGCTTCGATCATCGGCCGGAACATTTCCATGCGCTTGTCGCGAAAAATCACGCCGATCGTCCCCATAATCCCCATGCTGGTGACAAACGCAACCAATTGGGTAAATAGCTGGCCGACATAATCGGAAGGCCGGCTGCCAAGCGCATTCAGCAAATAGCGGATGAAGAAATAAGCGGCCGACCAGCTCGCCAGCGAAAATAAAAGTAATAGGCAAATCCCGCAAACGCTTTTAAAAAATCTCCATCCGCGAGCCGCTTTCCGGTTCACCTGATGCTGTACTTCCACTCCCGTCCCTCCTTATCCGCGATAGGTTTAAACGTGTTGCTCTTGAATGCGAAGCTGCTGTGCGGCGAATTCGCGGTACAACGCATGCGTTTGGAACAGCTGCTCGTGCGTGCCGATGCCCGTTACTTTGCCTTTCTCCAGAAAGACGATTTGGTCCGCATCTACCACGGTTGACAACCGGTGCGCAATAACCAGCGTCGTCCGTCCCTGCATCAGATTGTTCAGCGCTTGCTGCACGACGATTTCCGACTTGCTGTCCAGACTGGAGGTCGCCTCGTCCAGCATCAAAATTTGCGGGTTGCGCAGCAGCGCCCGCGCAATCGCAATCCGCTGCCGCTGTCCCCCGGACAGCTTGACGCCCCGTTCGCCGACTTCCGTTTCGTAGCCGTTCGGAAGCTCGTGAATGAACGTATCGGCATAGGCCATCCGCGCCGCCTGCTCCAGCTCTTGATCCGTCACCTCATGCGGCAAGCCGTAGCAGATGTTATCGCGGATCGTCCCGGCGATGAGCGGACTTTCTTGGGAGACATAGCCGATGCGGCTGCGCCACGACGGCAGCGAGTACTCCTCGATCGGCTCGTCTCCGAGCTTGATCGAGCCCCCGGTCGGCGGGTAGAACCGCTCGAGCAGCGCAAACAGCGTCGTTTTTCCGCTGCCGCTCGGTCCGACGATGGCCGTCACTTTGCCGGGCTGCATGGTGAAGCTGACATCGTCCAGTATCGTTTCGCCGGTTTTATAGGCGAACGTCACGCGTTCGAGCGTCAACGGTCGGCCTGCGTTATCAAGGGGCTTGCCGGAGGCATGGTCTTCTTCCCCGAGCTCCAGCAGCGCTGCAATTCGTTCCGTCGCCCCGACCGCCTTTTGAAACTGGGTGAAGAAGTTCGTAATTTGCGTAATCGGCAGCACGAATTGAAACAAATACAGGATGAACGCCACCAAATCTCCTGCCGTCAACGTGCCGGAAGCGACCCGCGCGCCGCCGTATCCAATAATGACCACAAGCAGCAGCATCAGAATGAAGAAGATAAGCGGCCCGACCCACGCCGAAATGATGCCTTCCTTCAAGCCAAGCCGGAACAGCTTCTCGATGCCCGTCCGCCCGTTCCGGTATTCGACCGTCTCCGCGTTCGAAGCCTTCACAAGCCGGATCTCCGACAATACCCGGCTGATCACCGCCGTAAAGCCGGCCGTTTCATCCTGAAGGCCGACCGAAATCTTATGCATCTGCCTGCCGAGCGGAGCCAAAATCAAGATGGCCAGCGGCACGACGATCAGCATCATCAGCGTCATTTTCCAATCGAGATACAGCAGCACCGCGATCGATCCGACAACCCCCAGAATGCCGGTGAAGAAGCCGGTCAAGTGCTCGCTGATCAAGCCTTTGACGACGCCGGTATCGTTGGTCATCCGGCTGATCGTCTCCCCCGTCTCATGATTGTCGTAGTAAGAGACCGGCAGCACGAGCAGCTTTTTCCACAGCCGGTCCCGCAGGGACGCAACGACCTTCTGCCCCGCCCGGTTGAGCAAATAAACGCCGACGCCGCCCGCAATCGCTTGAACGATGAAAGCCGCTCCCATCAGCACGATCTGCGTCAGGCTTAAGGAGGTCAGCGAGAAGCTGTCGACCATATTTTTCGTAAACAGCGGAATCGCCAATCCGACCAAGGTCGAGATGATGCTTAGAAACAGCGCGGCGGCAAGCAGAGCCTTGGAAGGCTTTGTTTCCCGGACCAGCCGGATCAATTGCCGCCAATTCGCTGATGTTTTCGGTTTGGACATGTGTATCCCAACTCCCATTCTATTTTCCTACAACTCTCTTCCGTTTGACAATCTGTACTTTACGATACTTTTTTAAACGGAATATTAACGGAAAAGATTGGAACTCTGGGAAATGAAAAAAAACCTTAATCCGCGCAAAAAGCATCGGATTAAGGCCGACTGCGCAGCCGCTCAACAAAGGTCAGACGGCCGCTTCTTCCGCAAAACGTCTCCTGATCTCGCTTACCGTCTCTTCCGGAGTCTGCTCGGACGTATCGAGCCACAGGCCGATTTTTGGCGTTTCGTTATGCAAAATGCCGTTCAACCCGTCAACCGTCCACAATCCGTAGCCTTTCTTCCCCCGGGCCGCCTCTCTGGCGGCAACCGCCTCGCTGTTGGGCGCCAGCACGACGACATAAAGCGGTCGATGCCGTACGAAAGAGACGAACTCTTCCAGCATCGGACCGATGACGACGTCCTGTACGACGACGGTGAAGCCGGCATCGGCATACGTATCGGCCGCGGCGGCAGCCAAGCGGTACCGCAAACGCAGCTGGCGGGTCGCTTCCTCCGAGGCGTCGGGAAGCAGCTCTTCCCGGCCTGTGACGATCATCCTGCGGAACGCGTCGCCGCGCAAATGAACTCCCCGGCCGAATTGCTCGGCCAGCAGCTGCGCGACCGTCGATTTGCCGCTCGCCATCACCCCGGTGATCAGATAAATAGCGTTTCCTTCATTGTGTTTCATGCGAATGCCCCTCTCCCGCGAACTTCATGCTGCTTCCAGTGTAACATCCGCGTGAAGCCATCATTAGGGATAGTTTGGATAAAACGGTTTGCTCCTCCGGCCCGAGGTTTAAACAGCGTCGGGGAACTGCTATTCGACTAGGGCGACGCTATTTTCCGGATGCATGCGACCCCATCCTTCTTTCGCGTAACGCCTCTCCGTTCGAAGTCGCTCCAGCCAAGCTTTCGCTTCTCGCTCCCCTGCTCCATGCACGGTCCGGTATGCTTTTTGCAACGCCGACTCTACCTCCAGAGACATTTGGGCGTCATCCCCGCATACGTAGATACATCCTCCCCGATCAAGGATGCCCATCAGATTCGTTGCATGGCGTTCCAGCAAATGCTGGACATGGATGCGGCTTTTCCCTTCCGCACGGGAAAAAGCTTGATGAAGCGTAACGACATCCTCCCTATCGTAGTGCTCAAGCTCCTCGCGATAAATCGAATCGGACTCGTTCCGGCATCCGATATAAAGATGCGCCTCGCCCAGCGCGGCTCCCTTCTCCCGGATAGCGGTCCGCGCCTGCAAAAAGCCCCGGAAAGGCGCTGCTCCCGTCCCGGTCCCCACCATAATGATCGGCGTCGCCGGATCTTCCGGGAGCCGCCATCCGGCTTCGGGCGTACGGACGAAGATCAAGACTTCTTCTCCGGGCCTGCATTCGGCCAAGTGATTCGAAGCAACCCCGCGATATTCGCCGCGCCCGCTCCAAGCGGGGTCCTGCACCACGTCTACGGCAATGCCGATCTGCCGGGGATTGACCTGAGGGGAGCTGGATATGAAATAGTATCTCGGCTGCAGAGGAGGCAGCAGCTCGATCAACCTTTCGAACGGCAGCTGGCAGGCTTCATATTTTTCAAGCAGGTCGAGCATGGTCATGCGCTTCTTCAAGATCTGCTCCTCGTAGACGCTCTCCTCAGCCATAGCTTCCAATTCACGCTTGTGCGGAGGACACACCGTATAGGCCGCAAGCTCGCGTAGCTGCTCGCAGGTAACGGCTTCCTGCAGCTCTACGCACCGGCTCAGCAGCTCATGGATACCGACCGGGCGATCCAGCGGGAGATGCGCGAGGCCGTTACCGTTTGCCGCCGTGACAATCAACTGATCGCTCCCCTTTAATCCGTACCGCCGCAAAATCCGGCCGATATTCTCCAGACTGTTGCTTGGCAGCACGCCGAGAAGATCGCCCTCCCGGTAAGTAACCCCATCCGGCAGCGCAAGATCCAGATGCCGTGTGCTTCGGCCGCTGCCGGCTATCCGGAGCTCGCGGTTATCCCTCACCGAAGCGTAGAATGCGTCGTAGGCTCGGGCAAGCGGAATTGTTTCCAATCCGCTGACCATTTGGATATGAATGCAGCTTTTCTCCTTCTCCGCGTCGCTTCGTTCCAGTTCGAAAGCGTGCATAAGATCGAACCATAGGCGGACCCGCCATTCATCGAGCTGCTTCTCGAAGTCGCCTCCGGCATCCGCCTCGCCGCGCAACGAGAGCCTTGCCGCTCCCTTCCGGGCCAGCTGCTCGTCAATCCACCGCGGCACATCCTGATACGTATTGGACCAGCTGCGGTCCCCGCACCCGAATACGGCATAGCGAACCCCTTGAAGCTCGCCCGGCTGCACGCCTTCAAGCCATGTCACGAACTCGCGCGCATTGCCCGGAGGCTTGCCGTTATAAGACGCAGTGACGATAAGCACCGCCCCGTCCTTGGGCAGCCTTCCGGCCCTATCGTTCAGCGGCGCAGCTTCGCTTCGGAAGCCTTGTGCCCGCGCGGCATCCGCCAGCTCGCGGGCAATCCCTTCCGCCGTGCCCAAATTGGAGCCGTAAAGCACGAGCAAAGACGTTTTTTCCGCCCCTGCAAGCGGATGGTTTGTCTTCGCCTCCCTTGGCTCCGCTTCAATGGCTCGGGAATAGCCTGCTGTTTCCGGTTCATGAACCGCGGGGCTTGCCGTCTTATGCCGCAGCCGCACGCGGATATGAAAATCGCCCGGCTTGAGCGTCAAGGTTTGCTTCACGTCCAACTGATAGTTCGTATGATCCACCAGCTCAAAATGCCGGAGAATCATGCCGAGAACCAGCGTCGCTTCGTGAAGCGCAAACTGCATGCCGATGCAAGCCCGCTGACCGTTGCCGAACGGCTTGTAGGCATGATTGGGAATTTTGCCAGGATCTTCGAACCGTTCGGGGCGGAATTCGTCCGCGTCGGCGCCCCAGGCGGCTTTGTCCCGATGAAGCTGCGGCAGGATCACCCCGATGCCTTCACCCTTGCGAATGCGATACTTTCCGCCAATGACCGTATCTTCCTTCGCATAGAGCTCGAATCCCGGGGCCGTCGGCCATAAGCGCAGCGATTCATTTAAAATCATCCGAATGTAATGGAGCTGCAGCACCTGCGAATACGACGGAAACGAATCCGTCAGCACCCGGTCTGCTTCCAGATAAGCCTTCTGCAGCACATCCGGATGCTTCAGCAAAAAGTATAAAGCGAACGATAACAAGCCGCTTGTCGTCTCATGTCCTGCGATCAAGAACGTGATGATCTGATACCGGATATTTTCGTCATCCAGCGTCTCGCCTGTCTCCGGGTCCTTCCCGTTCAGCATCCGGGCAAGCAGGTCGATTTCCCCCCGGTCCCCGTTTGCCTTTCGTTCCTCGATCATTTTGTCCACCAAGGAAAACATCGTTTGAATATCTTCGTTAAATTGCTGTCTCGTTCGCACCATGAACAGGTTTTGGATCTTCAGGCGCCCGCTTTGCAGCATAGCTTCGTTCAGAGCGCGGACCATGCTGTTAATAAAAGGGCTCGGCGTTTCGCGATAAAAACTGTTAAAGCGGTAATTGAATCCGCATAAGCCGATCGTGTCCAGCGTAACCCGGGTCATGTCTTCCGCGACATCGATGCTCTCGTTGGGGTTGAGACGGGCCCATTTTTGAATCAGCTGCGAAGCGATGTCGACCATCATCGCATGGTACCCTTTCATCGCCTGCTGGCTGAAGGTGGGGAGGAGAATACGATGCGCTTTTTGCCAGTTCGGCTCATCCGTGCGGCTTGTAAACAACCCGTCTCCGCCAAAGGCGCGCACGTTCTCCAAGTCGCCCTTTATGCTTTTGTCGAAGCGCGATTCATCGCAAACTTCCGCTACGAGGTCATGTCCGGACACCACAATGCTGGAATAACCCGGAAGCGTGATCCGGTATATAGGGCCATACTCTTCTGCAAGTTTACAAAGCGAAAGGGTCGGTTTCTTGCTGTCGATCAAAGGTAAATTACCAAGGGGACCATAAGTTCTGGGCTGAGGAATGACTCCCGCTTCACTCATAACAACCATCCTCCCGAATCGATTTGCCTTGCCGAACCTCTTTTAAACCTGCTTTACGGCTTGCTTGCTTTAAATCCGTGGTACAGCGTCTCCAGCACTAGCGCCGCCGCCGACTTTTTGGCAACGTGACCTTCATGAACCTGCTGCCAGGTGACAAAGAGGAGCGAATACAGCACGTTCAAAATCCATTCGCTGCTCATATCTTGCCGGAAATGGCCTTTGCGCTGCAGCGATTGGATCATGTAACGCAGCGGTTCCTTCAGCTTCTCCTCGGCCGCGGACATCTCAGGGTTGTAATTCAGCGAGGTTTCATGAGCAAGAAAATAAATTTTGTCCCCAAGCGGAATCAGCGCTTCCATCAGCTGCGAAATATAGGTTTCGCTCGATTCCTCGTCCAGCGGGATACGGCTTATCGTCTCTCCCACCACCTGTGCCGCTCTTAGCCCCAGCTGCAGCATCAGCTGCTCCCTGCTCTCCACGTACCGGTGCAGGGTGGCAATGCCGACCCCAGCGTATTCGGCAATCTCATTCATGGATGCCGTAGGCTTCTCGACCAGGAGTTCCGTAGCCGCATCAAGTATGGCACGAAGCCTGAGCTCCCTTGTTGCTGATCTGGCCGTCGCCATAATCTCTGCCTCACTTTCGAAGAAATTGATAGATTTATCTATCATTTGATTCCATTATAAACCAGTATATCCATAAATTCAACTCCACAAAAAAAGAAAGCAGGCCCGAACTCTCCAGTTCGTACCTGCTTTCTCATCATTCCGGGGATTATCGTTACTTATTGCGTTCCAGCTCTTTTGCCCCTAAGTGGGTCAAAATACAGAAACCGACGCAGCATACCGTTGCGGACAACAACACATAAAATCCGCCGTTCCAGCCTACATTGTCAACCATGACACCAAAGAGGGTAGTGCCTAAAGATGCACCTAGAATGTAGCTCATAAAGCCTCGCAAACCAACCGCAGAACCAACGGCGAAAGGAGGCACTACCTCCAATGTTTGCACGGAAGCCAGAAATTGCGGAATGTAAATCAGGCAGCCGATGACGGCCGCAAAGACCGTAATCCAAAATAACGAGCTGCTCTGCCAATAGCCAACGATACAGAAGAAAATCAACACCAGCGCAATGATCGCGGGCGGCATGCGGTATCCTTTGAACAGCTTGTCCGATAAATAACCGACCAAGAGCGTAGAAGGAATTGCGGCCCATTCAAAAAATAAAAAGGCGACGCTCATTTCCGCTTTCGTGAAGTGCTTTACATGCAACAAATAAATGGGCAGCCAGCTGATAATGCCGAAACGGACCATGTAAACAAAAACATCGACAAACGAAACAAACCATGCATTCTTATTGCACAAGACGTATTTGGTGAAAATTTGCCAAACGGACATATTTTCCGGCGGATGAGAGTCGGCTTTTCGCTGCGCTGCCGGATCGGACTCATCCTTGATGATTTCGTTTAACGGAGGCAATCCTTCGCTTACCGGAGAGCCTTTGATCAGGGCCAGGACCACCATGGCAAAAACGATAGCGATTGCAGCCGGCACCTGATAACTGGCCGCCTGCCAATGCCCGGAACCAAGCATGGCTACACCGACACCGACGATCGGCGCTACGATTCCGCCGCCCAGGTTGTGGGATATATTCCAGATGGCGCCCACGACTCCTCGCTCCTTACGCGGGAACCAATTGGCGATCGTAATAAAGCTGGGTCCCACCCCCATCCCCTGAAACAATCCGTTCAGGACGACAAGCGCGGCGAACATCCAAAATGCCGTGCTGAATCCCATCATAATATTGACCAAAGCGCACATGAGCAAACCGAGTGCCATATACCTTTTAGGATCGGCTTTATCGGCAAAGCTGCTCATGAGCCCCTTGCTGATTCCATATGCAATTAGCAAACAGCTGGTTAACAACCCGACTTCGGTAGCGCTTAGTTGAAGCTCATTCTTCAGATGAGGGGTAGATAAGGCGAAATTGTTGCGCACAATGTAATAGGCCATGTAACCGAAAAAAACGCCTGCTAAAGATTGCAACCTGAAGCGCTTGTACGTTTTTTGGACGTTTTCCGGCGCTATTTTTGTGGTTGCGACTTTTGGCTTTAAGAATGAAATCATACCCATCGACCTCGATTTCTTGGCTTTGATTGTGAATTTTCTGCTGATAGTGCTTTCAAAATCCCATAGCCTCCTCTCTGTTTTATTATCATGCAATGACAAGTAGGAAAACGATCGGGAAAAATCTGATTTTTTGTAAGATAATTTAGCGGCTTGTCAGAATTATTCTTATACTAGGAACAATCAATATAGTTTAGAATGTTATTGCAGAGGTTGTTTGCATAAAGAACGGAGGACAGGATGAGAAGACTGCCGAAGATACTGCTTATTCTACTGCTTGCTTTGCTTTCGTCAGGATGTCAGCAAGGTCGTCCCCATGCTCAAATTACGTTTTCCGAATCGGAGGCTGCGCCTTCCGATACGCACGACGGCAAATCGTCTCCGGTTCGCGTGGCCGTCTCCAGTGTGCTGTCGCCAATGAATACGATTATGAACTATCGGAAAATTGCCAATTATATCGGAGAGAAGCTGCATAAACCTGTTATTCTGATTCAGCGCAAGAGCTACAGCGAGATTGGCACGCTCATGATCAACGGCGGCGCCGACATTGCCCTCCTTTCAACAGGAGCGTATATCACCTACAGACACGTCGAGGGACTCGAAGCGATTGCGATGCAGGAGCGGATGGGGGTGCCGTATTATCACGGTTATATTGTCGTTCATCGGGATAGCCAGATTGCGGATCTAAACGATCTGAGAGGGAAAAGCATTGCCTTTAACGACCCCAACAGTTATTCCGGCTATACGTTTGTGAGCAAGAAATTGGCCGAAGTTGGCGAAACCCCGGAACATTTTTTTGGCAGCTATGTTTATACATACAATCATGAAAACTCTCTCAAAGCTGTAATCAATAGAGTTGTAGACGCTGTCGCTGTGAACAGCCTGGTCTATGAAAACACCCGGCTTAAAAATCCCGAACTTGCCGATGCCTTGAAAATTATCGACAAATCCAAACCGACTGGCACCGGTCCCGTTGTCATCAGCAGCAGCTTATCTGAAGAAGAGAAGACAACGATCAAAGAAATTTTTTTGTCGATGCACGAACAAGATGACCTAAAACCGGCGCTGCAGGGCTTGTTTATCGACCGATTTGTTCCATTTGAATCCAAATTATATGATATCGCTTACAGCACAGGCTCTTATCAACGGGGAAGCCTATGAAATGGACGAGCAAATTTCAGATTAACCAAAAAATATTCGGAGCGATTATTCTTGCGCTGCTCTTTCTTGCCGGGGTTTTAGGATGGATTATCTGGGAGTCGCTTACAAATATGATGGCCGAAGAGCTAAAAAAACGCGGCCTCAATATTGCGAACACGATCGCCGCATCGTCTTCCGACTACATCCTTATCGATGATTACTATTCGATTCATCTCCTGATCACCCAAGCGCAAAAAGCGAATGAAGACGTTCGTTATATCCTGATCATCAATAGCAATAACGGTCTTGTCGGACATACGTTCTCCGATCGCCTCCCGAAGGGGATATTACATGCGCACACGCCCGATCAGTTCAATAGTCAACCTGTGGTTACGCTCACTTCAGACGAAGGGAATATCCACGATATTCTTGTTCCAATCGAAGAAGGAGACGTGGGCTTTGTTCGCGTCGGTATGACGGAGCAGCAGGCAAGAACTTATATTTTCGCTAAAATTGGCAAGCTGATTCTGGCAACCTTATTGGTTTGCGTAGGAGCTGCCGGTATCGCGTATTATGTTACCCGCATTATCACCAGACCGATCAATAGCTTGGTTGCTGTCGCAACAGGCATATCAGCCGGAAATTTGTCCTTACGGGCGAAAGAAACGAACGATGATGATGTCGGAAAACTGGCGCGGGCTTTTAATGAAATGACTGATAACCTGATCAGTTCCGGTGCCAAAGTCGAGATTTTATTGAAGGAGCTGCAGGAAAAGGACCGCCTTCGGGATACGTTGATTTCGAAGCTGTTATCCGCTCAGGAAGATGAGAGAAAGCGAATTTCCCGCGAACTGCACGACGGGGCAAGCCAGGCTCTCACTTCGCTGATGGTTACAATGCGCGTTTTGACCAATGAGGCCAAAGACATCGGACAACAGGAGCTGCTTCAAGAGAGCCGCGAGATTGCGGCAAGCATCCTGCGGGAAATCCGGGATTTGGCGGTGGAATTGAGACCGCCGATTTTAGATGATATGGGGTTAACTCCGGCCATCAAGAAATATGCCAGAAAGTTCGAAGAGAAATACGGTATCGAAGTGCTGTTATTCATTCCCGAAGAGTCTACGGTCATCGATAGTCAATCGGCCGTAGCCTTGTACCGGATTCTTCAAGAAGGTTTGACGAATGTAGTCAAACATACGGCAGCGTCCCGGATTGCCATTACAATGGAAACCGTCGATCATTATCTTTGGTTGACTATCCATGATAACGGTCATGGGATACGTCAGGAAGACGTTGAACGGGCTCGCCTGCAAAATCGAATCGGAATCTATGGCATGAAGGAAAGAGCCGAGCTGTTGGGAGGTTCTTTTCACCTCAAAGCTGCCGATACCGGCGGGACCGAACTTGCGGTGTCCATCCCGATAAAACTGGAAAAAGGGTGTAATCATGGAACAGACCATCACGATCATGCTAGCTGACGACCACGCCTTGTTGAGGTCAGGTTTAAAACTGCTGCTGCAAAAGAAGCCATTCTTCAGCATTGTGGGCGAAGCGGCCGATGGGGTCGAGGCGCTCCGGCTTTACGACACTTTAAGACCGCATCTTCTAATACTTGATATCAGCATGCCGCTTTTAGACGGAATTCAGGTTCTTACCGAAATTAAATCGCATCATGAACAAGCGAAAATTATCGTGTTGACCATGCACGAAGACGAAGACTATATTACGACTATTATGGATGCGGGAGCTTCCGGCTATATTCCGAAAGCGGCTGTTGACGAGGAATTGTACACCGCCATTGATTCCGTTATGAACGGATACGTCTACCTCAGGCCGAAAGAGCTTTCAGCGATGCTGAAAAAAAAGCCGAAAGCGGCCGAATCCCAAAATCCCTATCTCCTGTTAAGCCCCCGCGAACGCGAGGTGCTGCGGTTTCTTGCCAGAGGATATTCGTTGGTTGAGACCGCCCGGGAATTATCCGTCAGTATCAAAACGGTGGATACTCATAAGACAAGAATGATGAATAAGCTTAATGTCTCCAGAAAAAGCGAACTGGTCGAATACGCCATGAAGTATAAACTCCTCCGTGACGGGCAGACATAAGATTTTTCACAAAAGCAGGTCAAGTAGTGAAATCGCCGCCGGGTCATGCTATGATATGAAAATGCATTACTACTAAACCATTTGATGGACAGCGAGGTCCCGATGAATCCGTACTCCCTCTATTATGAATTCGATCGTCAGGCGTGGTCCGGACTGCCCGCTACCGCGCCGCTTCGCATTACGATGGAAGAGTTCGAGCAGCTGAAAGGCCTGAACGACAAAGTTCCGTTTCAAGAGGTCGAAGAAATTTATCTTCCCTTGACGCGGTTTCTCGATCTGCTGGTGGAGAACGCCAGGACGCTTCACCGCACGTCCGCTTCGTTCCTGCAGAACGGCGCCGAACCGGTTCCGTTCATTATCGGCATCGCCGGGAGCGTAGCCGTGGGCAAAAGCACGACGGCGAGGCTGCTGCAGCTGCTGCTGTCGCGATGTTCGGAGCACCGGAACGTGGAGCTGATTACGACGGACGGCTTCTTGTTCCCGAACCGTGTGCTTGAGGAACGAGGGCTCATGAAGCGCAAAGGCTTCCCGGAAAGCTACGACATCAAAAAGCTGCTCCGGTTTATCCGCGATATTAAAGCGGGCAAGCCCGTCGTCCATGCGCCGGTCTACTCCCACTTGTCGTACGATATCGTGCCGGACGAAGTGGAGACGATCCGCCAGCCCGATATTTTAATCGTGGAAGGCATCAACGTCCTGCAAGTCGGAAAGCAGTCTCAAGTGTTCGTCAGCGACTTTTTCGATTATTCGATTTATGTCGACGCGAAGGAAGAAGACATCGAGCAGTGGTACGTCGAACGGTTCCGGATGCTCCGCGAAACGGCGTTTCTCAATCCGAAGTCGTACTTCCACCGTTTTGCCGAGCTGCATGGCGAGGAACTCGTCGCAACCGCTTCCGGTATCTGGCGGGACATCAACGCGGTCAACCTGCATGAGAACATTTTGCCGACCAAAGGACGCGCGAAGATGATTTTGGAAAAAGGACCGAGCCACGCCGTACAGCGGGTATTCGTGCGGAAGTGACACGGCAAAAAGCCGCTCCTTCCCTGCAGCGGCGCCGAGCTTCAATGCCGAAGCGGCATTGGCGCGGCTGCCGAGGAAACAGACGGCTGTGCGGCTTACAGGTCCGCTGCGGTTAAAACTCGCTTGCTTTTGCGAGATGTCCCCCATCCACCGTGATCGTGGAACCGGTTACGTAGCTGGCCTCGTCGGACGCGAGAAACAGGAAGGTCGAGCGGCGTCTCGACGAAGCCCGGCGCGACGACGTTCACGCGGATGCCGTACGGCGCCAGCTCGACGGCCATCGATTGCGACAACAGGATGACGCCGGCCTTGGAAGCGTTGTAATGCGCCAGCATCGAGCTGTCCGCGAGGCCGTTCTTGGAGCTCATCTTGACGATGCTTCCGCCCGTCCCCTGCCGGATCATCCGTTCGGCGGCCAACTGGCCCAGCCGGAACACGGCGCGCACGTTGATGTCCATCACCGCGTCCCAATGGGCCAGCGGGATGTCCAGAAACGGCTCCCGGTACGCAATCCCCGCATTGTTGATCACAATGTCGACCCCCTGCCACCGGTCGAACGCCTCCCCCGCCGCCGGTGACAAGCGCGCGTTTGCCGCCAAGCCTCATGGTGCCTCTCTGCCGTCGGCGAGAAAGTCAAGCGTGCCGCGCTGGAGATTTCGAGGCAGCTTGGGTACGTCCAGACGCCGGAGCAGGAGCCGAAATAAGCGGCAGCCGCCTCAGCCATCCGGGTCATGTTCCCCTTGTGCATAGTGAAATCCTTATCATCCCATGCTATGATATGGAAAGCCATGACAACAACCGTGGAAACATGACTTTGAGGTGAATCCGGTGCGCAATCCGGCAAAATCCAAATTTATGAAATTAACCCCGCCGCGCGTGATGGCGGGAGGCTTTGCTCTCATTATTATAATCGGCTCCCTTCTGCTAACCCTGCCGGCCGCCTCTGCAGACGGGCAGTCCATGAAGTACATCGACGCTTTGTTCACGGCAACGTCGGCCACATGCGTCACCGGACTGATTATTGTCGATACCGGCGTTCATTTTTCATTATTCGGGCAGATCGTTCTGCTGCTGATGGTGCAGTTGGGCGGACTCGGTTTCATGACGATGGCCACCTGGTTCACGCTGGCTTTGAAGCGCCGGGTCTCGCTGCGGGACCGTCTTTTGTTGAAGGAATCGATGAACCACGCGAACATTGACGGCATCGTCCGGCTGATCATCCGGGTATTCCTGTATTCGATAACGATCGAAGGGATCGCGGCGCTCTATTTCATGCTGCGCTGGGCGCAGGAAATGCCGCTCGGGAAGGCCGCCTATTTCGGCCTGTTCCATGCCGTGTCGATCTTCAACAACGCGGGCTTCGAATTGTTCGGCGGTTTCCGCAGCTTAACGCCCTACGTCAACGATCTGGGCATCAATCTCGTTTCCATGATGCTCATCTTTTTCGGCGGAATCGGGTTCGTCGTCATCTCGGAGCTGATCGAATTTCCCAAGACCCGCAAGCTCTCCTTGCACAGCAAGGTCGTGTTGTCGACGAACGGCATTCTGGTGCTGACGGGCGCCGTACTCATTCTGATCTTCGAATTCACCAATGCGAAGACGCTGGGCGGCATGCCCTGGGACACGAAAATCGTCGCCTCCTTCTTCCAGTCGATGACTTTGCGCTCCGCCGGCGTCAACACGCTCGACATCGCCGAGCTTCGGACCGCCACGCAGTTTCTGATGATCGTCATGATGTTCATCGGCGCGGCTCCCGGCTCCACCGGAGGAGGCATCCGGCTCACGACGTTCGCGATCCTGGTCGGGGCTTTCGTGGCGATGCTGCGCGGCAAGGAAGACGTCGTGCTGTTCCGTCACCGTCTGCCCGCGAAGGACATCTACAAAGCCGTCACGTTCACGCTGACCGCCGTATTGTTCCTCGCCTTCGCGACGATGCTGCTGTCCGCCTTCCAAGACCAGGATTTTCTGAAAATCTTGTTCGAGACGACCTCGGCCTTCGGTACGGTGGGCCTCAGCATGGGATTGACCGCCGACCTGACGTTTGCCGGCAAAATTGTGATGATTTGCGTTATGTTTATCGGAAGGGTGGGACTCGTGACGCTGGCGTTCGCCTTGCAGCCGAATCCGAAAAAAGAACTGTACCGGTACCCGGAAGGGAAAATCATCATCGGATGAAGACGGGTGAGGAGACCGCAAAGCTAGCGGTACAGCGCAACGATCGGCTCGATCATCGCAAGGACGGCCAAATGAGCCGGATAAAAGCTTCTCCACAGCCATCCCGGAACGCTCCGGCGTTCTAATCGTCCATACAGCGCAGGTGCATAGGCGATGCCTATCGTGGCAATAATGCTGTATGCCCCAAGGAGCCAGCCCTTGAGCGCCAGAAACAGGACGTTCAGAATAAAGTGGCTGGCCACCATCGCATGGCTTTTTGTATAGTGGTAGATCAGCACCAGCAGCAGCCCGTACAAGCCGTAATCGAAGCTCAAAACCTCCATGACAACGACCGAAGCGACGGCAACCGGAAGCCAGACGCTTTTCTTGCGGTGTTCCATGACGTATAAGACCGCTACGCATACGAGCAGCGTCCCTACGGCGTTCACGCCCATCTTCCCTAGAGCCAGCATATACGGCGCTTGCGATAGAACGGCCAGGATAAGCAGACGCTTCATATAGCTTTTCAAATCTCTCGTGTGCCTGTATCCCATTACGATGCCATAGGCGTAGATCGGGAAGGCGATTCGGCCGATCACTCTCCATATCGCCTGATCTTCAAAGAAAACGGCGCCAATGTGATCCGCCAGCATCGTGATCATGGCGATAAGCTGCATAGCATCCTCCGTTTTTGCTTATTTTATTCCAAAGTAACACCACGCCGTTGGAAACCGCAAGTTTTTGCTAAGCTAAACGTACAGGCAACCGGTCTGCGGAAAGCACGCAATGACAGGATCGGCCGGTCATTCCATGATAGGATAAGGTACGAAGGAGGCGGGTATGGTTGGATTGGCTGATCCGGATGAAAGAAGCTCTTGATCTTATGGAAAAGCGGTTGGACGGAAGGCTGGATATCGAGGAAATTGCCAGAGCCGCTTATGTGTCCCCGTTCCATTTTCAACGCATGTTTCACATGCTGACCGGAATGACCGTGGCCGAGTATATGCGGAAGCGCAAATTGACCTTAGCCGCGCAAGAGCTGGCTACGACTTCCGCCAAGGTGCTGGACGTCGCGCTTAAATACGGCTACGACTCCCCGGAATCGTTCGCCAAGGCGTTCCGCAAAATCCACGGCATATCGCCGTCGGAAGCCCGCAATCCGGGCGTCAGCCTTAAAGCGTTTCCCCGCATCTCCTTCCATCTATCACTGAAGGGAGACAAAGATATGGATTACCGCATTGTGGAAAAAGAGGCTTTTACGGTTGTCGGCAAATCCATTCAAGCGACGTGTCAGAACGGGGAGCAATCGCATTTCATCCATCAGCTGTGGTCTGAAAGTCATCGTGACGGCACGATAGCCAAGCTTGCTTCCATGGGAGCGGACGAGAATTTGTTGGGCATCATCGAGATGCAGCCGGACAACGAGACCATGACGTATACCATTGCAAGCATAGCCGGCCCCGAAGCCGTGACGGAAGGGTTCTCCGTGAAAACGATCCCCGCTTCCACCTGGGCGATCTTCACCTCGGTCGGACCGCTCCCCGGAGCAATCCAGAACGTATTTGGCCGCATCTTTCAAGAATGGTTTCCGGCGACGGGCTATGAAATTTCAGGCGCGCCCGAGCTGGAAGTCTATCCGCCGGGCGATACGATGGCAGAGGACTACCGGTGCGAAGTTTGGGTACCGATTGTGAAGAAATAGTTATCGAAGAGCTTGCCAACCGGCAGGCTCTCTTTTTTTGGTAAAAAGTAATCAAATGTATATGGAAAGTAATAAGTTGTCTATTTGAATGGAAAAACCGACCTCTTAATATAAAAGATGAAGTTGCCTCATCAGGCTGCACATGATTAGAAGCTTCCCAAAAACGCACAAGGAGGAGAACATGAAAAAGAAAACGCTTTCTAGTTTGTTGTCACTGGTGCTTCTCTCCACGCTTTTCCCCGCAGGCCTGCCACAGGCAGCCGCTGAAGCGGGACGGACAGGTGACGTATCCCCGACGCTTCCCGTTACCCGGTCTGTTTATGAAACCGTTTACGGCGGCAGAGCCATGCCTGCAAATGTTGTCAATACACCGGTCGGCGTTAATTTGGCGGTACATCAAGCGGTGTACGCTTCGGGGAACGAAGTGGACTGGCTTGGGCCGGCCAATGCCGTTGACGGCAACGGCAGCACACGCTGGTCGTCCGCGCTGCAAGACGATCAGTGGTTCTATGTGGACCTCGGCGAAGAGTTCACCATAAACCGGGTGACCATCAAATGGCAAACCCCTGCCAGCAAATACAAGCTACTGGTTTCAAGCGATGCACAGCATTGGACGAACGTGCTCGGCCATGACGGCGACATAGCATGCAGAGGCGGGACGGAAACGACCGATTTTGACGATATAAAAGCAAGGTACGTGAAATTTCAAGGGGTGGAGCGGGCACCGGTGGAAGGCACCTTTTACGGCTATTCCTTCTACGAATTCGAGGTGTACAACGCCGGCGAATTACCCAAAATCGTGAAGGGCATCACCCAGATTCCGCCTATTGCCAAGGGACAGACGGAGATCGTTCTGCCTGGCGTACCCGAGGGCTACAAGGTTTCCGTATACGGCAGCGACCGACTGCCCGTGATCGATCGAGCGGGGAAAATTCACACGCCCCTCGTGGACAGGAAAGTGAATCTTCTGTTTCAAGTCGAACATACGAGTACTGGTCAGAAGGCCATCACCGGAAACGTGCTTGCTGCGGTACCGGGGCAGTATACGCAAACGGACGATTTGAACAAGGAGCCGAAGGTCATCCCGTCGCTGCGCGAATGGTATGGCCGGACTGGAAATTTCACCCTGAAACCAACCTCGCGAATCGTGGTCAATCCGGCCCATAAAACGGCTTTGCAAAAGGCTGCGGAGCAAACGAAGGAAGATTTGCGGGACATTACCGGTGTCCAAACGGACATTATTTACGGCGTTCCGCAAGCGGGCGACCTTTATTTGTCCATCGACGATTCCTTAGCGTGGCTGGGAAAAGAAGGCTATCTCTTCGACGTCAACGATCATGTCGCGATTACATCGGCCGATGTGACGGGCGTCTTTTTCGGAACGAGATCGGCCCTGCAAATTTTGAAGCAGGATGAAGCTCATGCCCAGATCCCCAAAGGGACGGCAAGGGATTATCCGAAATATGAAACACGCGGCCTCATGATCGACGTTGCCAGAAAGTTTTATACGATTGAGTTCCTGAGAGACTACGTCAAGCTGTTGTCCTGGTATAAAATGAACCAATTTCAGATTCATTTGAACGACGATGTAGGGACGCCGTTCCAAGACGGCACGACTGCGGCCTATCGTTTGGAGAGTACGACGTACCCCGGGCTTGCGAGCAAAAACGGCTTTTACACCAAAGAGGAGTTTCGCGATCTTCAGCGGCTTGGCATGGACTACGGCGTGAATGTCATCCCGGAGATCGATACGCCGGGGCATTCCAGAGCTTTTACCAGCTTCGATCCTTCTCTGGGAACCGGACCTCATCTTGACATTACGAAGCCGAAAACGGTCGATTTCGTCAAAAGTCTGTTCGACGAATATATCGATGGCGACAACCCGACCTTTATCGGCCCTGACGTCCATATCGGCACGGACGAATACTGGGGCAACACCGAGGTTTTTCGCGGGTACATGGATACGCTCATCAAGCATATCAACGGCAAAGGCAAGCATCCCCATATTTGGGGCGGCATGAGGGAATACAACGGGGTCACCCCGGTAAGCAACGAGGCCACGATGGATGTTTGGCACGTGCCTTACGGAGATGCCCGGCAAGCGATCGATCTTGGATACGATATCCTCAACACCGAGAACAGCTACATGTATCTCGTGCCAAGATTGTATAAAGACCGGATCGACCCTAAATATATGTATAAGATGTGGGAACCGAACGTATTTACCGATACGACTGTGCCCTACGGCCATCCGAAGCTGAAAGGCGCCATGCTGGCGCTGTGGAACGACATTTCGGATTCCGTCGGACTATCGATGGACGATTCCCATGACCGAATGTTCCCCGGCGTGCAGGTGCTGTCCGAAAAAATGTGGACGGGAAGCCGGGAAGACGCCGACTACAACGCTTATGCAGCCGCAGCGGAACGGATCGGCGAGGCACCGAACGCCAACATCTCCCATAAGCTGCAAGTCCCGAATGAAGACGGCAACGTCATCAAGTATTCGTTCGAAAACGGCTTCGCCGACGCTTCCGGCAACGGCTACAATGGCACCGGCAAAAATGTGGCGGCGGCAGACGGCAAATACGGCAAAGGCGTACGATTCAGCGGAGGAGAAAGCTACATCAAGACGCCGCTGCAGGCGTTAGGGTTCGGATGGACCGTTTCCATGTGGGTCAAGCCGGATGCCGACAACCCGGACGATGCGGTGCTGCTGGAATCGCCTGTCGGCCAAGTGAAGCTCAAGGAAGGAACGACCGGGCTGTTGGGCTTTTCCAAAGAACATTATCACAGCACGTTCCAATACAAGGTTCCGGCGGGACAATGGACGCACTTGCTACTGACCGGAGACAACAAAGGCGTATCCCTGTATGTCAATGGCAACGAGTACGTGGAAAAATTGTGGGTAACGAACGGTGCGTCGCCTCGGATCGATACCTTGGTGCTGCCGCTCGAGAAGATCGGAAGCTCCACCAACTCCTTTAAAGGCGTCATCGACAATCTGATCGTTTACAATAAGGCGGTCAGCTTCGACGGGATGAATCTGGCGTTAAACAAGCATGCGGAAGCATCGACCAGCGAGGCGCCTCATTTGTCCCCGGATCAAGCTGTCGACGGGAATACGGGCACAAGATGGTCGAGTCATTTTTCAGACGATAACTGGTTCAGCGTAGATCTCGGCGAACAACAGGATATCGACAGCGTCGTGATCAAATGGGAAGGCGCTTACGCCAAGAAGTACAAAATACTTGTTTCCGGCGACGGCCGGCAGTGGCAAAATGTAAAAGCAGGCGATGCGGTGATCGACGGCAAAGGCGGAGTCGAGACGATCAAGTTTGACACCGCCGTCAAGGCCAGATATGTCAAGCTTCAAGGCATCGAAAGAGCTACGATATACGGCTATTCCATACTGGAGTTTGAAGTGTACGGACCGGGGGTGTTGAACCGCTATTTGGAGCTGGTGAAAGAAGCGGAAGGCTTGCTGGGCTTGGGCAAAGGAGACAGCGGGCTGAGAAGCCAATTGCAAGAAATGCTCAATCATTTCCCGTACGACTACGAAAGCTCGATCAGCCCGCTTCAGGAGCTGATTGCGCGGTTGAAGGAATCGATCGAATGGGAAAACGATAAAACGCCGCCGGTGACGACAGCGAGCGTCTCGCCTTCCCGGCCGGACGGGCAGCAAGGATGGTTTGTCCATCCGGTAACCGTCACCTTGTCCGTACAAGACGAACAGTCCGGCATCGCCAGAACGGAATACAGCTTGGATTTGGGGAAAAATTGGAACCCGTACGTGGAACCGATCCAATTCAGCACAGACGGAATGTACGGACTGCGGTACCGCTCTACGGACAAAGCCGGTAATGTGGAAAAGGCGAAGCCCCTCCTCCTGAAAGTCGATACAACGGCTCCGACCCTGGCTGCAACGGCGAACGGCTCTCCCTTGACGAACGGGACCGAATTTATGGACAGCGAGACGCTTGCGCTGGATGTGCAGGCCTCCGATCCTGTGTCGGGCATTGCCGGGACAACGATCACGGTAGACGGCAAGCCGTATACCCCCGGAACTCTGCTGCGTTTGGCCGGCCAATTGGGAACGCACGCGATCCAAATGACAGCGACGGATCGGGCGGGCAACGTATCGCAGGCGGTCATTTCGATTGTCGTTAAGACCAATATCGCTTCCATGCAGCAACTGCTGGAATCTTATCATGCAGCCGGAGAGCTAAGCGGACCACTCAAGAATAAGCTGGCCGCGAGCTTGAAGACCGCCCAGAAGCATGAAGCGAAAGCGAAGCTAAAACAGGCCGCCAAAGCGATGAACGATTTTAAGAAGAAAATCGACAAAACGACCAAGAAGGATGTTATTTCCGAAGCGGCAAAAGCGGCACTGATCGCCGATGCCAATGCGTTAATCCAAGCTTGGACCGGGAACAGCTACGATCTGGAGTCAACGGATAGCACCGACGATCAGCTCGAAGTCGGCGACGATTCTCTCGACAGCGAGGACGCGGCGGCGTAAGGAAAGACTCAGTGTCGAGAAAGTGTTTTTCCCGCTACTAAGCGGCTTCAAATAAGAATTCCCTGCAGACCCGGAGGCCCCGCAGGAAAAAAATAACTCCTGAACCCTAGGGCTCAGGAGTTATTTTCGTCTATTCGCCTACACCATAATAAATAAAGAGCTGCTTAGAACTGATGTAATGATCAACTGTATTGAGGTTGTTGATACTTCCTTTAAAGCGTAAGAATAATTCGTCAACGTTCAGGTTTTTTGGGTTCGCTGCTTGGATCGCAGACAGCATAACCGGGAGGGTACGAATGGGGGTACTCCTCAAACTTATCGACCTCCTTTTCCCGTCATCGTCCAGAAACTTGAACCATCCGAGATTGGTGTTGCGTCGCATCGAATTTGCGAAAAAATCTCATCTTTTTTGAAAAAAACAAAAGAGCCCCTGACCACTGGCCGGGACTCTTATTATTTTTATTAGCCGCCCCATCCATGATCGTCGAGAGCTGCCATATTTGTTGGCTGTTCCGGTTGTGTTGGTTGAGTAGGAATAATACCACTTAATAAAATCAACCCCATCATTAAGGATAGAAATACTTTTTTCATAAGTCGAACACTCCTTCTACGATATGTTTGTACCCCAACTTTTGTTGTTCCGTCGCGTAATCTCCGTGTTCCCGGAACAAAGTTGCACATTTCTCAAAACCCATATAATACTTCAAAACTTGCGCGAGATATAAGGCATATAGCAATTCATCGATCCCAACAATAAGTCGATTTTTTTTGAAACTGTATAATGCTTTCTCATACCAAAAATGGAATAATTGCGTACCGTCCAAATAGTTTACATCGGAATTTACAGGCGGAATTTTTTTAACAAGCGTTTCCAAAAATTCGTCAACTTCAAAATCGAATCGATTTGCTGACTCAATGATAGTTTTGGCACCACCCAAAAATTCAGCAGGATGATTTTGCAGAAAATCGACATACTCACGGACTACTTTTCCGTTTCCGGTTTTGAGTTCAAGAGCATACATGTTCCCCTTGCTCCAAACTCGAAATTTTTCAACCTCCTTTTTCCCCGTTTCGTCAAGGAACTCGAACCATCCAAGGTCTGAATACGCTGCCACGTATTTTTTTGCTTCTTCGTATCGCCCTTGCATAGTAAGTACGAAGCCCTTGATGCGTAGCCCATGACCTAAATATACCACTAAATGCCGCTCAGTATGTAGCTTTTTAACAAATTTTTCTTTTTTTGATTTTTCATACACATTTTGAGCTAAAGCATGGAGTTCATCCCCATAACGGTCTACCCTTTTCCAATCACCTAATGAATAGCAAACGTTCGCCAGCAGCAATAAAGCATCAAGCTGAATATCCTCCGGTAAGCGATAATAAAACGGCTCAAACCGTTCTAATGATTCCCTGTTATTCTCTGAACTCACACCGACTAAGCATTGAAATAACCGAAATTGACAGAAGATGAAAGTTTGATCGTTGCGATCCGTTTCCCGTTCAATGACATAACGGTACAAAGGAGCTGCCTCTGCTTTTTGCTCCTCCTTGAAAAGATGCTCCGCTGCATAAAAGAAATGATGTTTAATTTCTGCCCCAAGCCCGCCGCCTACATTTGTCATTTGTCCCACACACTCCCTTTTGATTAATACCATAATATTACATCCGGGGCTTTTCGATGGCAATATAGAGCATTTGGAGGAGATATAACGATTATCAGCAAAAAACAGAGAAATTCAATTGTAAAATGACGTAAATAGACATAAACATACAAGTTTTGACATGTTTTATGAAGATTCCCAGTATTATCGAATGACGTAGTACTCCAAATTACTCAGAAAAAAGTAGTTTTGTCCCATATGATTATTTTGGTATACATGGTACTTTTTAGGAAAACAATTCAGTCGGCCGACCATTGTTCAAAATCACTCAATTTGGAGGGACGTTGCCGGATTACAGGTGCGTGAGCGCATCGAGAAGGTTGTTTTTTTATAGGCAAAAAAAAGATATTAGCGTGTGCAACATTTTTATTTCATTGTCCGTTTAAGTATTTGGGATTGAATAAATTCCCAAATATAACTTGTTTTAGGATGATGAAAAATTGGGATCGGTGGGAGGTGAAAAATGGACTAGCCCTGCATTTTGGTACCAAAGTCCATAACAACCACGTGAATATACATAAGTTACATTGGGCTCGTCTTTGAAAGTAACGTAAACCGGATATTGAGGTAAAAATTTTAGGAGGAGGTATTTATTTTGAAAATTCCGATTAGAACGATTGCTGTTTATGCTCTCACTGTACTCACACTGACAACTTCTAGTGTCTATGCCAATGCTCAAGAAAAAATCCCTAGCGAAGTACAAGAGTTGGCGGATTCCAAAGTTTCTCAAAAACAACCAATTCCTGAAATTAGAGCTTGGGAAACGGATTTAAATGGGAACATCACGGAAGTTGTCCCACTTTCAAAAAGAATAAGTACAATGGGTCCACCGAGCGATGGCTATACGTATTCCTTCGAATCTTATAATCCAAATTATGTAACTAAGGATTGGCGTTATCAGAATCTTGGAACATTCCGCTATCAAAACAGTACTTCTGGTGATGCGTCAATCCAGTATGAACAAACATATACTACTTCAGGAAAGTGGAATGTAGGAGTTAACATTAGTGGAAGCGCAGATATTAAGGCAGCGTTTTTTGCTAAATTAACAGTGAATTTAGGCGGCAGCTGGGGCTACGAGAGACAATGGACAAGTGGTACAAAATATGGTGCGAACCAAACTGTAAAACCATACACAACAGTCTTTTTAACAAATTATCAAGTTGCGGCTAATTCGAGCGGGATATTAACTTGGAGAAAATACGCTTCAAGTGGTTCTCAGGTAGGAGTTTATCAGGAGACTGCTGGTGGATATGCGGTATCTATGAACGATGTAAATATCGAAGTTACAAGCACAACGTCTAATTAAAACGATATTAAAAGAGTAGGCGTATATATGCGCCTACTCTTTTAATTTGTAATACTTTTCTAGCACATTAAGAACAGACTTTACTGCTTCTTTTGTAATAGCAGTTTTTGCAGTTGTTTTTGCATTTTGAGTTACAGTAACAATAAGGTTTCTATATGTGTAAGTCGCCATATCAGTTCTATCCAACAATTCACGATCAGCTCCGTCGTATCCTGAAGTAGAATCCCAAGCAACCAAGTTGTTTCCCATATTTACTTCTGTATAAGCGAATCGTACATATAACTGGATTGATTTATCATTATTTTCAAATATAAATTGTTGTTGTGTTGTATTTAAATCACTAACTCCACCTTTAAGAGTAATTGTATCCTTTTTGTTAAATGTAAAATCTCTTTCTATTAAAAAAATTGTTTTCATTGGTGGAATTAAAGAAAAACCACTTATAACTATATTGTTTTTAAAATCCTCCATTAATTTTGTGAAATCATCATAGTTTTGTGTGTTTTTAATTTCTGTAATGTTTTCGTTGGATGCCGTGATTGTTGGTTTATCGGTTTTATCCGAACAACTTACTAGACTAATGGAAATTATCAAACTACTGATTAGAAATAACGATGTTTTCATCACTACATCCCACCTATTCATAATATTACTTTTACTACAATATATTCTAATCTTGTAAAACTATAAAAACAAGTTGATCAGTATTTTTAATAGTTATTTATGAAAAAATGTATTTAGGTTGTTGATATAACAAAAATTGATAGTGATGAAAGAATTCCCAATACGAAGAAAGTTAACATTACCCAATAAATTTTGAGCTTTACTTTTTGGTTTTCTATCAATTTCCTTATGAACAAGAATAGTATTAAATAAATTAGACTTTGTACGCAAACAGCAGCGAGTAAGTTATTCAAAACGTTTCAACTCCTTTCCTCTTCAGTTACAAATTATAAGTATGCATTCTAGTTTATAGAAATTCTCCTATCTTGATTTTCAGCCTTGAGCGGCGATTTTGATTTCGTGGAAAAATGCAAAAAAACCGCTCGGCCCTTGTTCACATTCTTTGCAACAAGGTCCGTTCTGCACGATCTGGTCAGGTCCGAGCGACTACATCATAAAGGTTGCACGCTTTTGTTAAACCTCAATTTGTTGCCCCGAAGCTTTCCGCAGCTCATTCGCCAGCCAATGAATGTAATCGGCCTGCTGTTCATACGCTGCGGCCGCAGTGCCGTCTCCGGCCTGTTCTGCCTCCTGACAAGCTGTACCTTCTGCACAGGAAGTTGTAGGTGCCCAACCTATAGTCTGTTTGAACGGGTAAGCAGGCTCAATACTGAACTGATCAAGAATTCGCAGCTTTTAGAAAACGCACCAAATAACTAAAATCCAGTAAGACAGTCTCCTACTGGCGATATTGGAACTAAAGCATATGGCAATTCGTACTGGTGGGGTGTTGCTGTAACTTTTGATGATGGCGAAACAAAACATTAAGTTTACACTTTGATACAAACTGATACTGTAGCTGCGATTCTTGCGGCAATCTTAGCCTTTGTTCCTAGTGCTCAGGCTGGGGCAATAACAGCCGCTATTATATCGGCCGGGGCGCTCATGATCGCAAACTCCATGTCATATTAGAATCAAGGGAGGGAAGTAACGCTAAACCGCCATCGGCTTCCATTTGTTTACTACGAAGTGACGTCAAATAAATAATGTAATATAATAACAACAAAAATTGGGATGCAGCATGTTTAGAACAACATCGCTAATCACTTTCTTTATTGTCTGCATTGGTTGTCGTATTTGGTGTGAAATTCGTGCTAAGAAGTAGTCCAAAAAAAGCTGACATGGTATGGATGGGCATAACATTCCTTATCATAATTGCGGCTGAAATTTATTCGCCAACCAGTGAATATAATCAGCGATGTGAAATGGGCGACCAGAATTCCGCTCTCGCCTCCCAACAAAAAAGCGCCTCCGGCCTGCGGAATGAGCAGTTCATACTCATTCCGGGGCCAGAGGCGCTCTTCCGTATGCAATTAGGCTTGATTCCCGCTGCCGAACAGACGAATTTTGGCTTTGACCGCCTCTTTAATCGCTTCGCGGGCTGGCACCAAATAATTACGCGGATCGTAAGCTTCGGGATGGTCGTTCAGGAAGCTTCGGATCGTGGCCGTGAAGGCCATTTGATTGTCCGTATTCACATTGATTTTGGCCGTGCCGAGCGAGATCGCCCTGCGAATCTCTTCCTCGGGTAGGCCGCTTCCTCCATGCAGGACCAGAGGCAGCCCGGTCAGCTGCTGAATTTCCGCCATGCGGTCAAATCCGAGCTGAGGCTGGCCGCGATACGGACCGTGCACGGAGCCGAGCGCCGGCGCCAGGCAGTCGATGCCGGTCTCCCGGACCAGCCGCAGGCATTCTTCGGGCACGGCATACATCGCTTCCGCCTCGTCGACCACGAGATCGTCCTCCCGCCCTGTAATCCGGCCAAGCTCGGCTTCCACGCTGACGCCGAGCGCATGCGCGGCTTGCGTCACGCTGCGGGTGATCTCGATGTTGTGCTCCAACGAATGATGCGACGCATCGATCATGACGGAAGTAAACCCGGCGTGCATCGCCCGGATGCACACTTCATAGGTAGAGCCGTGATCCAAGTGCAGCGCGACCGGCACCGTAATGCCGTATTCCGCGACGAGCGCTTTGACCATCCCCGCGATGAACGGCAGGCCGCCCATATAAGGGATATATGCTTCGCTCACGCCGAGAATGACCGGCGACCGCTCCTCTTGCGCCGCCTGCAAAATCGCCTGCGTGAACTCCAGGTTGTTCAGATTGAACTGTCCGACCGCATACCGCCCGCCAAGCGCCCGCTCCAGCATGTGTTTCATGGATACAATCGTCATTTCTTACGGCTCCTTTGTTCCTCACTTATTCCGGTATTCGCCAGGCCGGGACACGGAGGAACGGATAACCAGCTCAGGCAGCATCACGATGCGCTGCTTGGTGGAATTTTTATCGTTGATGATGCGAATGATCAGATCGACGACCTTCTGACCCATTTCCTGAATGGGCTGCGCAACCGTCGTTAACGGAGGATCGACAATCGTCGCCAGCAGCGTATTGTCGAATCCGACGATAGATAAATCGCCGGGAACGGACAAGCCTCTTTCGCGTACGGCTTGAATCACGCCGGTGGCCAGCAGATCGTTACAGGCAAAGATGGCCGTCGGCGGCTGCGAGGAGTCCAGCATTTCCCCGGCAACCTGCTTCGCATCCGTTACTTTAAAATCGCTGATCCGCACCAGCTCCGGAATATAGGCAATGCCCGCTTCCTCCAGTGCGAACCGGTACCCCCGTATCCGTTCCTTACTGCTCATCACCAATGTGTCCTCGGCGATGACGGCAATTTGCCGATGACCCTGCTCAATGAGATGCGAGGCCGCCATATGCCCGCCGATGAAATCGTCCACCAGCACCGTATCGATCGCCAGGGAAGGCATATCGCGGGCAATGAGCGCGACCGGAAAGTTTTGTTTTTTCAAGTCCTTCAATATCGCATCGTTGCGTACGCCGGTGGCAATGATAATGCCGTCCACGCTTTTTTGCTTCAGCAACGAAATATTTCGTTCTTCTCTCAAAAGATTATTATCCGTGCTGCAAATCATGACGCTGAAGCCGAGCTCGTGCGCACGATCCTCCACACTTCTCGCGATTTCCGCAAAGAACGGGTTGGCCAAATCGGGCAACAACAAGCCGAGCGTGAAGGTTTGCTTCCCCGTCAGAGCCGAAGCCACGACGCTTGGCTGGTAATTCAACTCCTGCATGATCCGATTGACCTTGGCCCGCGTTTCCTCGCTGATGCGCCCCGTTTGATTGATCACTTTGGAGACAGTGGCAATGGATACGCCTGCCTGCTTGGCAACGTCATAAATTGTAGCCTTCATAGCTTCCACTTCTTTCAACGAAATGACATATTAACAATTATACACTAATATGCCATTGCGTTAATACTTCTTCCACCTTGACCGGACGCTTTTCCTGCAAGGATAATCTTGCCGCATGCGCGATCAATTCGGCTTGGTAGCCGTCGTTCGCGCTGACCGGCACCGGCGTATCATGAACGAGGGCGTCAATAAACGCCTTGACTTCCTTTACATAAGCTTCGTTGTACCGTTCCAGGAAGAAGTAAAGCGGCTTATCCCGGTACACGCCATCCGCAGTATAGAGCTCCGCGCTGCTCGGATAATCGTTCTGGATCGTCAGGCAGCCCTTCGAGCCGAACACCTCGACCCGTTGATCGTAGAAATGCGCCTGACGGCTGTTATCGATGACGCCCAAAGCGCCGTTCTTGAACTTGAGCGAAATGATGGCCGTATCGATATCGCCGCACTCGGCAAACACCGGATCGACGAGAACCGCGCCCTGTACGAACACCTCTTCCACGTCGCAGCCGACCATAAACCGGGCGATGTCGAAATCGTGAATCGTCATGTCGATGAACATGCCTCCGGAGGCGGGGATATACTCCTTATGCGGCGGCGCCGGGTCGCGGGAGGTGATTTTCAAAATATGCGTGTCGCCGATTTTGCCCTCCCGGACCAGCTCCTGAATCCGGCTCATATTATGGTCGAACCTGCGGTTGAAGCCGGTTTGGAACTTGACGCCCGATTTCTCGACCAGCTCCAGCGCTTGCACTGTCTTATCCAAGGCGAAGCTGATCGGCTTCTCGCAAAAAATGTGCTTCCCGGCCTTGGCCGCTTCTTCGATCATGGCAATGTGCGTATCCGTCGGCGAGCAGATAAAGACGGCTGCAATTTCCGGGTCCTGTATAATGTCCTTATAGTCAGCGGTAACATTGGCAATGCCGTTCTGTGCCGCCCAATCGCGGATATTGTCGGCGAAGATATCGGAAATCGTCTTGATTTCCACCTGCGGAAGCTGCTTCAAGTTTTCCGCATGAAGCTTGCCGATGCGGCCGGCGCCGATAATGCCTATTTTTATTCTCTCCATATCCATGTTCCTCTCTATAATGAAATGCCTCTTACTTCGTCAAGCTTTTCAAGAAATCGAGCTTCTTCTGCGCGTTTTCTTTGTTGATGACTTCCACGCCGCTGTCGATCCGCTTCTCCACATTCTCGCCTTTGATCGCTTTGACGGCATTTTCTACGCCTTTGTAGCCCATTTCATAGGGGTTCTGCGCGACCGTGCCGCCCAATTTGTCGGCCAGAATCGATTCGATGGATTCCACTGTGCCGTCCGTGCCGAGAATCGGAATTTTCAAGCCTTTCGCTTCCGCCGCACGCAATGCACCGATCGCCATGTCGTCGTTGGCGGCAAAGACGCCCTTCAGATCCGGATGGTTCTGCAAAATATTTTCCATGACGGACATCGCCTTCGCTTTATCGCTGTCGGCCGGCTGGTTGGCGGCGATTTTCATCCCTTTCGCCTCCAGCGCTTCCTTCGCGCCCTTGATCCGCTCGTCGGTCGCCGGGTTGCCGAGCGCGCCCGCGATGAGCGCTACTTTATCGCCGGATTTCAGCAGCGAAGCCAAGTATTCTCCGCCCTTTTTCCCTGCTGTCGCGTTATCCGTGCCGATAAAGGCCGTTTTATCCGCCCAATCGGCCGTATCCGTATCGACGAGCAGCACCGGGATGTTTTTGTCTTTATATTTTTTCAGCACGGGAATCGCCGTGGAAGGCTGCGTCGGCGCCACGACCAGAGCGGCCGGCTTCTTGTTCAGC
>NZ_JTHN01000113.1 GCF_001399685.1 Paenibacillus sp. A3
CCGTGACCGAACACGGGATCGATACGGGGACGTCGTGGGTGCCCTGCCGCCGGTTTACCCGGCAAAGCTGGCTCGCCGGATACCGGGCCGCACAAGCTTCGGAGCCGGAGCAGCTCGCCAGGTTTATCGAGAATACGCTGAAATACGCTGCCGAGGAAAAGGAACAGCTGCTCGAACCGCTGCCGCCCGTTACGCTGCGGACCGAACTGCCCGGAAGGCATGCGCTGGTGGTGGTGAGGGGAAGCGGGTACCGGGAAGATTTCGCCGCGCTGAAGCGTTACATACGGAGAGTCCGTCCGGTGCTGATCGGTGTGGACGGAGGGGCTGACGCCATTTTGGAAGCGGGGTACAAGCCCGACATAATCATAGGGGATATGGACAGCGTATCGGATCTTGCTTTGTTCAGCGGGGCGGAACTTATCGTACATAGCTATCGGAACGGAGCGGCTCCGGGGATGGAGCGCCTTCGGCGGCTCGGGCTTTCAGCGGCTTCCCTGCCGACGGGAGGGACGAGCGAGGATGCGGCGCTCCTGCTGGCTTACGAACAAGGCTGCGAGCAGATTGTCACCGTCGGGCTGCACAGCCATATGCAGGATTTTTTGGAAAAAGGACGAAAAGGCATGGGCAGCACCTGGCTTGTGCGGATGAAGATCGGGAGCAGACTTGTCGATGCACGGGGGATCAGCCGCTTATATCCCGCAACCGAACGGCGCAAGCCGGCAAGCCCGGGGGCAGCGTGGTTTTCATTTGTCCGTTTTTTGCATTGAGAGAAGGGAGAGAACGCCAATGGTTCCGCTAATATCCGTCATTATTCCAGCGTGGAACGAGTCCCGGCTGCTGGCTTCGACGCTGGAAGCGGTCTCGAAGGCGCAGGCCTCAGCGGAATTTCCATTCAATATGCAGCTCATCGTGGTGGATGACGGAAGCCGCGACGGTACAGGCGACGTCGCTTGCGCGTGGGCTGACGTCGTATTGCGTTTTCCCGTGAATTCGGGCAAAGGAGCGGCGATGTTCGCGGGCTGGCAAGCGGCGCTCGGGGAGATTGTCGTATTTCTGGATGCCGATCTCGGCAGCACCGCCGAAAAGTTCCCTCTGCTTCTTGAGCCTGTGCTGCGGGGGGATGCGGATTTGACCGTGGCGAAGCTTCCGCCGGCAAGCATTCCGGGAGGCTTCGGCCTGGTCAGAGGCTTGGCCGGTCGCGGCGTCCGTCTGCTTAGCGGTTACGACTCGGGGGCCCCGTTATCCGGGCAACGGGCGATGCGAAGCGAAGTGCTACGGCGCTGCGAAAGGAAATACCAGGGATTCGGCGCCGAGGTCGGCATGATGGTCGATGCCGTCAAGCTCGGCTTTCGGATCGTCGAACTGGAAGTTCCTTTCCGGCACCGGGAGACCGGGCGGACCTGGCAGGGATGGCTCCATCGCGGCAAGCAGCTCTGCGAGGTCGGACTTACCTTGTGGCAGTGCTGGCGAAAACCGGCATGCTGACCGTGACTGGCTGGCTATGGGAATGGGCGGTTCCGTCGGGCTTGCTGATCGCGGCGGGACCCGTTTTGCTGCCGGGAACGATTCGTTTTTTGCAAGAGCATGGGCTCTCGGAAACGAACTACCGGGGACGTCCTGTTCCGACGGCCGGAGGCGTGCTTCTGTGGCTGTTGCTTCTGCTGTGGTATCTGTATGGGGTGTGCGTAGTGCCTTCCTCCTGGCCCGATACAGACCGATGGATACTGGCGGTTACGATGGTTGGTTTTGCGGGACTGCTTGACGATCTGCTCGGGGAGCGGGAGGTCAAAGGGCTCCGCAATCATTGGAAGACTTGGATCGAGCAGCGGAGGATAACGACCGGGATCGTCAAAGCGGGGACGGCCTTAGTGGCCGGAATGCTTATCCTGCTGCCGGAAGCGGAGACGCTTCGCAGCGGGACGGGGACAACCTTCGTGGCGGATAGCCGTACGCTGTGGTTTTTGCCCTTCAAGCTGCTTCTTATTCTGCTCGCCACCAATGCGGTGAATCTGCTTGACGTCCGGCCCGGCCGGGCCTTGAAGGGCTTTTTTGTTTCGCTGCTTCTGCTCGTATGGCTCGCCTCCTGGAAGGAGAGCGGAACGGAAACCGCTTGGAATGTATGGCGTTTGCTGGTTCCGCTTACGATCGGAGCGGGGGTATTCGCAGGCGCGGATTTGCGCGGCAAGGCTATGCTGGGCGATGCCGGAGCCAATGTGCTGGGGTTTGCGCTTGGTTTCGGGTTCTCGCTGCAGACACCCTTTTCGGTGCAGGCTACTGCATTAGCCGCGCTCGTCGGGCTTCACGCGATCACTTGGCGGCGGTCGCTCAGCGTCATCATCGAGCGTCACGCGCTGCTCCGTTGGCTGGATCAAGCCGGCCGCGGACGAGGCTGAACGACAAAAAAAGGGACAGGCTGCGGATTGCTGGCCTATCCCTTTTTGCGTTTCTTGCGAAAGCGCGGCGCGACATAATTGCGTTTGCGGTCCCGGAAAAAAATCCATCCCCCGATAAAAGCGACTCCTACGGCAAACAGCAGCAGTCCCAGCGCAAACTTCCACCAGAGGAAGCCGATCGCCGGATCGAATTGGGCGAACCAGGCGTCCTTCATTGCCAAAAATCCGTAAGTTGCCATGAGTCCGGGCACGACCAGCAGCAGCATGGCGATGAAACGAGAAATAACGGCCATCATGCTTGGCTCCTTCTATTGCTTCAAAATCGTCACTCTCTACGTTATCATAAATTTATCAAGAATTCATGTCATTTCACAAATTGGACTATATTTCTGCCGCTGAATAGAGTTACAATAGGAGAATCTTAAGTATCAGGAGGAATTATGGATGACGCATACTTTTGATATGGTTGTTCTTGGCGGAGGCATCGGCGGTTATACGGCGGCCATTCGGGCCGCTCAGTTTGGAAAAAGCGTGGCTATTGTCGAGCAGGAGAAGCTCGGAGGAACTTGTCTGCACCGCGGTTGTATTCCAAGCAAGGCGCTGCTGCGAAGCGCGGAAGTATTCGCCCTCATGAAAGACAGCGACAAATTCGGCGTCGGAGCCGAGGCGGTCACCCTAGATTTCTCTAAAGTAGCGAGCCGCAAAGACGCGGTGGTCGAGCAACTATACAGCGGGCTCCAATTTTTGATGAAAAAGAATAAAATCACCGTATTCCAGGGGAAGGGCAGATTAATCGGTCCTTCCATCTTTTCGCCGCGGAGCGGTACGGTATCCGTCGATCAAGGCGACGACGAGATCTTGACGCTGGTGCCGGACAAGGTAGTCATCGCGACGGGCTCCCGTCCGAGAAGTCTGCCGGGCCTGGAAACCGACGGCGTGACGATCCTGAACAGCGACGAGGCGCTGCGTCTGGAGAAGCTGCCGGCTTCGGCGGTCATTATCGGCGGCGGCGTTATCGGCGTCGAATGGGCTTCGCTGCTTAGCGATTTTGGCGTGCAGGTGACCGTCGTGGAATTCGCGCCAAGACTGCTTCCGAGCGAGGATGAAGACGTATCGCGCGAGCTGGAGCGGCTGCTGAAAAAACGCGGGGTAAGCGTGCGTACAGGCACCAAGGTGCTTACGGAATCCGTCCGCAAGCATGAGGGCGGCGTCACGTTGAATGTGGAACATCGCGAGGAACAAGCCGAACTATCGGCCGAAATCGCGCTCGTGTGCGTAGGGCGTCAAGCCAACGTCGAAGGCATCGGCTTGGAAAATACCGACGTGAAGGTCGAAGGCGGCTTCATTCGCGTCAACGAATCGATGCAGACGGCCGAGCTGCACATTTATGCGGTCGGGGACTGCATCGGCGGACTTCAGCTTGCGCACGCCGCCGCCCATGAAGGATTGACTGCGGCCGAGCATGCCTGGGGCCTGCAGCCGCACAAGGTGGAGCCGCATCGGGTGCCGCGGTGCGTCTATTCCCGTCCGGAGACGGCAAGCATCGGCTGGACGGAACGGGAAGCCAAGGAACGGGGACGCGACGTCAAGGTGTCCAAGGTTCATTTCCGCGCGCTGGGGAAAGCGATCGTGCTTGGGGAGACCGACGGCTTTGTCAAAGTGGTAGCCGATAAAGAAACGAACGATTTGCTTGGCGTCCATATGATCGGACCGCATGTGACCGATTATATCTCCGAAGCGGCGTTAGCTCAGCTGTTGGATGCAACCCCATGGGAAATCGGGCAGACGATTCATCCGCATCCGACCCTCTCCGAGCTGCTGGGCGAGGCGATGCTGGCCGTGGACGGGCGGTCCATCAATATGTAATTTGCTGCCGGAAGGCCGGGAGGGCGCCTCTTTATCTAATAAAATTGTATTCATAAACCAAACGGTTTATAATATAGTTATAGCGTCTGGTATTAGCACCAGGTATTAAAAAAATTCTCTTGTTTTTGTAAAAGGAGGCGTCTATAACTCCATGTCCATCGGTCAAATGACAAAACACCGGCAGCTCGGATTGACGGACGGTCAGGCTCTGGAAATGTATACATACATGCTGAAAGCCCGCATGTTTGACGAGCGGTGCTTCCTGCTGCAGCGTTCGGGCAAAATCGCGTTTCACGTGTCCGGAATCGGCCAGGAAACGGCACAAGTGGCCGCAGCCTTCGCGCTTTCGCGCGGGGAGGACTACTTTTTACCGTATTACCGGGATTACGGCTTCGTGCTTTCGGTCGGCATGACGTTAAAAGAACTAATGCTATCCGTCTTTGCCAAGGCGGAGGATCCGAACAGCGGCGGACGTCAAATGCCGGGCCATTTCAGCCATAAAAAGCTGAATATCGTGACCGGCTCTTCTCCGGTAACGACCCAAGTGCCTCACGCGGTCGGATTTGCGCTGGCCGCCAAGATGAAACGGAAAAACTTCGTGGCGTTCACGACCTTCGGCGACGGATCGAGCAATCAGGGCGATTTCCACGAAGGCTGCAACTTTGCGGGCGTTCACAAGCTTCCGGTCATTTTCATGTGCGAAAATAACCAGTATGCGATTTCCGTCCCGCTGCACAAGCAGGTGGGGGGCAGCATCGCCGAGCGCGCCTACGGCTACGGCTTCCCGGGCGTCAAGGTAGACGGCCGGGATGCGCTTGAAGTGTACCGCGTCGTGAAGGAAGCGCGCGAGCGCGCCCTTCGCGGCGAAGGGCCGACCTTGATCGAAGCGGTCATGTACCGGATCTCTCCGCATTCGACGTCCGACAACGATTTGCTCTACCGTACGCCGGAGGAAGTCGAAGAGAACCGTGCGAAGGACGGCTTGCCTCGGTTCAAGCAGTATCTGATCGACTGCGGCCTCTGGAGCGAGACGCAGGACGCCGAGCTTGTGGCGGCCATCAAGCGGGAATTGGTCGAAGCGACGAATTACGCGGACGATGCGCCTTTTCCGAAGCCGGAAGATACGCTCAAGCATGTGTACGCGGAACAGAGGGAGGGCTAATTCGTGGCGGTTATTACGTATTTGGAAGCGATTCGCACGGCAATGAAGGAAGAGCTGGAGCGGGACGAGAACGTCTTCGTCCTGGGCGAGGACGTCGGCAAGGGCGGCGTCATGAATGCGACAAAAGGGCTGAAGGAGCAGTTCGGGGAGGAGCGGATCATGGATACGCCGCTCGCCGAATCGGCGATTGCGGGCGTAGCGATCGGCGCCGCCATGTACGGGATGAAGCCGGTGGCGGAGATGCAGTACGCGGACTTTATTTTTCCGGCGACGAACCAGATCATTAGCGAGGCGGCCCTCATCCGGTACCGTTCGAACAACGACTGGAGCTGTCCCATCGTGATCCGCGCTCCGTACGGGGCGACCGGTGGAGGCGCGCTATATCATTCCCAATGTCCGGAATCCGTCTTTTTCGGCAGGCCAGGGCTTGTCATCGTCGCCCCTTCGGACCCTTACGATGCGAAAGGGCTCTTGAAGGCCGCAATCCGCAATCCGGATCCGGTGCTGTACTTCGAGCATAAGAAATGCTATTTGTCAGTCACGGGTGAAGTGCCCGAGGACGATTATATCGTGCCGATCGGCGAAGCGGCCGTGAAGCGGGAAGGCTCGGACATCACCGTCATCACGTACGGCATCACCGTGCAATATGCGCTGCGTGCGGCGGAAGAGCTGGCCAAAGAAGGCATTCAGGCTCATGTGCTCGATCTGAGAACGCTGCAGCCTTTGGATACGGAAGCGATTCTCAAAGCGGCAGCCAAAACCGGCAAAGTGCTGATCATCCACGAGGATAACAAGACCGGAGGCGTCGGGGCGGAAGTGTCCGCAATCATCGCCGAGGAGCTGCTGTTCGAGCTGGACGCGCCGATTATGCGGCTCTGCGCGCCGGACGTTCCGGCCGTCGGAATGAACCCGCCGATGGAGAAGTTTTTCCTTCTCAATACGGATAAGATCATGGAAGCCATGCGGAAGCTGGCTTTGTTCTAGGAGGACCGTTACATGAACGATCAAGCGACGAAAGGAACCGGCGTCAAGGTTCCTCATCTGGCCGAGAGTTTGGTATCGGCGACGATCGGCAAATGGCTCAAGCAGCCGGGGGATTATATCGAACAATACGACGTATTGTGCGAGCTGATCACCGACAAGGTGACGGTGGAGATGCCGTCGCCGATCGAAGGCCGGCTGGTCAAGCTGCTGGCGGAAGAAGGATATACGGCTGCGGTCGGAGAAGATATTTGTTTGATCGAGGAGCCGCATCAGGCAGCGGGCAGTACGGCGGAAGCCGCAGAAGCCGTTTCTCAGCCGCAGCGCGCTCAAGGCGGACAAGCCCGTCGCGAAGCGCAAGCTGCCGGCGGTGAAGCGGGTATGAGCGGCCGTTTTTCGCCTGCGGTGCTCAAGCTTGCCGCAGAACACGGGATCGCACTGTCGGAAGTAAAGGGAACGGGCCTTGGCGGCCGCATTACGCGCAAAGACGTGGAAGCTTACGTCGCGAGCGGCAAGCCTGCAGCGGTCGAAGAGGGGAAATCGGTGGATGCCGTCAATGCGGAAGCCGCTGCGGAAGCTGCGAGCGCCGGCGTATTCCTCCCGGTGCCGCCGAAGGGGCCGGTTCGTTCAACCGGCATTCATTTGTCGGAAAACCCGCCGCTGCCGAAAATCGAGGTGGAGGGTCAGCCGCTTGACGGCCGGGGCGAATATTTGATCGACGTGACGCCGATCCGCAACACGATTTCCAGCCGCATGCGCCAGAGCGTGACGGAAATTCCGCATGCCTGGACGATGATCGAGGTGGACGTGACGAACCTTGTGCTGCTGCGGAACAAAGTGAAGGGCGAATTCATGAAGCAGGAAGGGATCAACATTACGTACCTGGCCTTCCTGCTCAAAGCGGTCGTCGGCGCGATCAAAGATTATCCGATCATGAACTCGGTCTGGGCGGTAGACAAAATTATTGTCAAGCGGGATATCAACCTCGCGCTGGCCGTAGGTACCGAGGATTTCGTCGTCACACCGGTTATCCAAAAGGCCGACCAAATGAATATTGCCGGCCTTGCCCGGGAGATCGATTCTTTAACCCGGAAAGCAAGAGCCGGCAAGCTGGCGCTCAGCGATATGCAAGGCGGCACGTTTACCGTGAACAATACGGGCTCGTTCGGATCGATTTTGTCATATCCGATCATCAATTACCCGCAAGCCGCCATTCTGACCTTCGAATCGATCGTGAAAAAGCCGGTCGTCATTCAGGACATGATTGCCGTCCGTTCGATGGTCAACCTGTGCTTGTCCCTGGATCACCGTATTTTGGACGGGGTTATCTGCGGACGCTTCCTGCAGCGGGTGAAAGAGAACCTGGAAGCGTACAATCAGGACACGAAGTTGTACTAAAGGCCGGCGGCAGCCGGGAGGCTTGTCCCTAACCTGTCGCCCGCCAATCAGCTAGAAGAAATTGCTTACCGTAAACAACAGCGTCGATAACAGCATCGAGACGATCATCGTATAGACGACGATTTTGAAAATCAATTTATTTCGCAACGATTTCAGCTCCTTATCAAGGGAATACTATTCCTATAATAACCCAAGCGGCCTAATGGAGGAAAGCTATGATTCAGCAAAAGCGATTGGTAGACGAATTTATCGAGTTGGTTCAAATCGACAGCGAAACGAAGCACGAGCAGGAAATCAGCCGCGTGCTGAAGGCAAAATTCACCGAGCTGGGCTTGAAGGTGGAAGAGGACGATTCCGCGGCGAAAACCGGCCACGGCTCGGGCAATCTCATCTGCACGCTGCCGGCGACATCCGCGAAGCCGCTGCCGAAGCTGTTCTTCACTTCGCATATGGATACGGTTACTCCGGGTAAAGGCATCAAGCCGCAGATCGGCGAAGACGGTTACATCCGCAGCGACGGAACGACGATTCTCGGGGCGGACGACAAAGCGGGCCTTGCCGCCATGTTCGAAGCGATTCGCGTGCTGAAAGAGAACAACATCGAGCACGGGCAGATTCAGTTTATCATTACGGCGGGCGAGGAATCCGGCTTGAAGGGCTCCCGGGCGATGGACGCCAAGTGGGTCGATGCGGATCTCGGCTTCGCGCTGGACTCGAACGGCACCATCGGAGACATCGCCGTAGCCGCTCCGACGCAGGCGAAGGTGTACATCACGTTATGGGGCCGCTCGGCTCATGCGGGCGTGAATCCGGAAGCGGGCGTGAGCGCGATTACCGTCGCGAGCAAAGCGATTGCGCGCATGCCGCTCGGCCGCATCGACAAAGAAACGACCGCGAACATCGGACGCTTCGAAGGCGGCGTGGAAGGCGCGACGAACATCGTCGTCGAGCGGGTAACGCTCGAAGGCGAGGCGCGCAGCATCACGCAGGCCAAAATGTACGAGCAAGTCGAGAAAATGCGCCAAGCATGCGAGGAAGCGGCGGAGGAAATGGGCGCGAAGCTTGACTTCAAAAGCGAAGTCATCTATCCGGCGTTTATGTACGACGAATCCGCTCCTGTCGTGAAGCTCGCGATGAACGCGCTGACGAACGTCGGATGCACGCCGCGCACCTTCCATTCCGGTGGGGGCAGCGACGCCAATATGTTCAACGGTATGGGCGTACCGACCGTCAATCTGGCTATCGGCTATCTGGACATCCACACGACGAAAGAACGGATCGCGATCTCGGACCTTGTCAAAACGGCCGAAGTAGTCGTCTCGATCGTTAATGAAGTTACCAAGGCATAATGCTTGACCTTCCGGCATAAAGTAGTAACATACAGGTTGTTTTAATCGCTGCTTATCTCTTTTGGGTAAGCGGCGATTTTTTTGTGCGAAAGCGGGAGGAAACGGAACATGAGGATACAATGGGAAACGGCAGTAGTCATAGAAACAGTGGGGGAGCCTTTGTCTTCGCATGGTCTGCAGGAGGTCCGGGTGCAGCTTGCGAACGGCGAAACGGCCGCTGCGCTGCACGATCTTGCCGTAGGGACGCCGCTTCGGCCGGGGGACAAGGTACTGCTGAATACGACCGCCGTTCGTTTGGGGCTCGGTACGGGCGGTGTGCATTTTGTCCACGCGAAGCTTGGCAGGTTGGACGAGAGCGTCGATAGCCCGGAAGTTCCAGTAGGTACAGACCCGCGGGAGCCGGAGACGCAAGATAGGCCCCGGTCCTCCGGGCCGCAGGAAGGGCATATTATGAAGCTGCGTTACACGTCTTTGCAGCGGGCCGTGCTTTCGGTCGAGGAGCCGTCAAGCCCGCATCACGCTCTGTTTGCCGAATCGCGTACGCTGAACGGGATGCCGGTGCTCATCGGCGAGCTCCACAGCATGCTGCCTGCCGCTGTATGCTGGCTCCGCGAGCTTGCACGCGAGGCGGGAGCGCCGGTACCGCGCATCGCTTATGTCATGACCGACGGGGGCGCCCTGCCGCTAGCGGTCAGCGGACATGTACGCCGATTGCGGGAGCTCGGCTGGCTGGCCGGGGCGGTCACATACGGGCACGCCTACGGAGGCGACATCGAAGCCGTCAACAAATTCACGGCGCTCCTTGCCGCGAGGCATGTCCTGGAAGCCGATTTGGCAATCGTCTGCATGGGCCCCGGCATCACAGGCACCGGCACGCCATACGGCTTCAGCGGCATCGAGGCGGGCGAGCTTGTGGGCGCGGTGCATGCCCTCGGGGGCGTGCCCGTGGCGATGGCCCGCATCAGCTTCGCCGATCCGCGGCCGCAGCACCGCGGGCTCAGCCGCCATACGGCGGTGGCGCTGGGCGAAGCCGCGCTCGCGCCCGCCTGCGTCCCGCTGCCGCTGCTGCCCGCCGAAGCGGATACCGCGCTGCTGCGCGAGCAGGTCCGGCAGAGCGGACTCGCCCGGCGTCACCGGCTTCTGTGGGAGGCGCCGCCGTCCTTGGAGGACATGGCCGCCGCTCTGGAAGCGTACGGGCGGCCGATTACTTCCATGGGGCGAGCCTGGCAGGACGATCCGGCGTTTTTTGCGGCCATTTGTACGGCGGCAGAAGCAGCGTACCGGCTCCTTCGGGGCGGGGGCCAGGATAAGCCGTAGCCGCACTGCCGGTCTGCGTCCCGTCCAAGAAGGCTGCAAGCGGCACATCGGGCGAGACGCGGTCCAGCGCCATTTTCAAATAGTTGCGGATTTCCCAGCCTTTTCCCACCAAACGAAGCTGCCTTGCATTGACATACGTTTTCATAGAGTACCCCTCCTGCTTCGATAGGTTCATATTATCCACCTTATGCGGGAGACGACACGATTATGTCCTTAGTCGGGCGGCCAGCAGCCGCCGGATGTGGTATAATGAGCTTTGGTCTTATTCTTACAATACCCGTAAAGAGAAGAGAGGAATCTTCCATGCCGCATAAGACGCATAAAAAATTCGAAGAAGTGACCGTCTCCACCCAGCCGATTTTTCAAGGCAAAATCATTTCCTTGCAAGTGGACACCGTAAAGCTGCCAAACGGCGGGGAAGCGACCCGTGAGATCGTCAAGCATCCCGGTGCGGTCGCGGTTCTGGCCCTTACCCCGGATGACCGGATGATTGTTGTCGAGCAATACCGCAAGCCGCTGGAGAAAAGCCAGGTGGAAATTCCGGCAGGAAAGCTGGACGCCGGCGAGAATCCGCTGGATGCCGCCAAGCGCGAGCTGGAGGAGGAAACCGGCTATACCGCAGGCTCGATTCGCCATATCAGCTCTTTCTATACATCGCCCGGCTTCGCCGACGAAATTCTTCATCTATATGCCGCCGAGCAACTGGTCAAGGGACAAGCCAATCCCGACGAAGACGAATTCCTCGAAATCGAAGAGCTTACGCTGGAACAGGCGCAAGCCTACATCCGGGAGCAGCGGATCAGCGACGCCAAGACGATCATGGCCGTTTACGCCTGGCAGCTGTACAAGCTTACCGGCTCGTTCCCGACATGAGCACGAACGCGTACTACGCCGACCTGCACATTCACATCGGCCGAACGGAAGCGGGAGAAGCGGTCAAAATCAGCGCCGCGAACAACCTGACGTTCTACAACATCGCGCAGGAAGCGTCGGAGCGCAAAGGGATCGACATGATCGGCATCATCGACTGCCATTCGCCGGGCGTGCAGCGGGAGATGCTGCATTATTTGGATACGGGCGAGATGGAAGAACTGGAAGGAGGAGGCATCCGCTTCCATCGGACGACCGTCCTGCTGGGCTGCGAGATCGAGGTGCGCGACCCCGGCTTGGGCACCGCCCATTTGCTCGCTTATTTGCCCAAGCTTGGCGACATGCAGAGCTTCACGGAATGGCTGCGCAAGCATATGAAAAATGTGCAGCTCAGCTCGCAGCGCATTTATGTCACGGCCCGGGAGCTTCAGCGGGAAGTTATCGCGCGCGGAGGCATCCTGATTCCGGCCCATATCTTCACCCCGCATAAAAGCGTCTACGGGAGCTGCTCCACGCGGATGGAGCATCTGCTCGACTTGGAAGGAATCGCGGCCGTAGAGCTCGGTCTCAGTGCCGACACCGTCATGGCCGGGCATATCAGCGAGCTGGACCGCTATACGTTTCTGACCAACTCTGATGCCCATTCACTCCCGAAGATCGGGCGCGAATACAATAAGCTGGCTCTTGAGTCGCCGACGTTCGAGGAACTGCGGAAGGCTTTGTCACAGGAGGACGGACGCCGCGTGCTTGCCAATTACGGACTCAACCCGCGGCTCGGCAAATACCACCGCACGTACTGCGGCGATTGCAGCTCGATTCTTGACGAACAGGGCCAGACTGCCGTAGAGCGCTGCTTGTACTGCGGCAGTCCGCGGATTGTCCGCGGCGTGATGGACCGGATATTGAGCCTTGCGGACCGGGAGGAGCCTCGGGTTCCCCCGGACCGACCGCCTTATTGTTACCAAGTGCCGCTTGAATACATTCCGGGCCTCGGGCCGAAAACGTTCGATCGTCTCATCGAGCGGTTCGGCTCCGAAATGAACCTGCTGCACCGCGTATCGTTCGAAGAGCTCGCAGATGCGGCGGGCGAAACGATTGCCGGCTATATTATGGAAGCTCGCGCGGGCACGCTGCGGCTCGATACGGGCGGCGGAGGCAAATACGGCAAAGTGTCCGCCCGGCAAGAATAACGCGATAAGCGGGCGGAGTCATAAACCTGTGCGCCCCCTCATATTCTGTACTATTCGGACAAGGGGGGCGCGCCGGCATGATGCGGAACCGTACGCTGGAGCAGTACATGAAGGAGCATTTGTCGTTCTATTTATTCGTAGGCGTCGTCTTCGTCACGGGCGTCGTTTTCGGTGCGGTTATGGTGAACGCCCTGTCTATGGAGCAGAAGCAGGAGCTGAGCCGGTATTTGGGCAGTTTTTTTGCGTCCGTCCATCAAGGCGGATTGGAAGGCGATGTTACGGGTTCGTTCAAGGATTCGTTTTCCATGCATATCAAATGGTTTTTAATTATTTGGGTGCTAGGCTTATCCGTCATCGGCCTGCCGCTAATCCTTATTCTGGATTTTCTGAAGGGCGTGCTGGTCGGCTTCACCGTCGGCTATCTGGTCGGCACCTTATCCTGGAAAGGGCTGCTGTTTGCGCTCGTTTCGGTCGTGCCGCCGAACCTGGTGGTCATCCCTTTGCTGCTCGTATGCAGCGTCACGGCGATGGCTTTCACGATTCATCTGGTCAAAAACCGGTTTATCAGCCGCAAAGGCGCTCTATACGAACCGTTTATGCGATTTTCGGGCGTCATTCTGGCTTCCGGGGCGCTGCTGCTCGGCGTGGCGGTATTCGAGGCTTATGTCTCGCCGGCCATGATGAAATGGGTAACTCCCATGCTGGTAACGATGTCCGGGTCTTAAAAGGTTTGACTTTCCCTAAGTCCTCCTCCTATAATGTAAGCATGAAGAAAGCTTAAGCTTACGAGAAAGGTTTTGCTTCGGTGCAAAACCCGTGGGGGAGAAGCATGGAATCTCGCATCGAAAAAATCAAACAACAGCTGCAATCGCAAGGCTACAAGCTGACGCCTCAACGGGAAGCGACCGTCAGGGTTTTGCTGGAGAACGAAGAGGATCATCTGAGCGCGGAAGACGTTTTTATGCTCGTCAAAGATAAAGCGCCTGAAATCGGCCTTGCCACCGTCTATCGTACGTTGGAACTGCTCAGCGAGCTGCATGTCCTCGAGAAAATGAACTTCGGCGACGGCGTAGCCCGCTACGACTTGCGCAACGACAGCTCTCATCACCATCATCATCACCTCATCTGCGTGCAATGCGGTGCCGTCGACGAAATTATGGAAGACTGGCTGGGCGCGCTGGAAGAACGGCTGGAGCGGGAATACCGGTTTCAGGTACTCGACCACCGGCTCGATTTTCAAGGTATTTGCCACCGCTGCCGCGACAAGAACAAATCGTAAACACGAAACCTTCGGCTTGACGCTAGATCAAGTATGAAGGTTTTTTGCATTTTGTCACATATTCGCACCGAAAAGGCAAACGCTATACAATATCATACGCTTTGTTGAAAAAACGGGAACAGGAGGCATGGAACGATGATTATCGGGATACCGAAAGAAATCAAAAACAACGAAAACCGCGTCGCCTTAACCCCCGGCGGCGCAGCGGTCCTGAGAGAAGCCGGGCATAGCGTTATTGTGGAAGCGGGAGCCGGTGCGGGCAGCGGATTTTCCGACGACGAGTATGCCAAGGAAGGCGCCGAGCTGCTCCCTTCGGCTGCCGAGGTTTGGGGCAGGGCGGAGATGATTATGAAGGTGAAGGAGCCGCTCCCTGCGGAATTCGGTTATTTCCGCGAAGGGCTGACGCTGTTTACCTATCTCCATCTGGCGGCCGAGCCGAAGCTGACCGAGGCGCTTGTGCAGCATAAAGTGACCGCCATCGCGTACGAGACGATTCAGCTTCCGAGCGGAGGGCTGCCGCTGCTTACTCCGATGAGCGAAGTGGCCGGACGCATGTCCGTTCAGGTCGGCGCGCAGTTTCTGGAGAAAAATTACGGCGGGCGCGGCATTCTGCTCGGCGGCGTGCCCGGCGTGCCTCCGGCGGACGTGATCATTTTGGGCGGAGGCATCGTCGGAACCAACGCCGCGAAAATGGCGCTCGGACTCGGCGCCAACGTCGTCGTTATCGAACGCAGCGCGGATCGGCTCCGGTATTTGGACGATGTGTTCCACGGCCGCATCCGTACGCTGATGTCCAACCCCTACAACATTGCCAATGCGGTACAAAAGGCGGATCTGCTGATCGGGGCTGTTCTTATTCCCGGAGCGAAAGCACCAAAGCTCGTCAGCGAGGACATGGTGCGGCAGATGAAGCCCGGGGCCGTGATCGTGGACGTGGCCGTCGATCAGGGCGGCTCGATCGCGACGGTGGATCGCGTAACGACGCACAGCGCGCCGACGTACGAGAAGCATGGCGTCCTTCATTATGCGGTCGCCAACATGCCGGGAGCCGTGCCGCGGACCTCTACGCTGGCGCTCACAAATGTGACCATCGGCTACGCCCTCGAATTGGCCGGCAAAGGGGTGACCCGTGCGCTCTACGGCAATCCGCCGCTGAAACTCGGCGTAAACACCTATCAGGGGCACGTCACGTATCCCGCGGTAGCCGAAGCCGTCGGTCTGCCCTATACGGGCTTGGATTCGCTGCTGCCGATCAGTTGATCAAGGCAGCGGCGTATGCCGCGGTACGTTTCGTCTGTCCTTCTTTCGAGTACGCATAATTTGGCCGATCCGGTCATAGTGTACTCTTAGAACCTGTCTGAACTCCCGCAGTCCGGCGCCAAGCCGGCGGCAGGGAGCAGGGGAGGAGGGACAAGCCATGATTGTTCATGTTCGGGCGCGAAAATGGCTCGGCCGCTTCCGCTTCGCGCTTTTGTTCGTGGTGTTTACGTTCGCGCTTTATCACATGCTGCTCGCCGTTACGCGATGGCTGGAGCCGGAGCCGAAGTACAGGGAGCCTGCAGGCCGCGCCGTCAAAGCGTTCCAGAACGATCAGACGGCTGCGGTTTCCGACAAAATCAAGATGAGCGAACGGCTGAAGCTGTTCTACCGGATCGGCGAGTAAAAAAGCTTCCCGATGCGGAAGGAAAATTGATCCTGCATGTGGAATTGTTTTAAAAGCGCCGATGCAAGACATAAAAGGGGATCAATTGCGCATGAAACAGGAACTCAACTCGTTTATCCGTTTTTTGGCGGAGGATCGGGGCCTTGCTCAGAATACGCTGGACTCGTACCGACGCGATTTGTCTCAGTATATAGATTATTTGGAAAGCTCCGGCATTTTTTCGCTGGGCGACAGCGGGAAGCTGAACATTTCCGGCTATATGCTGGACCTGAAGCAGCGGGGGAGGGCTACGGCCACGCTTTCCCGGAGTATGGTTTCCATCCGCGCCTTTTACCAATTCCTTGTGAAGGAGCGTCTGCTGGACAGTGATCCGTCGCTGCACATGGAGACGCCGAGACTCGAGAAACGGATTCCGAAGGTGCTGTCGGTTCAAGAGGTCGGCAAGCTGCTCCAAGCCCCCCTGACGACGACGCCCAACGGGATGCGGGACAAGGCGATGCTGGAGGTGCTGTACGCGACGGGAATCCGGGTATCGGAGCTCATCTCGCTTGATGTTGACAGCGTCAATCCGAGTATGGGTTTTATCCGTTGTGTCGGCAAAGGCAAAGAGCGGATTGTTCCGCTCGGGAGAATCGCTTCGGAATACGTGGAGGCGTACATCCAAACGATGCGTCCGAAGCTGCTCAAGCCGTCCAAGACCGAGGAGGCGCTGTTTGTCAGCCATTTAGGGACCCGGATGACGCGTCAGGGCTTCTGGAAAATCATTAAACGTTACGCTGCGGAATCCGACATTCGGATGGAAATCACCCCGCACACGCTCCGGCATTCGTTTGCCGCGCACTTGCTGGAGAACGGTGCCGACCTCCGGTCCGTGCAGGAAATGCTCAGTCATGCGGACATCTCGACGACGCAGATTTATAC
>NZ_JTHN01000114.1 GCF_001399685.1 Paenibacillus sp. A3
GCAAGCGCTGGGGTAGGGCACTCTCAAGCCCGAATCCGACAGCTAACCTCGTAAGCGGATTGAGAGAGAACGACGATCGTGCCTCTGCATCCTGTGTGATTTCCTATGCTAGAAGCCCGAGAGTAGAGTTTCTCTGCTCTTGGGCTTCTTTTTTGTTTTTTATTTCGCTAAAATATCCCATTTCTATGAGGAAAAGGAGAAAATGTTCATGTTGAAATTAAGCGATCCCCTGCCCGAAGTTAACGAAGGTATCTTGTCGACGAGCCGGATCGGACTTATCGAGGTCTACCGGTTCGACTGCCGGCTGATTGAGGCGCGCATCGCGGGCAATTGCCGCGACTGCAACTGCGGACTGCTTAAGCTGTCCTGCCACGGCGTGAACGGATGGACGGAATACGTCGTGCCAAACACGCAGCCGTACGCCGATATCGTGCGGTGGACTTCGGTCTTCTTGAAGCTGAAGGGGTTGTCCGTTTGCGAAGCCGTCAGCTACGTTCGGAGTCATGCCGCGGCGTGGGGACCGGTGCGTACGGACATCGCGGAAGTCGCTCTGGCCGATTTGACCGCGCAGCTGCTTAACCCGTCGGCGGGACATGCTCATGAGGGGGCCGCCTTCGAGCGCTCGCGCTTGATCGACCGTTCGCAAGCCTACTGCTCATTCTGAGATGGAGTTGGACCGCACGGGCAGAATGATCGTGAAGGTCGTCCCGGCTCCCTTCTCGCTGTGCACTTCGGTTCGGCCGCCCATGCTTCCGATAATGCCGAGCGCGACCATGGTGCCGATGCCGGTGCCTTTTTCTTTGGTCGTATAAAACGGGGTGCCGAGCCGGTCGATCTCCGCTTGGGTCATGCCGATGCCTTGATCCGAAATTTCAATCAACAGCTTTTTCTGCTTCCGGTATGCTTTCATTTCCAACGTTCCCCCATCCGGCATCGCTTCAATGCCGTTCTTGACAATATTGATCAGCGACTGGCTGAGCCGGGAAGCATCGGCCTTGAGCTGAAGGCCCTGCTCGATGGAGCTGGCGATGCTGACCGTATTCATGAGCGCGTAAGGGGACATCAATTCGATGATTTGCCTCAGTAGCGGCTCCACTTGAATAAGCTGGATCGAATCGGTCTTCGGCTTGGCAATCGCCAAATAATCCGAGATGATCGCTTGGGCCCGCTCCAATTCGTTGATCATCATACGCAAGTAATCGGGTTTGGCTTCTTCCGCAATCTGATTTTTGCCCATCAATTGCAAAAAGCCGCTTACAACGGTGAGCGGATTGCGGATTTCATGGGCGAACGAGGCGGCGAGCTCTCCGACAAGATACATTTTCTCCGCGCGCTCCACTTCTTTGCGCAGCTTCATTTTTTCATAAATTCCCTCCAAAATAAAAAGTGACACCGCCATCGTGAAGGTCGTAACAAGGATTAAATACATCAGAAACCAACTGAAGAGAAGGTCGTCCCTTCCGGTGCGAAAGCTGGAGATCACGACGGCTGTAAGCGCCCAGACGATGGTTAGACCGGTGCCGTGAAGCACGCGCTTGATTTTGCGCTGGGCGGGTCGAAAGGGACCGAAGATGATCATTAGTGGAAACACAATCGCATATACGATCACCGAGGTCACCATGCCTTCTCCGCCGAGCAGCGACCGGAAGGCGAGATAAGCGATGGAGATATAAAGCAGGTTGCGGTGGCCCCCGTACAAGTAGCAAAGCAGAATCGGCACATAGCGCAGGTCGAAAATATGCCCGGAAAAGAAGCGAATCGGAAAAGCCATGCACATCGCCATCGCTACGGTGGAGAACAGGAGCAGGAACCACCGGTTGACGCGCTCCGGCCTGTCTTTATCGAGACAAACGATTTGATAAAAAAAGATAGATAGAATAATAATAAAGGTGTTCAGCAGCAGGGGAAGAACTTCTATCATAAGACACCTCCTGGTGGCGATGGACTAGCGAAAAGCAAAACGTAATCTTCTGATCCAACCGGTCGTTACGATTTTGGGCAACGGCGGCATCTTAAATGGTTATTTTCGACAATTTTTCCTTTTTCCCTGCTGCGGTTTGTTTGGAGATTCGGATGTCGTTGGAAACCTTTGGGGAGAAAACGCGTTAAATATATTGAAAAGCGCCGATTTTTCGTCTTTTTGCGCGAAATCGCTTCTAAATCAAGTCTCGCTAGAATATAGATTACTAGAGGACATGCAGATGGGGTGACGTGTATGAAACGAAGAGGATGGAGAAGATGGAGCCGGTTCTGGCGGCGGGGGAGGCTCGCGCTGCTGGCGGGCTGCCTCGCCATGACAGCGGCAGGCTGTAGTCTAACGGGGGGAGGGCAGCCGGACAAGCCCGTCGCTGCGCCGGTCGAGCCCGAGAAGCCCGTCGCGGACATGCCGCCAACGCCGCCGGTTCAGCCGCCGGCCTATCAGGCGCCGCTGACCGGGATGATGCTGCCGCAGCCCAGCGATGCCCGGCCGGTGATGGTCATGATCAATAACCATCCCGCGGCGCGGCCGCAAAGTGGGCTGACGCAGGCGGACGTCTTGTTCGAGGTGCTGGCCGAAGGCGAGGTGACGCGGCTCGTGGCGCTGTTCCAGAGCAGCGCGTTCGCGGAGCCGATCGGCCCGGTGCGCAGCATTCGGCCGTATTTTATCGATATCGGCAAAAGCTTCGGGGCCATCCAGGTGCATGCGGGAGGTAGTCCCGATGCTTACGAGCAGCTTCGGAAAGAGAAGATCGCCGACCTGGACGAGATTACGAATGCCGGGCCTTATTTCTGGCGGGAGAAGTCGCGGAAAGCTCCGCACAACCTGTATACGAATCTGGAGAACATCCGCGCAGGCGCGCAAAAGCGGGGGCTGGACGAGCAAGGTCCGACGGGACCGGTATACGCCTTTGCAAAAAACGAAGCGGAAGCGGTCGGGGCGATGGGGACGGCGGCGCAGGATGCTCCCAAGGTAGACATTACCTTTCTGTGGAAAAGCTATGTCGTCTCTTACGAGTATGATGCGGCCAGTGGCAAATACCAACGCTCGATCAACGGCAGCAAGCATATCGATCTGAACAACGATCAGCCGCTGAGCGCTTCCAATGTGGTCGTGATGGGCACCGATCACAAGGTGCTGGATAAGGAAGGCCGCCTCGACGTCCGGCTGACCGGCAAAGGTCCGGCGCTGCTGTTCCAGCAGGGCAAGGTGAAATCGCTGGAGTGGAGGCGGGATAAGACGAACGATCCGGTCCGCTATTACGAGCAGGGCAGCGAAGTCGCATTCCGGCCGGGGCAGACGCACATCATGATCGTGCCGCTGAATCCGTCGTTCGAGAGTCACGTGACGTATGGTGCCCCCGGCGGCGGGGCGGGGAAGCCGGACCCCGTTTAGCGGGACCGGAATGGTTGTCATCCTGAAGAAGAGAGGCCCCGGCCTCCGCCTTCCTCTGTCGTCCAATCCGCATAAGCTTGGCGAAGGGGGAAGCGGGAGCCGGGGCTTCTTTTTGGCACGGCCTGCCTGCCGGACGTTACGGTTGTGCCGGTTTCTCCAGAAGGACGCGTCAGTCGTCGATTTGCAGCGATTCTAACAGTAGTACAGATCGATTTTGTAGTTTTGATATTTTTTGCGGTATTGGGTGCACTGGATGCCGGATATGTCAAAAAGGAGCCGCCGGTGCGGACACCAAACGGCTTTTTTTTCTTGCATTATATCACAGCTTCGTAAGATAGGGCTGAACCGCCTTTGCCAGAAGCGAAGCGTAATATTCGGCGCCATCGGCGTTCAAGTGAACGCCGTCGGCAGCGAAGAAGGAAGCTTTGCCCGCGCTTGCGGCATGCCAATCGACGAGCGTCGTATTGGCGAAGCGGCCGGAGGCTTCCTTCAGCATGTCGTTCACCGTCCCCTCCCACGGGCGGGGGACGCGCGTATTCACCAGCACGATCTGCTCGGCATCGGCAAGGGAGTGCAGCAGCGATTCCAGCTGCTTCTTGGAGAACGCTCCGTTCGTGCCCAGCTCGATGATGATCCGGGAACCGAGCTTTCCTTTCGACCGGAGCCGGTCGGCGACCTCCTGCGCATGGGCCAATTGTCTTCCGACCTTGCCGTCGATGACGATACCGGGCAGCTGCTTCTCCAGCTGCGCAGCGGTGCCGAGCAGGACCGAATCGCCGATCGCGGTAATCCCTGACCCCGCTTCTTCTTCAGGAGCGGCTTCCGGGGCGACGGGAGGGGAGGTTTCCGCGACGCCTTCGGCGGCTTCATCCGTTTTCGGACCCGACGCTTCCGTCATCGTACCTGTCTCATTTCCTTGATCCGGCTGGGGTGCCTGGGCCGACGTCGGCGCAGCTCCCTCTGCCAGGGCATTGGTAGCGGCGGGGGGCTGCGGGCTCTCCCCGAGGCAGGAGACGCAGAAGAACAAGATGAGCAGCGCCGACACGACCCATCGCATGCCCTGCTGCGGGAGCCGTTTCCGGTACCAGCCGAGCAGTTGTGCCCCCCAAGCTTTCATTCCTCCCCTGCGAATAGGCTCCTCAATGAATTTCCAAGATAAAGCCGCAAGTCCGATGGTAGCGGTCAGCTGCAGGGCGGCGCGCGCCAAGCTGATTCCGTCGCTGCCTGCGGCTGGGCTACTCAGGACGATAATCGGATAATGCCACAAATAAATGCCATACGAGCGCACGCCGAGCCAGCGCAGCGGACGGCAGCCCAAGAGGCGTCTAAGCTGGCCGGACGGGTAGGCAAGCGCCGCTACCGTGACTGCCGCCGCCAGAGACAACAGTACGAATCCGCCTTGATATAAGAAGGCGCCGTACTGGCTGCTTCGGACGATCATTAGCAGAATGGCAAGCAGTCCTGCTGTCCCGGCCAAATCTACGATTCGCCTTACGCGGACGGATGTGCCGGCGGAGAGCTTCCCGCTCGGCCAGACGACCGCGAGCGCGGCTCCAATCAGCAGGCCGAACGCTCTCGTATCGGTTCCGTAGTAAATCCGGCTCGGATCGGTGCCGGGCTCGTACAGCAGCGCCATGGCGGCCGCCGAAGCGGCTGCGCCGAGCAGCATGGCTCCGGTAAGCCAGCCCCGCCGGAGCTGCAAGCGCAGGCCAAGCGCCAACAGCAAGGGCCACAGCAAATAAAATTGCTCCTCCACCGCGAGCGACCAGAAATGGCCGAGCGGGGAAGGGGGGCCGAAGCTTTCGAAATAAGACACCTCGCGGTACACCAGCCACCAGTTGCTGACATAGGCCAGCGCCGCCAGGAAGTCTCCCTGAAGCGCCGCCAACCGGGAGCGGTCGACCAGCCATATCCATGCCGCAACCGCCGAGAGCAGGACCAGCATGGCCGGAAGCAGCCGCCGGAAGCGCCGCAGCCAGAAGCTTGCCAGATTCAGCCGTCCTTCTCTTCGCCATTCGGCGATCAATAAATCCGTAATCAGATAACCGGACAGGACGAAAAATATCCCGACACCGAGCAGCCCGCCGGGCGCCCACCCGGGGTGAAGGTGATAAGCGATGACGGCCAGTACGGCCAGAGCCCGCAGGCCGTCGATTCCGGGCATGTACCGGCTTTTTCCTTCGATCGGTGATGGCATAGTTTTTTCCCTCTTTCTTAGCTCGTAGGACTTCATCTTATAGCGAAAAGGGGCGGATTTTGTAACAAAAAAGTTACATCTGTGCTGAATCGAACTATTTCCGTCTTCAAAGCGTATTTACTGTGAATACGGGAACCGGAGGATCGTTCATTGAAGGAATATTTGATCTCGGAAGAGCAATCGCGGGCATGGTTTGAAGAACATTCTCCCTACGTCTACGGGATTGCCCTCATGATGACCAAGTCTGCCATGCTGGCCGACGACATTACGCAGGAAACCTTTTTGCGCGCTTACCGGAAATTTCATTTATACGATCCCGCCAAGCCTTTGCGTCCGTGGCTGTCCCGGATCACGCTAAATATGGTGCGGAGTACGCTTCGCAAGCAGCGGTGGCTTACCTTTTTCGGTCAACTGCCGGTTGAAGCCGGGACGGATTCCGTAGAAGATCTGATCCTAAAAAGCGAAAGCGAGCATGAATTATGGCAGGTGGTGAACCGCTTGTCTCCAAAAAGGAGAGAGGTCCTCATTTTGGTTTACTATGTCGGATTGTCTTTGCAGGAGACCGCCTCCCTGTTGAATATTCGTCTGGGAACATGCAAGTCAAGGCTGCATGCGGCACTTGAACAACTCAGGAACGATGATGCCGAGAGCTATCAACTGACGTCGATCAAGGAGGGGCTTAAATGACTTTGCAGACCGATAAGAAGGGAAAAGCGCAGGATTGGTCCATGGAATCGTCGGAGGCCGTGCAAAGCCGTCTGAAGCAGGTAGGGCCCTCCTTTACGTTTGAGGAGCTGTGGGAGCTTCACAAGCAATCCGTCGGGAAAAGCCGGCCTTCAACGTTTGGGCAAATTACACTGCGAAAAAAGTGGATGATCGTGGGGAACGCAGTTATTCTTAGCGCGATACTGCTTGTGGGAATCGGCCTGTATTCCCCAAGCATAGGCGCTGCTCTGAAAAAAGTTTTTTTTATCGATTTGTTCTACAAAAGTGTACAAGGCATTATGGACAACGGGCTATATCAGATAGAGAAGCAAAATCTTGGTACGGCAACCGACGTATCGGTGACGGATCAGAATATTCAGCTTACCGTTGCCGAGGTGTTCTACGACGGGATTCAATTTGTGGTCAACTATCAAGTGGACTACCTTAAAAAGAAGAAGATTACAGAAGAAGACGCGGCTGTGTATTACGATTACGAGTTTGAAGGCGCTAGTCCCCAGATGGGGGGGACCCATGCATTTACGATCACTGGCGATCATTCTTTCGTAGGGACTACGGTGTTTGATACCGAACCGCTGCCGGAGAATGCGCGGCTTCATATCGTCATCCGGCGCATCGGAACGATAGACGGGAATTGGGACGTGACGGTGCCGGTATCGCTCGACAAAACCAAACCGTTTACCAAAATCGTTCGGCCTCAAATTACCGGCTCCTATGAAGACAAGACATTTGTGGTCGATCAAATTACCTTTACTCCGGTAGGTACCCAAGTTGTCGTCAAGACAGACCAGTTGATGAGTTTATATTACTTTCTGGAAGATGATCTGGAAACTCGCTTCGATCGAGCCGGCGGGATGGGAGGAAACGGGGAGGAGCGCAGTAATTTTAGTCCGCTTTCCGAGATTAATCCGAAGCCGCAATATGTTACTTTGATCGTAGGCGAAATGACAAGCGGGCAATCGAGTACACAGCGGGAGGAATATGCCGACTATACCGGTCCCGGAAGCTTGCCTGTCACGTTAAGGGGAGCGAAAGGAGGAACGGTGACCATTACCGATGTCCAATTTTTGGAGAATTCTACGGTAGTGTATTATGAAGCCAGCGATGCAGTGAATCAGAGACCTTTTCTTATTTTGGAGGATTCGTCGGGTGAACGTTTCACTTCCAACAAAAATGCCGTTCGAATTTCAAGAGAATTGTTCGCCTACAAGGTGGAATATCCGAAGCTTCCTTCGTCCCGGTTTAAATTTGAAATGGTCGTTGATGAATACAGACCAGAGCCTAAAGAACCGGTGAAAATAAAAATTCCGATCGATTGGGAATGAGTCGATACAGCACAGCAAGTCCGGTTCCCGGGGCACGATGGTTCCGGAGACCGGACTTGCTTTCGTAAAGGACGCTGCGCGAGTGCGACCCATGCTTCTTGGTTTACTTACTGCGGCTGCAAGTAAGTTTTCACCTGCCGCTTCCACAGCTCGACGTAAGATCCCATGGCCCATTGAATCATAACGACCGATTCCTTCGGCTGGAGCGGCAGCGTCATAAGAGGGATCGGAATCCACTGGTCCGCATATGGGTAGATGATAATATTTTGCTCGGTAACGATGGCGACCATGTCGCGGTTCGGGGAGGAGAAGGCATCCACCGCGCCCGGCTGCACCCGTACGATATCGCGCCACGGAACGGCCAGCTCGTCGTGCGAGACGACCGATGGGGGCAGCGCCAGCGGCACTTCCCGCAAGCGGTACGTCATGCCTTCTGCTGCGCCGTTTGCCGTCCCGTCGTACGAAGCGAGCTGCGCTGTCCATTTCCCCTGCTTGCGGGCGATGGTCCAGCTCTCGCCGGAAAGATCGGCTGCGGCGGGCTCCCCATGTCCCAAGCCTGCCGACGGCGGCGCAGGCTTCAGCTCCTTCAGCACGGGAACGGCCGCAGCGGCGAATACGCTGCGCAGCGCGACGTGCGGCTCCGATAGCGGAGCGGGAACCTGTCGGCCGGAGGCAAGCTGCTCCAGCTCTTTCACCCACACATAGTCCTGAGGCGCAGGGGATTGGGCTGCGCTGGTTTTGGCCGCCGTCGTTTGCGTCACTGCAACGTAACGGTTGCCGGCGAACATCAGCTTCTCCGACCGGACGACGGGTTGTGCCGGGTTTCTGCGGTCGGCGCTGCCGCTTGTCTTAGGCTTGACCGAGGCCAAATGGGCCGTCAGCGTATACGTTTCCTGCGAGCCGGTCGCTTTTCGCTCGTTCCCGATTTTCCAAAAATCAAGCTTATACGGCATCAGAATGCCTTCGCCTTCCGCCGTCTTTTGCAACCGGTTCCGATCCGGCGCGATAAGAACGGTGCGGTACGTGCTGGGAGCCTGAGGGTTTTCCGCTGCGGGCGCATCGGAGCGCAGGCCGATCAACAGCGCCGACCGGACGGAAGCTTCCCAATCCGGGCCGTGGGGCGCGTGAGCAGCTGCGGAGGGCTGATGCTGCATCTCCGGCTTCTCCGCCGCTTCCTGCTGCACGAGAGGGAGAGGGCGGCTGTCCGTAACGAACAAGAATACGAGAGCCGACGCCAGCACCGCGGAAACGCCCGCACTCCAGGCGCTCCACCTGCGAGGTCTGCGGACGGCGACGTGGTTATCGATGCGTTCTTCGATGCGCTTGCGCAAGCTGTCGTTGAACCCGTTTTGGCTGAACGGCCCGCGGGCCAATTCTTTCTTGAGCTCGTTATCCATCGGATCCAAGGCTTCGACTCCCCTTCATCTTCGAAATTTTCCCCCGTGCGTGGAACAGCCTCGATTTAATCGTTCCTTCGCTTACGCCGAGCACCTCCGCCATCTCTTTCATGGACAGCTGATGGTGAGCGTACAGGATCAGCACCTCACGGTATTTGACGGGCAGCTTCAGCACCATATCCCACATCTCGTTCACGGCCATCTTGTTAAGCACCTCGTGTTCCGTAGAAGCAGCGGTCTGCTCGTACTCCCCGCGCGAGGCGATAAAGTCGACGAGCGTCACCTTGCGGTAGAAGGCCGCCTTGCGGTAATCGAGCGTCATGTTGCGTGTGATGGCGAGCAGCCACGTCTTCACCGAGGATTCGCTGCGGAACGTGCTCAAATTGCGGTAAACCTTGATGAAAACCTCTTGGGTTATATCGTCAGCCTGATCCCACTTCCGTGTGATGCTGTAGGCGTAATTCCATACGTCTTTCCCGTACGCGTTCATCAGCTCGTTCAAAATGGCTTTCTTGTCGGAGCTCGCGGACAGGTATTTCAAATAGTCAAAATTGACATTCGATTCCAAAGCTGCCACCTCTAATTTTAGACGATCTCCCCGACATCCCGGTTCAATCGGAACGGGACCGAACCAGCCAAGCGGCCCCGGCCCGTACCTTCTCTACCCAGTGTACTGCGATCGTCCCACGAAAGAAAGGGGCAAAATAAAGTTGAAAAAAGCTCAACCGCTTCCAGCTCGCCGGTTACCCGGCCATATTGTTTTTCGTGTCCTGCGGACTGAACACGGAGATATGGTCAACCTTGCCGGTGGCCGCCGGAATGACGAATTTCAATTCGAACTGCTCGCTCGCTTGAAAAACGTAGATTTGATCGTCGCCGTTCTTCGCCGTTTCCTTCGGTTTGCCGAGCGTCTTCTCGATGAGGGGCAGCGTCAGCTTGTGAAGCTCCGGATCGTAGGAACGGACATCGAAGATCAACTCCCCTTTGTTGAAGCCGAAAGTGATGCCGCGTTTCTTGTAGGTGGCGTACAACCCTTTGCCGGCCGAATCGATCTGGTCCGCCTTGCCCCATTTTTTCTCGACTTCGTCAATCAAACCCGTGTGTGCGGCGAATTCGCTGCCTTTCACCTGGCCTTTGCGCGCGAGGACCAGCATATCCTTGAGCTGCGTTTCGACGGACGCGGAGGCAGGCTCCGTGGTCGAAGGCGCTGCGGGAGAAGACGGCGCAGGCTTCGTCGGGGCTTCAGGCGTTGTCGCCGCCCCCGGCTGCTGCGATGGCGCTGCGGCTTCGGGCGGTTTGGACGACCCGGACGCTGCGGACGGCGCGCCGGACTGGCAGGCGGTCAGCGCAAGCAGACCGGCGGCCGCTGCGGTGAGCAGCTTCACTCTCTTGATCGTATGCATATGGCAAGCACTCCTTTGCTGAGAGATGAATTTTGGCTTGATCCGGATCGGCCATTGCAAGCCTTACTCTTTCTTTACCCCAAGCTCGGGTACCGTGACGAAAGCATACCCGTCCTGCTTCAACGCTTCGATCATGTGCGGCAGCGCCTCTACCGTATTGTCCAGATTGCCGTTTTTCCCGCCGAAGCTGTGCATCAGGATGATGCCGCCGTTTTTCGTCCGCTTGCTGACAAGCTCTACCATGTCGTCCGCAGCTGCACCGGACCAATCCTTCGTATCGACCGTCCAATTGACGAGCTGACGTCCCGCGGAGGTCAGGCTGCGCTTGATCGAAGCGGTGACGGCGCCGTAAGGCGCCCGGACCATCGGGGTGTAGGAGCCTATTACTTTTTCGATCGCTTCGTCCGTGCTTTTGATTTCTTTCTTAATTTGGTCGGGAGACAGCTTGGTCAGGTTCGCATGATCCCAGGAATGATTGCCGATGGAATGGCCTTCGTCATGAATGCGTTTCAGCACATCCGGGTGATTGACTACCTGCCTGCCTACGACGAAGAAGGTGGCTTTCACTTCATGCTGCTTCAAAATATCCAGCACCTGCGGCGTATACTTGGTGTCCGGGCCGTCGTCGAACGTCAGCGCCACTTGCTTCGTCGCTTTGACCGGTTCCGAATTTCCTTGCTGCGCCGCGGCTCCCGGCTTACTCTCCGGCGTCCGTCCGTCGGCAGACGGCACGGCCGGCGAACCGGCTTCTTGAGAGGATTTCGGGTCTCCCGTATATTTTGCGTGGGTCGCCTGCTCGGGGACTACTCCCGCTGCAGACGCGTTGTCCGGCGTTCGGGTCTCGTGCTGGCCGGGAGAAAGCGGCTGCCTTGTCTCCGCCGCATGGAGGCTGAACATTGCAATCGTCGTGGCGCTGAGCAGCGAAGCGCCAAGTACGACGAGTTTTCGATCGGATATAATTCGTATGGCCATGTAGCATTCCTCTTTCACAGGTTCGTGCTTTGCAAATCATTTGACGAGTCGAGTCGACAAAAAGTTTAAAGCAAGTTCTCCCATTTCGACAAAAATTTTGTGCGCCTGTCCGGCGTTCGGACAGGGGCCCGGACCAATCCTGCCTTCTGGACATAAACTGGTGCAAAACCTTGCAAATGGAGATGAAGAGATGTCTCTCGCCCCCCCTCGTTCCCGGAGCGGCAGGATCAAAATCGATGTTCTGATACCCGCCATTGACAAAGATCTGGGGACCTTGCCGTTCGTCATCGACGCCATCCGGAAGCAGGTCAAGCATCCGATCGGCAAAATTATGATCGTTTCTCCGGATAGCCCGAGAATCAAGGCGCTGTGCGCCAAAAAAAAATGCACTTTCGTGCATGAGCGGACGGTGCTGCCAATCACCAAAAAACAAATCCGTTACCGTTCGAAACGATGGGAGCGCTCCGGGTGGCTGCTTCAGCAGCTGCTTAAGCTGAGCGGCGACAGGTTGGGTTCGAATCGGTATTTTTTGACGGTGGATGCCGACACGGTGCTCATCCGCCCGCACGTATTCTGGCAAAAAGGGAAGCCCGTGTTTTATTGCCGCAGCTGGAGCCATCCCGAATACTTCAGAGTCAGCCGGAGGCTGCTGGGCCGCAGACGCGTCGCGCGCACGTCGTTCGTCGCGCATTACATGCTGTTCGAGAAAGCGAAGCTGGCCCTGATGAAAAGGAGAATTGAAGCAAGATACGGGACGCGCTGGTACAAAGCCATTCTTCGCAGCATTGACAGGTCGAAGCAGTTCGGCTTCTCGGAATTCGAATTGTACGGCAACTTCATCTATGCCGCCAATCCAAGGAGGGTCGTGCTCAAACGATGCTTGAACAAAAGCTTGAACCAGAACGTAAGGAGCATTTTGCCGAAGCGTCTCAAAGCACTGGCCGGCTCCTTCCGGTCGCTTTCCTTCCACAAGCGCAGAGGGTACTCGCTCAAACCGAAGGGGCTGAGAAAATGACATCGTATCAGGTCACATGGAAGGGCCCTGTCACAAGGTATGGCGGGATCGGAAGAGCCAGCCGGGAATATGCTCTCGCCTTAAGCCGGCAAGGCGTGGACGTCAGGGTAGAGGCAGGAAGGGCCGGGAAGAAGAAGCCGGCAGCAGGCAGCACCTTAGCGCGTCTGCTTCGCAAGCCACATGCCGCAGGCAAACGCAAAATTTTAATTTACCATTACCTGCCCCATACGATACGGCTGCGGAAGGAACGCCGTAAATACGACCGTATCATATTGAATACCGTCTGGGAAACAACGCGCGTGCCCCGGAACTGGTTCCCGAACATTAACCGCTTCGACGCCGTGTTCGTTCCCTCCAGGCATAACAAAGCCGCCCTGCTCCGCAGCGGGGTGAAGGTGCCGGTCTATATCGTGCCGCATGGGGTCAACACAAAGCAGTTTAGACCACAGAACAAGAAGCTGGCGGTACGGGGAACGGCTGGAAGGTTTGTTTTCGTGTCCGTCTTCGGCTTCCAGCACCGCAAAAATCCGGAAGGGTTGCTAAGAGCTTACTGGCAAGAATTTGGCCCGTCCGAGAAGGTCGCGCTGGTGATCAAGACGAACGGATACGGTTCCCGGGAAAACGAGAGGTGGATCAGAAATAAAATCAACGGGTATAAAAAAAGGCTCGGGTTTCGGAAAACGGCCCCGGTAATCTTACTTTCCAGCCGCATGCCGGAGCATCGGCTGAAGGGGGTGTATACGCTCGGTTCCGCGTTCGTGCTTCCGACGAGGGGAGAAGGGGTCGGACTGCCGTTTCTCGAATCGCTGGCAAGCGGCGTCCCGGTCATCGCAACGGGCTGGGGCGGACATATGGATTTCGTCAAGCGCCGCAATTCGTTCCTGGTCAAATACCGGCTGCAAAACCCGGCCGTCAGCATGAGAAGCAAGCATTCGATCTCGCGCCTCTTCCGCTATTTGTTTGCACAAAAGGGACAGCGCTGGGCCGAGCCGGATATCGGCAGCTTGAAGAGGCAGATGAGAGCTGCTTTTCGGAATCGCGCCGTTTGTCGAAAGAAAGGAAGACAAGGCAGGCGGGACGTGCTGAAATTCACGTGGAACCGTGCCGGGGCCGGGATGAAGCGGGTGGTGGAACGAACGATCCGGAAGAAAAGACGCCGGTAATAATTCGCTTGCGGCCCGCGGGCCGTAAAAGGAAGAGAGCCTCATTGCCTGGATAAGCAGGCAATGGGGCTCTCTGCGTAAGGAAGGGTAGTCCGATAGCTTAGTTAATCAAGCTGCCGTTCTGCAGCAAATTGTACAGGACGGTTGCGGCGGCTTCCCGGGTCGTCGGGTCGGCCGGATGGAAGTGCGGCGTTCCGTCGATCTCATCGCCGCTCATCAGACCGCTTTTCGTAACCGCATCGATGCTGTTCTTGGCGTATTCGGCAAATTCGGAAGCATCCGCATACGGCTTGCGCGAAGGATTGCTCTTCGGCGTCAGTTGGATCAGGGACGATGCCCGGGACAGCATCACGGCCAAATCTTGGCGGCTGATGCTGGCATGCGGGTCGAAACGTCCTTCTTCGACGCCGTTCACAAGACCCGCTTCATAGGCGGCCGCAATATCGTCGGCAAACCAGTCGGAGGCGCTCACGTCCTGGAACGGGGCTTTCGAGCCGGCATGCAGACCGAGCGCGCGGACCAGCATGGCCGAGAATTCCGCGCGGGTTACCTGTTCTTTCGGCGAGAACTCCGAAGCCGAGGTTCCGTTAAGCAGCAGCTTGTTGGCCAAGGCCTGGATGTGCGATTGCGCCCAAGACGTGTCGATGTCCGTAAAAGAGATCGCGCGGGTTGCGGCCGCATAGGTCGAGATGCCCGGGCGGTTGACGGTTACGGTGCGCGAGCCGTCCTTGTTCTGAGCGACGCTCGCCGGAACGGCATATACCTTTCCGTTGTCGATATACAAGACGCCCAGCGCGTTAGCGTCGGTATTGCCGCTCACGGTAAAGGAGCTTTTCAGGAAATCGCGGTTGGATACCGAAATCGGCTGCGTATCGCTGCCGTTCACTGCGCTAACGGCAAAGGAAACCGGCGTACCGGTCACTTTGGCTCCCGGGAACCCGTCGGCGAAGGCCGATGCCCGTTCCACGTCATACCGGACGGCTACGTTCAGTCCTGCTGCCGCCGGTACGCGCTTCAATACCGAAACGGGGAGCGCAATCGATGCGTTTCCGTTGCTGACGATAACGGAGTTTTGCTCACCCGACGCTTTCAGCGTGTTCACTTGCTCCGGCGTCAGCTTGACGATTACTTGCTGGGACGCCGTGGCATAGACGGAGATGACCACGGCAACCGGCGTGCCGGATTCTGTTTTTAAAGCGGCTTTCAGGTCTGCGTCCGCAATGGTCGCCGTCAGCGTGTTGCCGTCCATCGTTACCGTCCGTTTCAGCGAAGCGGAGGTTTGTCCTTGATTCACGACCGTATCGATGGAAGGATTGCTGCCGGACTGTTCAGTGCTGCCGCTTACAGATCCGCCATAATAAAAGCCGCTGCCGCTGTTGTAGATCGGCGTGCTGCTGTCGTCCGTGCTGCTGAAGCGGAGCGTCTTCCATGCGACATATTGAATAAGCTCGCCGCTGGCATCACGTTTCGGTTGCCCTTTCGCATCCAGGATGAGAGCGCGGACCATGAGTTTATACGTGCCTTCCTTCAGGCGCTGGACGATCGGCTTTCCGTTGCCATCCACTTTATCGTTAATATAAGTGCCGTCGACGTTCTGGAACGTATAGGTCCCCGGAGCAAGCAATTGCGGTTTCCCGCTTGCGTCTTGGTTCAGAATTTGTCCCATGGTGCCGACGTACTTGTCATCCACACCGTAAACGTTCAGATCCAAATAGTTCGCGTCTTTCGCCGTCAGCGTCACGGAGACGTCCGTCGACTTGCTTGGCGTAATGACGGTTCGGGTCAGTGTCACGTCCTGCAGCCCGAAGCCGTTGTCCGGCCGTTTTGTGCCGACATGAACGACAAACGGCAGGTGCAGCGAAGGCAGTCCGGCGCTTTCCAGCAATACTTCTCCTTCATACACGCCGTCTGCGGCTGTAGCCTTAGGCGCGACGGAAAGGGAGAACTTCTGTGTCGACTTGGCTCCGGCGGAAACCGTATTGCCGCTGCCGAGGCCTTCCAGCGTCGCGACGATGTTGTTCACGTCAGGCGTCTTTACCGGGTTGTTCGGATCGGAAGTGACGTTCGGGTGCAGCTTCACGGACGCCTTGTACGTTACCGTTTTGTCCGAAGTGTTCTTGAGCTGGAGCTGCTCTTTCTTGGCAATGCTTCCGGCAGCCATCAAACCGAAGCTGGCGCTGCTGCCGTAGTTGACGACCTCTTGCGGATTCAGGTTCTTGTCAAGAATGGTGATCTGATCCACCGTCTGGAGCACGGCCGGCGTATAGACCGCCTGAGACACGTTGATGCGGCCTGCACCTTGAGAATATACATCGTATGGCGTTTCCTTAGAGTCTTTGATCCCATCCGCGGTATTGGCCATCGCCGCGCGGATATCGAACGGAGTCCAATCCGGGTGCTGCTGCTTCAGAAGCAGGGCGACGCCCGCGACGTGCGGAGTGGCCATGCTGGTTCCGCTGCTCCGCTTGTACGCTTGCGCGTAAGAGGCGCCGGGAATGCTTTTGCCATAGGCCGGATAAGTCGACAGCACGTTCACGCCCGGCGCGCTAATATCCGGCTTAATGCTCAGCTTATCGTCCGACAGAGGACCGCGGGAGCTGAACGTTGCCATCGTATCGCCCTTATCGATCGTTTGCGGATAGCTTGGACCGAACGTCAGGCGGAAATTGGTCTGATTGGCCAACACGGCTGAGGCCAATGCGCGTCCCTGCTGACCGGACATGTCGAAGGCGGGAATATATTCGAAGTCGTCTCCTATGAAGGAGTCGATATGCCCGTTCCGTCCGTCTATGCTGGGGGAGAGATCCGGTATGTCCTTGCCACTTGTATCCTTCGTGATATTGCCGTTAAAAATCACGATGGCTTTGGCTCCCCATTTTTTCGCATTTTTAATTTTGTCTACGAAGGCCAGCGAACCGCGCGATACGAAGGCTATTTTTTCCTTCACGTTTTTGCCCTTGTAGTCGTCGTCTTGTCCGAGCCCTACATACACGGCTTCGATGGGGTTCGTCCCGAGGATCGCTTTAAAGTCCTCCTGCCCGGTCTTCCAGCCCATGACGTTCAACGGATAATAAACGGCTTCGTACACGGAGCTGGAAACCGTAGCCTTATAACGGTTGGACGGGCTGGTCACCGCACCGACGGAGATCGCAAGCTGCGAAGAAGCCGGCGAGCCCATCGAGTAGAAGTACGGCCCTTTATCTCCCGCATTGCCGCTGGCTACGACGGCGACGATGCCGCCGAGAACGGCATTGTTGATTGCGATCGAATCCGGGGAGTTCGGGTCCTTCTCCTCGTCCGAGCCCAGCGACAGGTTGATCACGTCCATTTTGTCCTTGACCGCGCGCTCGATTCCGTCGATCACCTGGGCCGAAGAGCCGGAGGATCTGCCGGTTTTGGGGTCGCGGGCCAGCACTTTGTAGACGTAGAGGTCCGCTTCGTAGGCAATGCCTTTTTGGACGACATCGGTGTTTGTATTCTTGGCCCGGCCGGCGATTGTACCGGATACGTGCGTGCCGTGAGACGTTCCATCGAAGCCTTTTCCAAACGGGTCCTGAGCCTTCGGAATGGGTGGTTCCTCGTAAGGGTCGGGCGTATTGAACGAAGAGTTGTACCCGCCTTTATAGGCATCCTTCAAGTCCGGGTGCAGATAATCGACGCCGCTGTCGATGACGCCGACCTTCAAGCCTTTGCCGGTCAAGCCCCGGGCCCAAGCGTCCTGAGCTCCAATTTGCTTGATGGGCGCAATATCGTAGCTGCCAGTCACGGCATCGGCCGGCTGCGGAGCTTCGACGGGCAAAGCATAATAGGTTCGGTTCTCATGAATCGACTTGACGCCGGGGATGGCGGCCAGCTCGGGAATCTGGTTGGCCGGCAGCGTAATTTCCATGCCGTTCAGCACGGTATTGTATTGGTAGTTGACGTTCAAATCGATGCCTTCGGATTTCGCCAAGCTGATCATGGACGATTGCTCGCTATTGACAGCGCTTTCTAAAGATTCTGCAGAAAGCTGCTGCTGGCCCAGCTCGGCAGCGTATTTTCCGACGGAGACCGGCTGTCCGCTCAATTGGACGATGACGTTCACCTTGTCCGTGGAGGTGGTGTCCAGCTTGTCGGAAATAAAGGCATTGGCCTTCGGATGAAAAGAAAGAGTGCGGATGATTTGCGCATCGACGATACCGGACGGGGTACCCGATACCGATGTCAAAGGCGCCGCCTGTGCAACGCTTTGCATCATTAAACCTGCGGTTAATAGAGTAGACAGCAGTGAGAGACGCGAAAACTTTGCTCTTCTCATATCAAAACTCCTTTTCACTATGATTTTAAGAGCTGAAGTGAATCGTCACCCCCGATTCGCTTTGTGTTTACAGCATTTACAAGAATTTATTGTATCACCTATTTCAAATATATACCATATATTATAGTAAAATCTTCTAATAGAAATGTATAGAATTCGATAGATTATTTGAGTTTGGCGATGGATAAGTGTTGACTATTAAGTTAACTTAGGTTAATTTATTTATTGGAGTTTACAAAAAAGAAAGTAAATTTGTTGAGGTGATTTCGGTCCATGGATGCGCAACCGATCCCGCTGCGGGAGCTTAAAAAAGCGCGGACCAAGCTGGCGCTGTATGAGGCGAGCTTGGAGCTGATCGGCGAACGCTCGTTTCGCGAGCTGCTGGTAGACGATATTTGCCGCAAGGCGGAAGTGTCGAAGGTGACGTTTTTCAAGTTTTTCCGGCAAAAAGAGGACGTGCTGGTCTACTTCATGCGGGTATGGTTGACCTGGCGGCGGATCGAGCTGGCGGAGCGGCCGCTTCGGGGAATGGCGGCGATCCGGCACATGCTCGGGAAGGTCGTCAAAGAGGCGGAAACGAAGCCGGGCTTGATGCTGAGCCTGATCGGTTTTTTGTCGGAAATGAAGATGCACCCGTGCATGCCGGAGCTAAGTCTGGCGGAAATCCGCTTGCTGTTCCCGGAACACGAGGAGCTGGGGGCGCAGGAGCCGGATTTGCATCAGGAATTCACGAAACGGATGCGGGAAGCGGCCGAGGACGGGGAGCTGCGCCCGGGAGTATCCGTGGAATCGGCGGTAGCTCTGCTGCATACGATTTTTTACGGAGCTTATTTGACCGGGCATTTGTACGGTAGCACGGATTTGATGGGAGTCTACGAAACGCATCTAGAGGTGCTGTGCGCCGACCGGGAGAAGGAGGATAAGGCATGAGTAAAGTGATTAACGGCCGCTATACGGCCGAGATCGACGGGGATTTCGTCGTATTCCAGATCGGGATGAGGATCAACAAGCCGTGGGCGGTCCATAAGTGGCTTCCGGTATTCAAGGCGATGCCGCCGATGATCCGGGAGCTGTACGAGAACCCGGAGCTCGGGTTCCTGCACGCTAATTATTATACGACGCTGCGCGGGCCGGTCATCCTGCAATATTGGCGTTCGTTCGAGCACCTGGAGCGGTATGCGCGGCACGGCGCGGTGCATTTGCAAGCTTGGCGCGATTTCAATCGGAAGGTGGCGGCCAGCGGGGCCGTCGGCATATTTCACGAGACGTTTATCGTCCAGCAGGGGCAGTACGAATGCTTGTACCATAATGTGCCGGTCTTCGGGCTGGCGAAGGCCGGCCGGCACGTGCCCGCCACCGGGCGCCGCGAAACCGCCGCGCGCCGGCTCGGACGGGATAACGAACCGGCCGTACCGACGCCTTCGGCGCCGTCCATGTAGAGGCAGCGCAAACAAGCACCTGGGCCAGGAACGGCTTGGCAGGTGCTTGTTCGGGCGGGAGCTAAGCCGCGGTCCGGACCGTTCCGGAGGCGGCTCCCCTAAACAAACGGGTACGCATAGTTTTGCGGCGCTTCGAAAAAGTGGCTGACGTTGACCAGCCTGCTCGTATCGAAGCTTATACGGACGGGACCCTCGGCATGAATGTCGAGCTCGCAGTACCCGTGAGGCCAATCCAGCATTCCCGTCAGATGATACACATGTGGGTTCTGGGGAGTTATTCCCCGAATGGCCCACTCTTTGGCCAAGGAAACCTTGCTGCCGTCGGCGGTTCGGACAAAATCGTTGTTTTGCTCCAAAGAATGGTACAGAACGGTCGAAACGCTTACCTTCGACACCTGATGGAACTCGAGCTTCGCCATGCCGGCCAAATAAAAATGACCGCCCTCGTCCGGCCTAAGGATCCGATTCCGGACGCACCAGTCTTTGCTGACATCTATTCCCCAGGCGCCAATGCGCAGGGTGTCTTCCGTAAGCGGAACGCTGTTAAAAAAAAGATGCGACTCGCGAAAACCGATCGGTTTAAAGGAGTCGTTTGTAATATCTCCCTCAAATATCATACCCAGTAGTCCTTCCATGCCAGAATTCAGTTTCTTTAATTCGCTGCCGAACGGCAGCTCAAGCCCTTGCTTCTCTCCTCTCTCCGGAACTTATTTCCCGGAAAGAACGGACCAGGTCCGGCGAAAAACCGGATCGTCCAATCGTCGATGAATTTCATTAAGCAGCAAACGAATAAATTTCGGATCAAGCTGAAGCTGGATCGCGTCGGTGTAGCAGTCCAGGAGCCAATCGTCTTTAAGAGATCGCATACTTGCCATTGCCATACTTGCCTCCACTCAAAACCATTTTCCATATTTATACTAAAATGATAGTATTAGTTGATCGCGTGTGCATCACATTTTGTTTTTCGTCCGATAGCAAAAAGGATTGCAATATATGGAAAACGAACGCAAAATCAATAAAAAACTCTATCTGTAACGAAGAAGTCCTCGTTAGGCGAGGCCCTATGCAAACATAGGCCACTGCCCAGAAATATCGAAAGATGCCCATGGGTAAAACAGGAACTGCTAGAAACTCAACCTGGGGGAGCGGAAGCGTCGTCGTGCGTCTTTTTAAGCCCTCCATGTTTGTTGGAGGGCTTTTCGATTTGATGCCAAAAGTGGCCGTTCGGATTGTGGTGGAGTCGAATTACTTGATGACCGTTCTGCTTGCTGCCATCGGGCTCGTCATGGCATTTAGCTCCAGTGCCATGACTTCGTTCACGAAGTATCATAACATGTGGTATTTTGAACTAAGACAAGTGACGTGGGCTTCGGCGGGATTGTTTTTTCTTTTCTTTTTTATTTGGCTTTTTTGTGGAGGGGGCTCATAATCGCTCTGCGGAGTCCCGACTTGTTCGGTACCCTATGCGGGATCGGGATTGTCTCGACGATCGGGATTCAGGCGCTGATCAATCGGGGGGGGGGTACCGGAAGCATTCCGATCACGGGAGTGCCTCTTCCTTTCATTAGTTACGGCGGTTCGTCGCTGCTGCTGTGCATGGTCAGCATCGGAGTCCTGCTAAGCATCTCGCGGGAAAGGGCCGCAGGCGATTCGCGATGATCCGCAGGCGGCCGGAAGCGGGTACGGTTACTCCCCGGCAACGGTACCGTTAAGCTCGTGGATATTAACCATCATGGCTTTGACCTGCCGGTTCAACTCGGTCATCTGCTCGAGCGTCATACCGCTGGAGGCGAACAGCGCTTGCGGAATGCAGACCGCTTTGTGCTGGAGCGCCAATCCTTTGTCCGCGATCCGGACGATCACGACGCGCTCGTCCTCGCTGGAACGCTTCCTTTGCACCAGCCCGGCCGCTTCCATCCGTTTCAGCATCGGCGTTAAGGTTCCCGAGTCGAGATCGAGAATTTCGCTCAACTCCTTGACCGTGCTCTCTTCCTTTTCCCACAACACCAATAGCACAAGATATTGGGGATAGGTCAGCCCCAACTCGTCGAGCAGCGGCCGGTACATTCGCGAAATCGCTCTCGAACAGGCGTACAGACTGAAGCATAGCTGATTGTCCAATTTCAAATATTCATTTTGGCTCATGGGAAGAACCTTCTTTCCTCAATCTTGTTCGTCTCGAAAGGATTGATTGTGCACAAGTTAATTTGATCAAAATTATATCATTTTCTTCCCGTCCCCAACAAGTCTGCGAAACAGACCAAAAAGGCTCCTGCGCTGCGCGTTTCGTACGACACAGCGTGAGAGCCCGGAAAGATAAGAAAAGGAAGGCGAGGTTCAATTCGCATGGAGAACGGCGCCAGCCGCAGCCTCTTGCCCCCATGGAGAGTGGGAGACGGCCATCCACATTCGGCGGAAAGCGGGATTGCTTGAACGTCTATGGATTTCTTCTAGCAGCAGATCGATAAATTCGGGATCGAGCTGAAGGTGGACCGCATCCATGTAGCATTGAATGAGCCAATCGTCTTTGAGTGTGCGCATCGGTTATCCTCCATCCTTGGGATTCGTTGCTGTTGGTTATCCCAAATCCCTGTTTGAAATTCCATAATTATACTAAAATTGTAGTATTCATGGTGGCAAATCGCATCACATTTTGTTGTTTATTGAATGCAAAAATTGTTGCATCATATCGAAATAGAGCGCAAATTGGCTTTTTGGAGCTGCGAACCGGGCGAAAATCCCGTTTTATGGGAGTTGCATAAAGAACATGCCGCATGCAACGCAGTGCAAAAAAAATGAACGAATATCCAACACGAAATGCAAAAAGAACGATTCAAGCTACAAAGATTTCGCCCGGCAACCGCGCTATGATAACGGTAATCGCAAAATGAAAACGCTTACTAATCCAAAGGCTTGCTTCGATCTTCCATTTTATCCGTTAGGGGGAATTGCAATGAAGGAAACGCAAGAACGGATACCCGGCGAAGAGCATCGGGCAGACGAGATTCAAGGACAGGACATGGCCGCATCGCCGCAGCAGCCGGGCGGCCCGATGCTTAGCCGGCGAAAGCTGCTCGCGTCGCTTGGTATGGCCGGAGCGGCGGCGGTCATGTACGGCGCGGCGTTCGGCAGGGCGAGCGGGGATGGCGGCAGCTCGGTTACCGGGTCGGTGTACGGCTTAACCGGGTACGGAAACCCCGACAGCCTGTTCGAGAAGATCAAGCGGCTGGCGGCGCTCCAATACGTCGTACCTGCGACGGTCGCGGAGCTGCGGTCAATGACGGCGCCGGATGCGTCTTTTGTCTATTTGGTAACGGACAAAGGGCAGGAAGGTCATTTTGTCGTCGATCCGGACGACCAGACGACGGCGGACAACACGGGCACGGTGCTCGTAGCCGCTTCCGGCGCGAGATTGAAGCGGCTGCTGGAGTCGCCGTATTTGAATGTCAAATGGTTCGGGGCGAAGGGCGACGGAGTAACGGACGATATGGCAGCCATTCAGAACGCGATCCATACGGCGTTTGCATTGGGCGGAGGAACGGTATTCCTTCCGAAGGGGACGTACATCGTATCGCCGTCGGGGAGCACCAAAATCAATTTGCGCGACAATGTCCATGTGTTAGGGGAAGGGACCGCTTCGGTGATCAAGGTGAAGGACAACGCCGGGGACTACGGGATGATTTTCGGGGCCGCTTCGTCGGGCGTGCCGCTGCGGAACGTTCGCATCTCCAACCTGCGCGTCGATCAGAATCCGCAAAACAATTTGACGTGCAACGTCGATTTGCGCCGGAAGGACCAGTATTTCTGGCAGTTCGTGATCGGCCTGTACAATTACGAGAACGTGTTCGTCGACAACGTCGCGTTCGATCCGACCTGCGGGATCAACACGATCACGATGAACAACGAGCGGGGCAATAACGCTTCGGTGACGAACTGCCGGTTCAACTTCGTCATGGCGAAGAGCGACGACCCGGCAGGGTACGATAATTCGGCGATCTATTTGAACGGCCGCAACCATACGGTGTCCAACTGTCTGTTCTATGCGGCGGCGGGTCAGAAGGCGCGGGGCGCGATCGAGACGCACGGCGGACAAAGCGTCGTCTCGAACAACGTGAGCGACGGGTATTACACCGGCGTCAACATTCAGGCGAACAGCTTCGACCAGCACGGCGACATCACGGTCAGCAACAACACGTTCAGCAACGCGAACCAGGGCATCCAGCTATGGCCGTGGAAAAATTACGCGCTCCGGAATGTGGCGATTACCGGCAATACGATTCATCTGGCCAATACCGTACATAAGCGGTATACGACAACGGGCATATCGAGCGCCGGCGGTCCGGAAGAGAAGGGGGCATTCGAGAATATTACGATTACCGGCAATACGATTGTGTTCCAGGAGGAGCGCACGCAGCGGGCTGCCTTCAACGATGCCGCTTACGGCGTCGGTCTGGTCAAGGACATCGATATGAAAAATATCATCATCAGCAGCAATACGATCAAGAACGCTCCTGTCTCGGGCATTCGGATCGGCAGCACGTCGAAGGTTGGCGTCTCCCGCAATATCCAGATTACCGGTAATGTGATTGAAAATGCCGGTCACTATCCCGCGCTGCCCGCGTACGAGCCATACCGCGCCGGTATTCTGCTGCGTTCGACGGTCGAAGGAGGGAACATCTCAGGCAACTTCATCACGGACACGTACGACGAGGCGCAAGGCATGTTCTCGATCCGGGTCAACGAGGCGGACGGCACGTTCCGCGGCGTATCGGTGACGAACAACTTGATCGCGTCGAAGCAGGGCGGCCTGTGGCTGAGCCTCAGTCCGTCGGTGGCGACGGATGCGCCGCCCGTGAAGACGGCGGCCTCGTATCCCCCGGATGCCGGTACGTTCTACCATGGAGAGATCGTGCTCGTGACGGGCACGGACGTGACTTCCGGCCAGACGGCCGCCGGTTACAAGGTGAGCGCAACCGGCACGGCGGGCACGCTTACCGGCGTAACGGCGACGGGCACCGACGGCGACCCGACGATCGTCGTCAACGACGCTTCGCCCTTGAAGCCGGGGCAGTGGATCCGCATCCAGCCGGGCAGCCAGTCCTATCGCATCGTACGCATTTCCGGCACCAAAGTGCGCCTGCATGTCGGCTTGGCGGCCAGCGTATCCGTGCCGAGCCCGGTTGTTTTTGCCGCTCCCGAATTTATACCGTTCGGTCCGATCGGGAAGCTGCCTGGCATTGCCGACACGAGCGGCTTGACGCTCGCCGGGCTGGAAAGGGAGGTAAACCGGCTCAAGCAGGCGATGCGCAGCTACGGGGTGCTGGCCTAAAACGCGCAGCGGAGTTGATAGCGTGTACGGTGAACAACAGATCACGGATAAAGGAGCATGAAGCGGCCATGATGAATTTGAAGCGTCACAAGCGTTCCGCAGCGACCTGGATGGTGATCCTGCTGGTTTCGCTGATCGTATCGGCATGCAGCGCTTCCGGCGGGGAACCGGGCGGCATCCCTTCCGGTACGGGGGGCGAACCGCAGACGACAACGGCAGATCCGGCTTCCATCAAAGGCGAGGTCGTCTGGCAGTACGGCAATACGACTTGGCCCGAGGCGGAAATCAAAAGCTTGATCGCAGATTTCAACAAGACGTATCCGAACATTACGGTGAAGCCGGTGCTCGGACAGCTTGAGCCGATGATTGCGGCGGGCAATCCGCCGAATGTCGCGACGAACCACCGGCTGGAAGCGGGCTGGATCATGGACGGCTTGTTCGAGGAGCTGACGCCTTATTTCAAGCAAGACCCCGATTACAAGCCCGAGACGATGTTCCATCAGGTACTCTATGAAATTCCGCGGTTCGAGAAAGGCCAGTACGGCCTTCCGATGTACTCCAACCCGACGTATGGGCTCATCGTCAATAACAAAATCATGAACCAGTACGGCGAGAAAGCGATTCCGAACCTGCAAGGGCTGAAGGACACCGACGAATTTTTCAAAAAGTTCTGGATGATGAAAAACGGGCAGTACGAAATGACCGGGGATAACCCGCTGTTCTATTATGGCAATTTGTCAGGCTTGTTTTTTGTCTCCTATCTGAACGGCGCCGAGCCCTCCACGTTCTGGAATCCGGAGACGAAAAAGGTCGGCTTGAACGATCCGAAAATCGTCGACGCGCTCGACTGGATGTTCAAGTTCAACCGCGACACGATCAACCAGCAAGCCTACACGCAAATGAAAGCGGAGTTGCCGAAAAACACGCATCCGTTCGTAGCCGAAAAGCAGGCGATGCTGATCGTCACATCCAATCATGTGAAGGATTTCCGCAAAGCGAAGCCGGACCTCGACATGACCGTTATGCCGGCGCCGCAAGCGAGCTTATGGAATGGCGGCTCGAATCTGGCGATCGTCAAGGCGGCCAAAGACAAGGATGCCGCCTGGGCGTTCATCAAATGGATGACCTCGACCGAGGCGGGCGCGGAGTCCCTGTACAACCGGCTCGGACTGCTGACGGCGATGAAATCGAGCCGATTTCTGGAGGAGAAGAGCAAAAGCGACCCCGATCTGAAGGTGTTTCTCGAGATCAGCCGACAGGCCAAAAAATGGATTCCGCAGTTCCCGGTGCCGTACGACACCGAGTATAAAAAATTGTTCCCGGATTTCATGGCTGGCAAAATAACGGCCAAAGAAATGATGGACCACGTGAACAAAGAAGTGCAGAAGCGGATCGACGACTTTTACGCAAGCAAGAAAAAATAAGCGATGGAGCAAACGGTTCCGGACAGGCGGAATCGTTTGTTTCCGTTTCAGAAGGGAAGAGACGGCGGGCGTCCTTGTGTGCAACGAAGCTCCGGATTTGCGCGAAATGAAAGGGAGTGCAAAAGAAGCGGAATATTGTGTAAACGGAAATGCAAAAAGTACGGCAGATCGGCTAAAGCTTTTCTCCGCTCCGACCTGTATCATGTAGGTATAATGCATATGAAAACGCTATCAATTCGATTTCTACGCTTAGAGCGCGAATCCGACAAAAGGAGCTGGAATCCGTATGGCAGGGGTATCGCTGCGGCATTTGTTCAAAAGCTACGGCAAAAACAGTTCGTTCGTCGTCAAGGACGTCAGCCTGGATATCGAGGACGGCGAATTTATGGTGTTCGTCGGACCGTCCGGCTGCGGCAAATCGACGACGCTGCGCATGGTGGCGGGTCTGGAGCGGGTCACCCAAGGGGAGATTTACATCGGCGGCGAGCTTGTGAACCATGTCCCCCCGAAGAAGAGGGACATTGCGATGGTGTTTCAAAATTACGCGCTGTATCCGAATATGAGCGTGTTCGAGAACATGGCGTTCGGGCTCCGGCTCCGCAAGACGGAGAAGCATCTCATCGACACGTCGGTGAGGCAAAACGCCAGAACGCTGGAGATCGAGCACCTGCTCGGGCGCAAGCCCCGGGAGCTTTCCGGAGGCCAGCGCCAGCGGGTCGCCTTGGGGCGGGCGATCGTCCGTCACCCGAAGGTGTTTCTGATGGACGAACCGCTGTCGAACCTGGATGCCCGCCTGCGCGTGCAGATGCGGACGGAAATTATCGAGCTGCACCGCCGCCTGGAGACGACGATGATCTATGTCACCCACGACCAGACGGAAGCGATGACGATGGGAACGCGCATCTGCATTATGAAGGACGGCGTCATCCAGCAGGTCGGGGCGCCGGAGGAAGTGTACATGAGACCGGCCAACATGTTCGTCGCGAGCTTCATCGGCTCGCCCCCGATCAACTTCCTCGAAGGACGGCTGCGGCTGGGCAAGGAAGGGGGGCTCGTGTTCGATACGCCGCGATTTGCGCTGCCCCTGTCGCCGGAGAAGAGCAAGGCGCTGCTGGAGCAAAGCTATGTGGACAAAGCGGTCGTCCTTGGCATTCGCGCCGAATACGTGCACCGAGCGGAGGACGTGCCGGGACTCGGCCTGCCGACGGAATCGCCGATCCGAGGCGACGTATATTTCAGCGAGCTGGTCGGAGCCGACCGGTTCATCCATGTCAAGGTCGGCGAAGACAAAATCGTCATGCGGGCGGCCGCCTACGAGCGCGTTGCGGACGGGACGAAGCTGGAGCTGGCGCTGAACCCGAAGTTTACGCTCTTCTTCAACCGCGATACGCAGCAGGTCATCGCATAAACGGCTAAAAGTGGAGAGGATTGCCGATGGGAACGAAGACTGTAACCGCAACAAAGCTTGCGCTTGCCGGATTGCTGCTCTCGCTGCCGGCCGCCGGCCCGTTCGCAAGCGGAACCGCGAAGGGCGAGCGGTCCGGCCCGCTCGTTCTGCCGCCGGTCCGGAAGCTGCCCGAGGCGTATGCGTCGCTTTACTCGCAAACGCTTCTTGCCTGGCATGAGCAGGGCTGGAAGGATGCTCCCTCCGATGCGGACCGCCTGCCGGGCAGCCGGTACAAGAGCGCATCCCCGGACGTCACGGTGCGTGCCGATGCCTTGCAGGGAAAGAGCGGCGTCGTGCAGGTGCCGCAGCCGAAAGCCTGGGTCGAGTACGAAATCGACGCGCCGCAGGACGGCCTGTACCAGCTCGAATTGACCGTATTGCCCGGCGAAGCCTCGTCCGGCCCGGTACAGATCGGGGTGAAGGTCGATGGTGGTTTTCCTTATTTCGAAGCGAAAAATATTCAGATCCCGCGCAAATGGAAAGATTCGGTCTATCCGCCGAAGCTCAACGAGCACGGCGATCAAATCCGGCCGTCGCAGCAGGAATTACCCGAATGGGGCGTGCGCTTGCTGACGGACGCCAAATTTACGAGCCCCGACCCGCTTCGCTTCCGGCTCGCCAAGGGCCGGCATACGATCCGGCTGGAGTCGGTGCTCGAGCCGTTCGCCTTGGCGGAAATCGCCGTGAAGGCTCCCCGCCCGCTACCGGCATACGAACAGGCCGCGGACGGCTGGAAAGGTCTGCCGAACGGCGCGGAGCCCGGCTGGCTGCTCACCGTCGAAGCGGAGCAGATGAGCGCCAAATCGGACCCTTCCGTGCAAGTTCAGGCGAGCAACGACAATCTGGCGAGCCCGGCTTCCGACGGCAGGCAAATCTACAACACGATGGGCGGGGCCCGCTGGAGTAGAGGCGGCCAATCGGCGGAGTGGACCTTCGACGTTCCGAAAGACGGACTGTACTATATTCATTTCGAATATTTGCAGAACTTCACGAAGGACGTCATCAGCTTCCGGGAAATCCGCATCGACGGCCAGGTGCCGTTCCGCGAGCTGCAATCGTATCCGTTCCCGTATTCGCGGAAATGGAACGTGGGGGCGCTGCAGGACGACAAGGGCGAGCCGTTCGCGTTTTATTTTCGCCAAGGGACGCACCGGATCGGGCTGACCGCCGCTCCGTCGCCGACGACGCCTGTCCGCGAGTCGCTCCAGTCGATTGCGGACGGTTATCAGGAGATCAACCGTCAGGTGGCGATGGTCACCGGGATCAAAAACCGCAACATGGTCGATCAGAACCGCGATTGGAACTTGGCGGAGACGATGCCGGATGTGGCAAGCAAGCTTCGCGCGCTGGCCGATCGGCTGCAGGAGCAGGTCGACCGACTGCAAGGGCTGTACGGCAATTCGCTGCAGGGCGCAGAGGGACTGCGCTCGGTCATTTTCGATCTGCGGAACATGGCGGAAAACCCCGATTTGCTGTCCAAGCGTCCGCCGGAGATGCACGCCCAAAACCTGGAGAAAATCACGTCGTTTATCGACAGTCTCGGGCGTCAGCCGCTGACGCTCGACCGGATCTTTATTTCCTCGTCTCCCGAGCGGCCGGTCGAGCCACCGGGGACGCTGACCGTCGTCGGTGACCTGGTTGGCAACTTCTTCCGCACGTTTTCGCCGAACTACCATTATTACGGCAGACGCGATCCGGACGGAATCGACGTATGGGTCAACCGGGGCCGCGATTATGTGGCGCTGATGCAGCAGCTTGCGGACGAATCGTTTACGGCGAAAACGGGGATCAAGGTCAACGTCAACCTGATGCCGAATCCCGGTCAGCTCATCTTGAGCAATTCCGCCGGCCGGGAGCCGGATGTCGCTCTCGGCATCGCCGAAGGAACTCCGGCCGATTTCGCGATGCGGAACTCGCTGGTCAACCTGAGCGAATTTCCCGATTTTGCGGGAGTGTCCGAACAGTTCCAGCCGGGAACGCTTATTCCGTTCACCTACGACGGAAGCGTGTACGCGCTCCCTGAGACGGTGGCGCTGAACGTGCTTTTTTACCGTACGGACATTTTGAAAAGCATCGGGCTGAAGCCGCCGGACACGTGGGACGACTTGTACGGGATGCTGCCGACGCTCCAGCAGAAAGGATACAATTTCTATTTTGCGAAGCTGAACTATGTGCCGATTTTCCTGCAAAACGGAGCTTCCTTCTATACGGAAGACGGACTGAATTCGGGGCTCAATTCGCGCGAGGCGTTCAACGCGTTCAAGCAGTGGACGGAGCTGTTTACCGTATACGGGCTGCCGACCGAGGTGCCGAGCTTTTACATGCACTTCCGCAGCGGCGACATGCCGGTCGGCATCGCCGACTACAACACGTATATGCAGCTGCTTGTCGCCGCGCCCGAGCTGGCCGGGTCATGGGAAATTGCCCCGATTCCGGGAGTGAAACGGGAGGACGGCACCGTCGTCCGCTGGTCCGGCGGCAACCTGTCCTCCGGGATGATCTTCCGCTCATCCGAACGCCGGCAGGACGCCTGGGAGTTTCTGAAATGGTGGACGTCGACCGAGACGCAGTCGCGGTTCGGCAGCGAGATCGAGCTGCTGAACGGCGTCGAATTCCGCTGGAATACGGCGAATGTCGAAGCGTTCAAGAAGCTGCCGTGGCCGGAGAAAGAGAGCAAGGCGATTCTGGACCAATGGAAATGGTACAAAGAAATGCCGAACGTGCCCGGCGGCTACTTTACACCTCGCGAGCTGAACTTCGCCTGGACGCGCACCGTGCTGCAAAATCAAAACTACCGGGAAATGCTCGAAAAGGCGGTATTCCAAATCGATAGCGAGCTGAAGCGCAAGCAGCGGGAATTTGGATTCGTCGACAAGCAAGGCAGCATCGTGCGCAAGCTGAAAGTGCCTGACATCAAGCAGCCATCGGAAGGAGCGGGCAAGCCATGACGAATCCGTCTCGCCATACCGGGGCCGCCATGGCCCCTGCTTCCAGCGCCGTCCGCAAAAAGCCGAATGCCGCCGTCTCGCTGCGGGAGCGGGTCCGGGCGGCTGCGGCCGATATGAAGCGGACGTGGGTTTCCTACTTGTTCGTATCGCCGTTCTTCCTGCTGTTCCTGCTGTTCATCGCGCTGCCGACGGCCGCGGCAATTGCGCTTTCGTTCACAAGCTTCAACGCCATCCAGCGGCCTGCCTTCATCGGTTTGTTCAATTACCAGGCGCTGCTGACGCAGGACCTTGTCTTCTGGCAGTATGCGCTGCCGAATACGTTTCTGTTCGCGGTCATCGTCGGCCCGATAGGGTATGCGTTGTCGTTCGCCCTCGCCTGGCTGATCGCCCAGCTGCCGCACAACATCCGGGCGTTCTACACGCTGGCTATGTACGCGCCCTCGATGACGGCCGGCATCGCCATGTCCGTCGTCTGGCTCATTATGTTCAGCGGCGACCGGCTTGGGTATTTGAACAGCTTCCTGCTCAACATCGGGTATATCAACGAGCCGCAGCTCTGGACGACTTCGCCGCTATATATCATGAAAATCATGATCGCCGTCTCGCTTTGGTCGAGCATGGGCGTCGGCTTTCTGGCGATGCTGGCCGGCATCCAGAATGTGGACCGGCAGCTGTACGAAGCCGGCCGGATCGACGGCATCCGTTCCCGGCTGCAGGAGATTTGGTACATCACGATCCCGTCGATGAAGCCGCAGATGCTGTTCGGCGCCGTCATGTCCGTCGTCGGCACGCTGAAGGCGGGAGCGATCAGCGTCGAGCTGACCGGCTCCAACCCGTCGCCCAACTATGCGGGGCATCTGATGATCAACCATATCGACGACTTCGGCTTTATCCGCTACGAGATGGGCTACGCCTCGGCGGTGTCGGTCGTGCTGCTCGTCATTATTTATTTGTCCAGCAAGCTGTGTTGGAAGCTGTTCGGCTCGAAGGGGGAATGACCGATGGCGAATCTGCGGTTCCGAAAAAAGAGCAGGCTGAACCGGACCACGCCTTTCCAATGGGCACTGACCGTCATGCTGACGCTGCTGGCGGCGTTCATGCTGTTGCCAATGGTGTATTTGTTCAATCATGCGTTGAAACCTTACCACGAGCTGTTTCTGTATCCGCCGACATTTTTGGCGCGTCAGCCGACGTTCGAGAACTTCTACGATCTGCTTGTCGTGACGAAGACGGCGGTCGTACCGGTCAGCCGCTACCTGTTCAACGGGAGTATCGTTGCGATCGCCACCATCGTACTGGGAACGCTGATCAGCGCCCTGTGCGCCTATGCGCTGTCCAAGCATCGATTTATTGGTAAGAAGTGGATGTTCTCCGTCATTATCGTTTCGCTGATGTTCGCCCCGGAGACGGTGCAAATTCCGCGTTATTACGTGATCAGCAAGCTTGGCTTGATCAATACGTATTGGGCGCACATTTTGCCGGTGATCGCGCTGCCCGTCATCGTCTTTCTGTTCAAGCAGTTCATCGACCTGCTGCCCGACGAATTGCTGGAAGCGGCCCGGCTGGAGGGAGCGAACGAATTCACCCTGTTCGGCCGGATCATATTGCCGCTGTGTATGCCGGCGGTGGCGACCGCGGGCATTCTCATCTTCCAGTCGACCTGGGGGAACATGGAGACGTCCACGCTGTACGTCGAGGACGAGACGATGAAGACGCTGCCGTTCTTTGTCAGCACGTTGACCAGCGGACTTGCGAACAGCGTGGCGCGTCAAGGGGTAGCGGCTGCGGCGGGGCTGCTCATGTTCCTTCCGAGCTTCGTCCTGTTCCTGTTGCTCCAACGGAAAGTCATTTCGACAATGGCGCATTCGGGGTTGAAATGACTGGCTGCGACGTCCGGACGAGGAAAGGGGGAGAGGGATGGCGATGAGAAGGCGGGGGATGCGCTGCTTGACTGCGCTGCTTCTGCTCGCCGCGTTAGGCTTATGGAGCGGCGGGATCGCGAGCGCCGATGTGCCGTACGGCACGTTCATTTACGATTTGGAGGGCCAAGAAATTCCGGTTCAACCGGCTTATGTGCCGGATACGTTCATGCACGGCGGACTGAAAAATCCGGAGGATTTGTACATTGACGCGAACGATCATTTGTTCGTCGCCGATACCGGCAACAACCGGATCGTCCATTTGGACGAACGGGGCCGGACGGTGCGCATCATTCAGCCTGACGGGGATGGGAAGCTGAACGAGCCGAACGGCGTGTTCGTGCGTCCCGACGGCATGATCTATGTGGCCGATACGAAGAACGAGCGCATCGCGGTCTTCGATGCCGAAGGACGGTATATCCGCGCGATCCGTCGGCCGCAATCGGCGGTATTGCCGCCGAACTTCGTCTACCAGCCGACGAAGCTGGCCGTCGACGCACGGGGGTACATGTACGTGGCGACGCGAAACGGCTATCAAGGGCTGCTGCTGCTCGATCCGGAGGGCGCTTTCGAAGGGTTTTTCGGCGCCAATAAAGTCGACTTTGGTTTGTCGGATGCGTTAAAACGGCTGTTTTTCACGAAGGAGCAGCTGCAGAAGGAACTGCTCAAGCTGCCGGGCTCCGTATCGAACGTGTCGATTGGGACGAACGGCTTGCTGTATACGACCTCGATGCAGGTGACGAAAGGCCAGGTCAAAAAGCTTAATTACGACGGCAAGGATCTGCTCGGCGAAAAAGACTACGGTGTCACGAAGCTGCTCGCCGGGCAGCAAAAGCAGTTCACCGACGTCGCCGTCGATTCGCTCGGAAACATCACCGCGGTCGATGCGCAGTTCGGCATGTTGTTCCAATACAATTCGAACGGTGAATTGATGTTTGCCTTCGGCTCCAAGGACGAAGGGTTTCGGAAGCTCGGCCTGTTTCAATACCCGTCGGCGCTGGCGATCGACTCGACCGGCAAGCTGTTCGTGCTCGATCGGACGGCGAACGTGATCCAAACGTTCAAGCGGACCGAGTTCGGCGCGCTCGTCCAGCAGGCGACCGATCTTTTTATCCAGGGCCATTACGAAGAGAGCGCAGGCCCGTGGCGCGAAGTGCTGCACAGGAACAGCAAATATTTCCGCGCGCATCTCGGCTTGGCGAAAGCGTACTACAAGAACGGCGATTACGCGCAGGCGATGCGGGAATTCCGGGCGGGCGGCGATCTTAACGGCTACTCCGACGCTTTCTGGCAAGTACGGCTGCTGTGGATGCAGAAGCATTTCGCGCAGTTGGCTCTCGGCGGCGCCGTGCTGCTGATTGCGGCTGCGCTGGGGCGGAGGCTGAAGAACAAGCTCGGGAACCGGCAGCGCAAGCTGTGGCTTGCGCCGCGAAGCATCGAGGGGGAGGAACGATGACCGCGTTACATGTGTCGCCCGATGACAAGCGCCCCGTCTCAGGGTCTACGGCTTCCGGCCGTTCCGGGTCCGCCAAGGCGCTGCGCTTGTCGCCGTACTTGGTGCAGCTGGCGAAGGACGTGAGGTTTCAATGGAAGCAGGCGCTGCGGGTGCTGAAGCATCCGTTCGACGCGTTCGGGGAGCTGCGATACCGCAGCGAAGGCAGCTTCCCAGCGGCGGTGCTGCTGCTGATCGCCGCCTTCGCGAAACTGCTGCTCAGCAAGCTGGCGACGTCGTATTTGTTCAATCCGTCGGGCGTCGAGAACGTCAGTCCGCTGACGCTGCTGCTGCAATTCGTCGTGCCGTGGCTGACGTGGGTCGCCGCCAACTATTGGATCGGTTCGATCATGAAAGGGCAGGGCCGATGGACGGAAGTGTTCGTCGGCAGTACGTATGCGCTTATGCCGTTCCTGCTCCTTTCGCTGCCGCTCGCGATGCTGTCCAACGTGCTGACGCTGAACGAAAAGGTCGTATACGATTTCGGCAACGGGGTGATGATCGGCTGGACGCTGCTGCTTTTTTTCATCATGGTCAAAGAAATTCACAATTACGATATCGGCGAGACCGCCGTCAACGTCGTGCTGTCGGTGCTGTTCATGTTCGCGATCTGGATTCTGCTGTTCATTCTCGCGGGCTTGACGTTCCAGCTTTACGATTTCGTCGCGCAGATCGTGAAGGAGGTGGCCTACCGTGTTTAGACGTATCGTAACGGGCCTGCTCCTGCTGGCGGCGGTGGCCGGAGCCGCGTATGCGCTCGGCTTCGCAGGGCCGCTCGTCGGCAAGCCGGAGCTGCGGCAGGCGGGTTCGCCGCCTCCGATTAACCCGGCCTCGATTCAGCGGATCGCCTACAACCCGGACAGCTACCGGCGAATGGCCGAGGACGGCCGGCTGGAGCTGCTCGTGAACGACGCCGGACATATCCGGGTCCGGGACAAACAAGGCGATTTTGTCTGGCGAAGCGATCCGGACACGAGGCTGGAGCCGGATTTGAAGGGGCTGTGGAAAAGCAACGCCGATTCCCCGTTCATGCTCGACTACGTCGATGCCGCGAAGCAAAGCACGGGCGTGCTGATCAACACCGCGAACGGGAGCGACGCCAAAATGAAAACGACGATCGCCCCGGTCGAGGGTGGAGCGGAACTGACGTTCGACCTGCAGACGCTCGGCATCCGCTTCAAGACGGTCGTCCGGTTGAAGAACGGGTACCTGGAAGTGAGCGTGCCGAGCGACCAAATCGTCGAAAGCGCAGGCAAGCAGGTCGTCTCGGTCTGGCCGTTCCCGTTCTTCGGCGCGGTCCAGAAGCAGGCGCTGCAGCGGGACGGTTACA
>NZ_JTHN01000115.1 GCF_001399685.1 Paenibacillus sp. A3
TACGTGTTATGGCACCCCATCGCGAATAAGCTGAAGCAAAAGTCGAAGAAAGAAGTGGAGTTGCGTCTGATGATGGTGGAAGGACTGCTTTCCATTCAGACCGGTATTTCCGCAACCGCCGTCCAACAGAAGCTTATGGTCTTCATTCCGACGTCCCAGCGGGAAAAAAATAACGACAATGCGGTGAAAGCGGATGAGTAAAAAACGACAAGAGCATCACGAAGAACACGTTGACGAATCGTGGCTGATCCCCTACGCCGACTTGCTGACGCTGCTGCTTGCGCTGTTCATCATTTTGTTCGCCGCCAGCCAGACCGACCAGAAGAAATACCAGGCCATCATGCAGTCGTTCAACTCCGCCTTTACCGGCGGGATAGGACAATTTAACTTCTCGAACCTCATTCCGCTTTCGACGGAGCCGAACATCGATCAGAAGAAGTACGATCAGCCGACCGATCCGGCGACGCCGAACGCTGCGGAGCAGCAGCAAAAGCAACAACAGCAGATGGAGAAAGAGCAGTACGACCTGCAGCAGCTTAAACAAAAGCTGGATCAATACATAGCGGACAACAAATTGACCACCCAACTGGAAACGAAGCTGACCGAAGATCTCCTGATGCTTACGATTCGCGACAACGCCTTGTTCTCGTCCGGATCGGCCACGGTTAAGCCGGAGGCGAAGCAGCTTGCGGGCACGATCTCCGAGATGCTCGCCCAATATCCAGATTATCGGATCGAGGTCGCCGGCCATACGGATAACGTGCCGATTCGAACCGCGGCCTTTGAAACCAACTGGGATTTAAGCGCCAAGCGGGCTTTAAATTTCATGAAAATTTTGCTTGAAAACGATAAAATCGGTCCGGAGCGCTTCCGCTCCATCGGATACGGGGAGTATCATCCGATCGATACGAACGATTCCGAAGCCGGCCGTGCGAAAAACCGCCGCGTCGAGGTCAGCATCCTGCGCAGCGTGAAGCCGCCGCAAATGATTGACGCCGCTGCGAAACAGCCGTAAGCCGCTGTCGGCCGCAAACCTATTTGAAAAGAGAAGAGCCCAACCCGCACGCTGTCGGCGTACGGATTGGGCTCTTTTTCGATTTCGGATTACTTGTAAATCTTGTTCAAGATGCGGTACATGAATACGGCGACTTCCGCTCTTGTGGCGTTACCTTCCGGGTTCAGCGCCTGACCGTCGCCTTCAATCAGACCTTCCTTGACCATCCCGGCCAGACTGTCCGCCGCATAGGCTGCGACCTTCGCACGATCCGCGAAACCGGCTAACGTCTCGGCGCTTCCGGTCATGTTCAGGTTTCTGACCGTGCTCAGCGCTCTTGCCGTGATCGTGAACATATCCTGGCGGGAAATTTTTTCTTTCGGATTGAATATCCCGTCGCCGGTTCCTTCAACGATTTTCAGTTCCTTGGCCGTGCCCAGCGCTTCGTAATAATAATCGCCGCTGTTCACGTCTTTGAAGTTTCCGGTCGCGGATGCTTTCAGCTCCAGCGTTCGCACGAGCATGGCGACAAAATCCGCTCTCGCAATGTTTAGCGCCGGGGCATACGTGCTCGCATCCATGCCCTGGATGATGTCGCGCGCCGCTAAAGCCTCAATCGATGGTTTAGCCCATGCATAATCCGCAATATCTGCAAATGTCTTATCGACAAACGCTACGGCATACTTGCTAAAGTGCTTCACTTCAAACTGTACCGTTCCTGCTGCCGAATCGTAGATGCCGCTCGGCACCGGAAGGATGCGACCCGCTGCATCGAGGTACCGGATGACAATCTTGCCCGGATTCTCCAGCTCCTTCGCTGTCGGCTTATACGGAATGGCAATCCGTACGACCGTATCCGGGTTGTTCCATGCGCGGAACGCCCCTTTTTCTCGAACCTCCAAATTGATGATCGGGCGGCTGCCGACTTCTTTCCGCGCCTCTTCGCTAATGGAAGACGGGTCCTCCTTGCTGATCACCAAGCTTACGAAGTCGGTATCGGCTACGTTCTTGTCCTTCAGGAAGTCCGAAGGCACGGTCACGATGCCGATAGGCGTCACGATCTCGTACTTGTTGTCTAGCCTCGTTTTCGTTACGGATTTCTTAGGCAGCGACACATCCACGTGGTTCGCATTTTGAGCGCCTTTCACCTCGATACGAACCACTTTAGCGCCGTCAGAGTCCGACTTCGCTTCCTTCTGCGCGCGCTCCAAATCTTCCGCACGAATCTCGACTTTCGCGGTTCCCGCTTCGACCTTCGCCTCGACGGAGATGCTGCCCTGCGTTACTGTAGCCTTACCCGGCGTAACGGCCGGAGGCTGCGTATTGGTATTGCCCGAGCTGCCCGACGTTACAGGCGTGCCGGAATCTCCGGAGCTTCCGGAATCGTCAGAGTCATCGTCGGAGTCGTCCCGTTCTTTTACAATTAGCTCCATCTGCGCGTACTTGGTCGGGTCCATCTGGCTGGTCGCGCGAATGAATACCGTTCCCGGATTCAATGTGGTAACCAGACCTTTATCGGTTACATTAGCGATTCCCGCCGGACCTTCGACCGACCAGATGACGTTTTTGTTAAGCACGTTCTCCGGCAACACTGTTGCAGACAATTGCAGCGTTTCTTCCACTTTCAGCACCGCAACCTCGCGATCCAGCCTAACCTCGCTGACCTGCGGATTGGTCGGCTTGTCCGCTTCTTCTACGGTCAGCTGGAAGTCCGCGTATTTCGTCGCATCCACTGCGCTCTTCGCACGGATCGTCGCGGTTCCAGGCGCAGCCGCCTTAACCAGACCACTGCCGTTGACGGTGGCAATCCCTTTCGACGATTCGCCATATACGGTCCAATAGACGGACTGGGTTACATTCGCCGGAAGAACCGTTGCGTTCAACTGAAGCTCTTGCCCAACTTTCAGTTTGCCGCTCGTTTGGTTCAGCCGCACTTCTTCCACGCGAATCTCAGGCAGCCGATCCACCGTAATGACGCTGTCGGCGTATACGTTGCTCCATACGCTTGTCGCCCGAACGACGGCACTGCCTAATTTTTGTGCGGTCACCAAGCCGTCCGCTGCCACCTTAACAACATTGTCCGCAGAAGAGCTATAAACGGACCACGTTACGCTCTTGTTGCTGGCATTGGCCGGCAGCACGGTAGCATTTAATTGGACGCTCTCGTTCACGGCCAGATTGACCATCGGTTTATCGATCACAACCGACTGCGCCGAAATTTTGAGCAGTCTAAACTGATCCACTACGCGGTCGTTGATCGTTTTGACGACGAATTTCATCTCGTCCCCGTCGATCTCGGCAGCGACGTACATCTGCACCTGCTCGCCGTCCGTCACCTTCTGCCAATCTCTTGCCCATACTTGGTAAAACTTCGGACCGGACGAGCCGCCGACGATATACGTCGTGCCTTCGCCATCGGCGACCGGCTTTTTGTCTTTCATCGGATACGTCCGTACATATACGTGATCGTGGCCGTTCATGACCAGATCGACTTGGAACTCGTCGAAAATCGGCGTCCAAGTGTTGCGGATATGCTCGGAATCGTACATGCTGCCGAACGGTCCGCGGTGGAAAGCAACGATCTTCCACTTTTTGTCGGTCGCGGCCAAGTCTTTGCGCATCCATTCTTTTTGCTGCTCGAAATCATACTCACTGTTCAGCACCACAAAATGGGCATTCTTGTAATCAAAGGAGAAGTTGCTTCCTTTGAGACTGTCGATCCCGTTTTGCGGATGGTTGAAGTGTGCCAGATAATCTTCCGTTTTCCGTGTACCGGTCACTTCGTGGTTACCGACGACAGGCACGACGGTCGTTTGCATCAGGATGCCTTGAGCGGCATTGAACCACATGTTCCACTCGTTTTCCTTAAAGCCGTCCTCGACCAAGTCGCCGCCCTGCACGACGAACTCCGTATCCGGATGATCGGTCATCGCTTTTTTCAAAATATCTCCCCACAGCTTGAAGCCCGCTTCGTTCGACGCCTGCGAATCTGCCAGGAAAATGAACTTCGTACGCTCGCCCGTGGCTGCCGCGGTCTGAAGCGACCCGTTCGAGCTGTAGTTGCCATGGCCGTCGCCCACACGGAACACATAGTGAGTTCCCGGCTCCAACCCGCTTGCAATAGCCTTATGGACCCGAACGGTTCCCGTATCCGTCGTGTTGAACAAATAGCTGCTGCCGGTAAATCGCTTTACGTTCGGCGCATTGAAATCCGTAAACTCCGACTTCTTCACAACCTCAACCACGGTATCACCCGTAGCCGGGTCCGTATGCCATGTGAAGGCTTTGGAGGTCGTCGTATCCGCTCCCATCGTCACGCTGACGTTGCTCGGGACCGGGCTGCCCGCCAGTTTCGATACTTTAAACTTCAAGATCGGGCTGTAGGAGTCGCCCTTGACCGCTTGAAGCTGGTACTCCTTCACTTCGGAAGTAAGAGCTCCTGTAATCAGCGTACCTCGAGCGTCAGTCACACCGATTTCGGCGCCGCCAACGACGGTTACTTTCGTTCCTTCGACCGGAGTTCCGTTCTCGCCGACTACCTTGAACGTGGTAGGCATCCCTTGAACGACGCCGTGCTCATCCCAGCTTAGCAGCAAATGATGCTTGATGGCCGCTTCCACCGGCAAGCCGAAGAAGCCGAAGCTTGTATCGCCTTTATCTTTAAACGTAATGGCTCCCGTTTTAAAAGAGATTTTGACCGTATCTTTGGCGTCCGCCTTAATCCGGTACTGAATTTGGCCGAGCAGATCCTGATCGGTCAAGCCTGCCGTATAAATATTGTTGAAATTCAATTTTACGGCACCCGTAGCTTCATCGACCGTAGAGACGAGTTGGCCTTCCGCCAGCTTGCCGCCTTTCAACACGTTCAATCCGTCAACCTTCGCCGGATCAAAGGAGAATTCCATCGTTCCGCCCTGGATATCCGCCGCTTTCAGAGCTTTAATATCCACGGTGTACGTATTTCCTGCATAGACTGTTGTCGGGGCGTTATAGACGATCTTCGACGAGCCCGTATCTACCGTGAACGTCCATTCCTTCTCCGTAACGTTGCCGGACAAGTCTCTAATCTTGATCCTCGCCGAGTGAAGCCCGTCGGCCAGCGGCACGTTCGGCGTATAATGAATTTGTCCTTTTGGAGGATACAGCGTATGCTGCACCAAGACACCGTCGACGTAGAAGCGGATTTTGTCCGGGTCGATCAGCGTCGTTGCCGGATGCTTCAACGGATCGTAGCCGTAATCTTCGCCAATCGCCTCGATTTTCGGCGTATTCGTCGTGACTATGCTGCCTTCCGCAGGCTTGAAGCTTTTCAGCACAGGTGGGTCCATATCGTCATTGGTCGGCCCGTAAACCGCCCGGATCTGGTCGATGTAGAGGACGCCCGCCGTTTTGTTGTCGTTTTTCGTTTCCATGTAACGCACAGGCTGATCCATGCGCAGCGGAAGCGGACGCCCCTTCGGTACGATAGCCTCCAAATACCGCCAGCCCGTAAAATCGACGCCGACCGTCTGGTCTACGTAATCAATGCCGACGGCCGATCCGTTACCGTCGCGGATTTGTCCGCGCAGCCAGTGCTTTTTCCCGTCGCCGTACACCCACAGGCCAATTTTCTCCGGATAGCCCGGAATTTGAATGTTGCTTTCCAGATCTTTGGCTGTTACATAAGCTCCAGAAGTACCGATCGTTTCGGTGAAATCGTACTCCAGCTTCGCCGCTTTATTGCCTAAACGGACGAAGTCCTCATTCGTTTCTTCGCTGAGTTTCATCGTCTTGTAACGTGCGCCGGATTCGGTCAAATACTTGCCCGTACCGTTCTCGAAATCCTCCAGCACGACCGGCGGAAGTCCGACCTTAACGTCCATTGACGCTTCAACGTTGTTGTATTTCACGAAAATTTTGCCGCTCTGCTCCGTTGCATTTGTCGCGGTAAACACACCGTCCGCATCAATGCTGCCGATCGGCCCCTCTACGCGCCATTCAAGCTTGTTGTTTTGCGCGCGAATGATTTGTCCGTTTCGGAGAGCGCTAACGCTCAGCGTAACTTTTTCGCCGGATGTGAAGGTTTTCACCGCGTCGGGGAACTTCAGCTCCGTCAGCTCGTCCACAACCTCCACTTGCCCTTTGCCTGTCAATCCGCCTGCGGTTGCTGTCACGTCAACCATCCCTGGTTGGTTGCCCGCAGTAAATTTCCCTGTGGTATCGATCGTTCCGAGCGGGGCGCTCAGACTCCACTCCGGCGTTCCGCCGAACGAAGCCGGATGACCGCTCGCATCGACGGCAGTCGCTTTGAACGTAACGGAAGAGCCGACCAGTACCCGCTCCAAGTTCGGCTGCACGACCAGCTTGGAAGCGGCGCCCTCCGGCGCTTTGTTCACAAGCAGGAGCCCGTTCGCCGTCTTGCGCTCCGAGCCGTCGGAAGGTCGGTTCAGAATTTGCCGTTTCGTTTCTCCCGGAAGCTTGGCTACGAACGTCGCAGAGCCGCCGCCGTCCAGACAAAGCGCGTTCACGGCGCCCATATCCTTCATGATCTTCGCGAGATCGTCATAAGACACGCCTTCGCTAAAACCGGGCGCTCTGCCGTCGATTTCGACCATGATGATCGAACCGTCCGCTTTGGTGCCGATTCCGACCCGAGGGTACAAGGCTTTGTCATCGTGGGTTTGCGCCACGCCGTCCTTCACCAGCATGAAGACGCCGCCCATCGCCATTTTGACGTCTTTCCACTCGTCTTCCAGCTCGAAGCTTGCGGTTACCTCATCACCGATTTTCAACCCGGCCAGCTCGGGCCTGTGGCTGCCCGATGCGGATAACACGACTTGTCCGGCCTTCAGCGGCGTATTCCCTTTATCTTTATGAATCTCGGCCACTTTGAGCTTCAAGCTCTTGCCGCTCTTTACTTCGCCTTCCAGCACATCGAGCACAATCTCGTCACCGAGATCGTTCGTCATCGTGGAGGTATGGAAGGAAGCAGTGTACAGCATGAGCGCCTCGCTGTTTTCCCGCATCCGGTTGATGTGGGAGATCGGGATCGTCTTGCCCCCGATCGTCAGTGTCCGGGTCAGCTCCGGGCTCAAGCCGTAAATCGTCGTGCCGTCGTTCTTGAGACCGAAGGCAAGCCAACTCCATTTTTCCGGCGGACTGGTCAGAATCTCGCCGTCCCCCATGAACAAACCGAGCGGAACGCCGGTCGCCATGTCGTAAAAATCGCCGTTGATGGCCGCAATGACCCGGTTCCCGGGGGCGTCGGCATCGTCGGCCATTGTGGTTACGCCCTGCATCCCGTACACTTTGCCGTTCGTTTTGCCCGGCTGCAGGTCGAGCGCTGTATTTTTCGGATCAAATTCGACAGAATGAATTTTCTCCAAGCCCTGCGGCAGCTTCATGTCCTGCCAGATGTACTTTGCACCCGGACCGAGCTCCATTTGACGCGAATCCAGAACTTGTCCGAATGCCGTCTGGGGACTGTCCGCCGCCAAAGCTTGTCCCAAAGGAGAAACCAAAGATAATACGATAAAAAGGTTGAGCAATAAAGCCATACTGCGTGTCTTTCGTTTCATCTCGTTTCTTTTCCTCCTCGCTGGATTCCAGTCGCCTGAACGACCTGTCCTAGTATAATATGCAAGGCAGGAAAAGTAATGAATCGATCTTATTGTTTCTGAGCCGATTTTCTTCTTAACGAAATCTTTAAAAGTCCAGTGAATAAGTCGCGGATCGTGCGGAATCGTTCTGGAGAAGCGGCAGCGTTCACCTTTGTCTCCGGATTCTAACCTACCAATGGCTTATAGAATCCAAGAATCCGGGGACAAGAGTGATCGGAAGAACGATCCGTAAGAGTAGCGCTCACTTATTCACTGGACTTTTAAACGCCACCTCAAATCCCAAGTCTTCTCCGGTATTCTCCCGGCGTCATATGTACGGCTTGCTTGAAGACTTTATTGAAATACTGCAGCGTGTCATACCCCACTTCGCCGGCCACTTCGTAAATCTTCAGGTTCGGCTGCAGCAGCAGCTCCTTGGCTTTCTCGATCCGGACGCGGTTCAAATAATTGATGAACGAATAGCCCGTGTACTTCTTGATCTGCACGCTGAAATAAGAGACGCTCATCCCGAAACGCCCGCTGACCTCGGCCAACGTATGATCGCTCCGGTAGTTCTCCCGGATATAGTCACAGGCCCGCTTCACGTTCAGCTTCACGCTGTTATCCGCCGACGAGGCGGACTGGGCGATCCAAAATTCGCACAGCCGCTGAAAATAGGCGATAGCCTCTTCTTCACGCTCCCATGAAAAAGGCTCGTCGAAATTGAGCCCGTGTTTCTTGAGAACGTAGTGCCATTTGGCATAAAGCATGCGAAACAAGCCCAGCCGCTCCCCCTGCTGGCCCTCCTCGAAGCTCTGCATGCTCTGGATCATCTCGGCATGCTTCTGAATGACATCGCCCGGCTGGAGAAGGTCCAGCCTCTCGAAAAATTGCTGCGCCTGAACGAACTCGCGATGTGCGGCATGAAAATACCCCACCCGCTCTTCCGCCCGCTGCAGCGCACGCCTCAGCTCTTCAGCCTTCACCGGCTTAAGCAAATAATCGATGGCGCCTGCCTGCATGGACTGTCGTACGTAGTCAAACCGCGTATTGTCGCTCAGCACGATCGTTACCACGGGAATACGCTGCTCGTACACTTGTCTCACCAGAGCCAGTCCTTCAAGCCGGGGGAGCATAAGATCGGTCAGAAGAAGCGTCGGCCACCCCTGCTCCATCAATCCCAAAGCTTCTACCCGGTCACGCGCCTCCCCGACGACGATATGCCCCATCTCCTGCACCATTTTTTTGATTCTCGCGCGTTTACCCGTATAAGGCTCCACAATAAGTACATGAAGCATCGCTGTTGCCCTCCCCATCCTCCTCGCAATCAGGATCCGTTAGATTTGGAGTCCGCTTGTGGTCTTTAACGTTTCTTCGGATGAATGGTTGCAGGAAGTGAGCATCTTTGTAAAATCTTTAGAATAGGGGATTGTGGAAAAAGCCCAAAATACGAGCGTTTGTCGCATTGTGGCTTACGTTCTAGATCTCATCATCAGTAGTAGCTAATGCCATCCTCTCTCAAAATTCACCTGATACTTGCCGAGTTCTACTTCAGGATTTTGGTACAACGTAAAAGGGGGCTAATGAAGATCAAAATTCGACTCAGAGAAGTATTAGAGGATCGAAACATATCACAAAGAGAACTCGCACGCATGATGGGTATTCGGCATCCTTCTGTGCATTAATATCTATCCCAGCTAGTATCTCAACATTATCATCGGAGTCTCCACTGACGCATCAACTATATCATCAAGATATTCACTGACAAGATCACCTTGGTTGTAAAGCTATTAGGAGAACAAAAAAGCGATAATTGGATTACCAATTACCGCCATCGAACAAGCTATTTGTGTTTTAAGCTATAATGTTACGATAATTTTATTTTCTATGATAGTTCTAAATTGGGAATAATTCCTCATCATATTATTACCGTAGGCACTTACGGCCTCATTACCACCTATCATACTCTCATAATTTTCTTTAAATTCTTTTTTTACAGGTTCTTCTAAACTTGCATAATATCTTTTGGTGGCTTCTTCTGCTAATTCCAGCGATCCGTGTGTTAAGATAAAACTAATATCAACCACATAACCTTTTTGAGGATAAAATCCTCTTAAAACAACCTCTTTTACAAAGTTATCCAGATCATTCATGCATCTTTCTACAATTGGTATGAATAAACTATCTAACCAATTAGTGAATTCTTTGACTGTCCGATCCCAATCTTTTTCACTTGCTACGTTCCAGTATAATTGACCACTTGGTACATTGCATTTACGGGTATTGATATGAAATATTTTATCTTTCGATTTTAATGGAGTAATTGCACATTCACCATAAAATGCTACATTTTTATTAGATATATTATTCCAACTTGTATAAAAAAATACTTTATACATGAAATTCTTATCTTTTTTGGTCATCGAATGACCTGATTTAGAATATTTCCAACCGCAAACTTTATACTTTTCAGATATTAAACCACATACGCTCTCAAATGCTTCACTTGCTTTCATAGTTACACCTCAAATATCGATAATCGTTCCAAAACATCCAAAAAATTATTGACTTCTCACCTCATTTAATCAATAAGCAGATTCGGCGCATCTTTCTTGACCATAGGCGTCTTTATGGAAGCACGAAAATCTGGGAAATCCTGAAGAAACAAGGCGCTCAGGTAGCCTAAATAACAGTTGCTCGAATCATGAAGGAGCTCGGCTTGAAATCCCGAACAATCAAGAAATATAAAGCAACAACGAATTCCAAGCATAACTTGCAGTACCCCCGAATGTGCTAGTCCCCGCTCCCAATTAAACAAAGAGTTACGGCCAGCCAGTATTTTGGCAGGCAGGGTCCGTAATCATCCATCTGTTGATTTGATCATTCGGCGAATCCTGCAGCAATTCCTATGAAAAAGATTCCGCCATTATCTGTAGTCGTTTTCTTCCCAAATTGCGTATTCCCCATAACCTAGAAACTCGCGTACTTCAAGAACTTCCTTACCTTTGATAATAATTTCAATACCATCTTCAAATTCCCATTGCATACCGGCCAAAACGCTTGCTCCAAATAGGGTATCATTTTTATCATAAGGATTTCTGTATATATAAATATCGCTTACTGAAATAAAACGTAAGATATCCCTGCCCTGAGCATCCGACAAACCATCTGGGCATTTCATAGCTGGATAACAATCTGTCAGTACATCATCTTTCCATGCGCACATTTTTTTGCATAATTCATAGATCGTTTCATCAGGCAGATTATTTAAATAATTTTCGATATATGACTCCGCTTCGTCTAAACTCATGTCCTCCTCTCTAAAATGGTATTCTACGCGTTCATTCGATAAAACAAACAAACCAAATCCTGAAGTAGCTTCTCCGTTTGATGCGTAAATGTCTTCCGCTTTTCCAACATTCTCTAAATGAAATTTTCTATTAATAGGATATTCCCTCCAAAAATATAGTTAGCGGTAACTGATGAAAACCACTTTTTCAGTAGATTCGACATTCCCATTTATCCCCCTTTATTTTCGTAGAGAAAAAGCTTAAAATTATTTCTTTGGGCCCGCTCATTTCTCGAAAAACACGGCTCCCCTTTTCCCTTGCATAAAAGCTCCTCTATTAGTAGGATAAAAAATATAGATAATAAAGCGCACTGGGGGTGATTCATTGCTGGACTTTATAAAACGTTGGTTTTGGTATGACTGGATGATGTTTATCATTCGGACCATCCTTTTCGTTTCTCTTCTCTTTACTTTGGAGCATTTTTCTGAACAGCTGACCATCCCTTTCTGGTTAGGGGCTCTGTGGGGGATCGCAGCTTTTTCCATTCCTTGGCTTTGTTTGCAAAGGCACTATACGTATTACCTGATCTCGGAAATGGTCATATCCGGGGGATTATGCTTATACGCGGTCTCCCTGTTCCCCGAAGCCTACGTGGCTTTTTTAGGTCCGACTTTTATGATTGCAAGCAATAGCGCCCAAAAGTCATACCGTTGGTCAGCCCCGATGACCATCTTTGTCATCCCGGCCTTATTGGCGGAATTGTCTGAACCAAGCAACCTGATGACGATGATCCTCCAATTCGGCCTCATTTACGCTGTAGGGTTTGCCTTTCAATTGCTGGTGGTGAACCATCGGCAAAGTGAAATGATTCGTGATCAATATGCCGTGCTGGAACAATATTCATCGCAAGTGGAGCGCCTGACATTGGCGGAAGAGCGAAACCGGCTCTCGAAAGACCTTCATGATACGATGGGACATTCCTTTACCTCTATTATGATGGGGCTTGAAACGTTACGCTCGGAAGTGAACACCCCGGAAGGGGAGCGGAAGCTCGAGTCCTTGTTAAAACTAACCCGCGGCAGCCTGGATGAGGTCCGCCAATATGTGCATCAGGTTGGGGCTGCGCAAGATTCGCGTACCCTTGTAGAGTCGTTGCAGGCATTGACGGCCGAATTTCAGGCGTTGACTAAAGTGACGGTTCGACTAAGGACCTTGGGCGAGGAGGTTCAGGTATCCCAACAGGTCAAGATGACCCTGCACCGGTGTCTGCAGGAATCGCTGACCCATGCCGTACGTCATGGGCAGGCGGATGAAATTGCGGTGAGCCTGCATTTTGAGGAAAAGCAGATTCGGCTGGAAGTGCAGGACAACGGGCTTGGCACCGATGAACTTCAAGCGGGTTTTGGTTTAACGGCGATGAAGGAGCGGGCATCCGATTTGCAGGGACAGGTATCCATCCACTCAAAGCCGGGCGAAGGAACGGTCGTGACCTGTACATTGCCCAGGCAGGTGGAGCAGCAGGAGGAAGCGATCCGGCTGCTGTTGGTTGACGGTCAGCCATCCATCCGGGAAAGCCTTCAAATGATTTTGGAGAGAGAAAAAGATTTCGAAGTCGTGGGACTTGCGGAGGACGGGGAGCAGGCGCTGGAACAATGCGAGCGGCTTCGCCCTCATGTCGTTCTCATGGATTTACATATGCCCCGCATGGACGGTGTGGAAGCGGCCAAACTGGTGAAGCAAAAGCATCCGGGTGTCCGCGTGCTGATCATGACCACGTTTCAAGAGACCGAAAAAGCGGTTGAAGCTTTGCGGAGCGGGGCGGACGGGTATTTATTAAAGACTTCGGAGCCTCAGGAGCTTTCCGAAACGATACGTCTCGTACATCGCGGGGTGATGATGATCGCCCAAGATGTCACCAACCAGTTGATTCAAAACTATGGGGGAGGAGCCCTTCGGGAGCAACCGGCAGAGCCGGACAAACCGCTTCCTCCTCCTTCGGGGTTGACCCCGCGGGAGATGGATATTTTGCAATGTTTATCCAAAGGGCTTCGTTATAAAACGATCGCAGCCAAATTGTATTTGTCCGAAGGAACCGTCCGAAATTATGCTTCCACGATTTATACCAAGCTTGGCGTTCGCAATCGAGAAGAGGCCGTACAAAAAGTTTTCGGGAATCAAGGATAGATGGTTTGGGAAGACAGCACGGGTCTGTACCTTTGAAAGAAGGAACAGGCCCGTGCTTTTTTTATTTTATCCGGTGCATTTGCCCAGCATGAGCGTCATATGACATTTTGTCATCTCGGCGGAGAGTTCGCTTGCGGGTCGCGGGATAAAAAACGGTGACAGAAAATAACTCTCTCCTATGACACGTTGTTTGCCATACTAAACCCAAGAGAAGGAGGAAGGGCAGTACCGAACCTAAGTTTTAGGAAAACAATGATTTTAGGAAAACAATGAGAGGGAGAACTAACGATGAGCAAGATGAAACCCAAGTTGAATGTGGCGGCACTATTCTTATGTGCGACCCTGATGACGGCATGCACACCATCCGATGGAAAGCCGGAATCGGCACAGGCGGTGGAAAAAACGAACCTGAATGGCCCGCAGGATGCCAAGGAAATAGAGACGTTTGCCGATTCTTTATTTGCAGAAGTAATGAAAAAACACAATGTTAATGGTTCGAATTTCGTTGTGGTCAAGGATGGAAAAGTATTGGTAAATAAGGGATACGGCTATGCCGATAAGGAAAAGAAAACTCCTGTCGATAAAAATACCGTCTTCCAAATCGGTTCCGTCACGAAGACATTCACCGGGCTAGCCGCAAATCAGCTTGCCGATCAAGGGAAAATTAACCTTCATGAGGACATCCAAACGTATTTGGGAGGAATGAAGATTCCAAACAAGACCGAAAAAAAACTGACCATGTTTGATCTGCTCACGTACACGCCCGGGTTTGATTTTCCGGATATTGCTTCTTATTATTCACCCGAGTTTGCAAATAAAGACATGCCGATGAAGCAGTTCATCCTGGATCATATGCCGACGGTGGTCCGGCCCCCCGGTGAAGCTTATACGTACGACAACTTTGGTTTCTTGCTGGCAGGATATGCGATAGAGAATGTAAGCGGCATGCCGTTTCATCAGTATATGGACAAAAATGTGTTCAAGCCGCTCGGCATGAATTCGACTAGCGTACGCCTAACCCCGGAGCTTAACAATCGCATGGCCGCTCACTATGGTCTGGCTGGTGAACTCGTTCCAATGGACTGGAATGCCCCAACCGACGGGCCGCAGGGGAGCATCATATCGACTGGCGATGATATGGCCAAGTACTTGACTATGCTGCTGCAAAAAGGAAAATACGGAGACCAACAGTTGGTAAGCGAAAAGACGGCCGAGCAGATGCTCACGTACCAGGTGGTCGCCGATAAAAGCATTCCGCAGACCACCGTAGGGGGATTCGAAGGCTACCGCAACGAACTGGCGAATGGCCAGCGTGTCGTTATAAAAGGCGGGAATGTAACGGGCCATCAATCCTTGATCGTAGTAATACCCGAGAAGAATACGGCATTTTCTATGTCGTACAACAACGAAACAGTGATGATGAGTATGGACGTGTATGAGGCGTTTATGGACCATTATTTTCCCGAAACAAAAACACTCGAGAAACCTGTTTATGTCAATTTGGATGAAAAGGATGCGGAAAAGTACGTAGGACTGTATCAGAATACGCGCTTTTTCTTCTTGAAATCGAAATTTTCGTACGCCGACGGGAAATTGCTGATGGAGACAGGAATGGGCAAGCACACATTCAAGATGATTACTCCACTGCTGTTTGAAGACGAATCAGGCAACAAGCTAGCGTTTAAAAAAGACCATCGCGGATCGATTGAATATTTTTATTACAATAATATGGAGGGGAATCACTTTGTCTCGGATTCGCAAAAAATCCATGGGAAGCAGCCGTTTTCGGATGTAGCGGAGGGAAGCAAATATAAAAGCTTTATTAACGATTTGCACGCCCTGGATATCATGGGTGCGAAATCAGGCAGCCGCTTTGAGCCGCAGGCATCCATGACGCAAAGCGAGTTTGCCGACGTGCTGCTTCGTGCCCATGGATGGCATGGGATCCCCTGGGCCATCGATAGCACGAAGAGGCAAATGCTAACCGGTCTCCCTTCCTTTGATCCGAATGCGATCATTACAAGGCAGACGGCAGCGGTCATGATTCAAAACCTGAAAGAACTCAAGCCTGCGTCCAAAGTTCAATTGAGCGGTCAAACGGATGCGTCGGCGGTTGAGGCCGTTACTGCACTGGTTTCGCAGGGTGTTATCGATCCGGATACAACCGTACAGGCGGACGGCACTGTCGATTTCCGTTCCAAGCAGCCTTTGCTTCGGCAGGAGGCAGCCGCACTGTTGGATAAAGCGTTTGGCCATTATGCTTTACCGCTCCCCATAAAATAAAGCGTCACAGCCATGCCGGTATGTTTGCAAGCGGGGTTCGTCATAATCCATCCATTGATTATTGCGTGCCCCGCCGGC
>NZ_JTHN01000116.1 GCF_001399685.1 Paenibacillus sp. A3
GCTGCCTACGTCTGCGGTGCGGCTTCGCTCACGCCGACGCCGGCTTCGCCGCGCATCCGCTGCTTGAACTCCTTCGGCGAGCAGTGATTGTGCCGTTTGAACAGCTTGTAGAACTGGGCCATGTTGGGGATGCCGACCTCGAAGCCGACCTCGACGATGCTCAGATCGCGCGTCAGCAGCAGACGTTCGGCTTTTTTTACGCGCTTGTAGTTTACGTAATCGACGAAGGAGAGGCCCATCACCTTCTTGAAATACTTGATAAAATAGTGGTAGCTCAGGTTCAGCAGCCCGCACATGTCCTCCACGGCGATTTTCTCGCTCAGATGCCGGTCGACATAATCGAGCGCCGGGCGGAGCCGGGTCAGCTCGGGTTCCTCCGCGCCGCCGAGCACGCCCGCCGTGTCGCTGCGCATGAGCAGCAGCATCAGCCGCTTGATCGAAGCGCTGATGGCCAGCTCGTAGCCGCGCATCCGGCTTTGGGACTCCCCGAAGATATCCATGATGAGCGTGTACGCTTCCCGCCGCGCTGCGTCATTGTCGCGGAAAATATAATTCAGCTTCCACAGCGGCTGCGTCAGCTCCGAGAAGCAGTGCAGGTAAGGCATTGTGCTCTGGTCGAAATGCTGGGGCAAATCGACCTGAAATACAATATAGCGGAGCCTCCCCGGATCGAGCTTGGCTGTCCGGTGGAGCTGCGAGGACCCGAGCACGATCAGATCGCTGGGACCGATGACGGTATACTCGTGCTTCGTCTGGATGCCGAGCCGCCCCTCGATGATGGCTAGAAATTCCACTTCCTTGTGGTAATGCCACCGGCATTTCTCCGAGAGGCCGTGGTAGGGCGAATCCGAGCAAATTTCCCATATTTTTAAGAACAGCAGCGGGTTCTGGTAAATAACCTCCTCCTCGCTGGCCGTTTCCATTGGCATTTCGACGACGGTTTTCATAAGTGCGCCGGCGCACCTCGCTTCTATGTGTACAATAGGCGGTAAGCCATTTTTGAATAGATCGGTCTATAGCCTCTCTAGGCACATTCCGCAATTCAGTATATCACGAAACGGGAAGCGATGGCAGTTTTGCATACAGACGAAACAGGATTGGGAATATCTTTTTGCAAAGGGATTCACTATACTGTAAGAAAAGCTTCCAATTCCAATGTGGAGGGACTCTCATGAGCCAAAAACTGCGCGTTACCGTATGGAACGAATTCCGTCATGAAAAAGAAAGCGAGATCGTGCGTTCCGTATATCCGAACGGCATTCACACGGCAATCGGCGAAGGGCTGGGCGCGGACTTCGAAGTCGCCTACGCGACGCTGGACGAGCCGGAGCATGGATTGACCGAAGAGAAGCTGAACAACACCGACGTGTTGATCTGGTGGGGGCATAAAGCCCATGGCGACGTTCAGGACGAGATCGTAGAGCGCGTGCATCAGCGCGTCCTGCATGGCATGGGGCTGATCGTGCTGCATTCGGGGCATTTTTCGAAAATTTTCAAGAAGCTTATGGGCACCGGCTGCGACCTCAAATGGCGCGAAGCCGACGAGAAAGAGCGCATCTGGGTCGTCTCCCCGGGCCACCCGATCGTCGAAGGCATCAGCGAATATATTGAGCTGCCGGCGGAGGAAATGTACGGCGAGCATTTTGACATCCCGCAGCCGGACGAGCTGATTATGGTCAGCTGGTTCGAGGGCGGCGAGGTATTCCGCAGCGGCTGCACGTTCCATAGCGGCCAAGGCAAAATCTTCTACTTCCGTCCGGGTCACGAAACGTACCCGACCTATTACAACGAGCAGGTGCGCCGCGTCATCCGCAACGCCGCCCAATGGGCTGCTCCGACGACGCGCGAGTACCCGAAATACGGCAACCACAAGCCGCTCGAAGTGATTAAAGGGAAAGCGAACGCTTAATTCTCCCATCGCATAGCCATAAGAAAGACCGCCGCGAAAGATGCTGGTTTCCAGCCGTCGCAGCGGTCTTTTTGTTGCATCCATATCCTTCCATGTGGTGTGAGGCGAGTCCCTTTTTTTGGACGACGGCAAAAATTTTAGCAGAGGTTCGAACGCAAGTTGTGGCGTTCCTGTCGGTCCTTGCACGTACCCGCCGGTCGTCAATCGTAACTTGTCCTAGTTAACCATTTCTGCCTGCCGCCGCCTCTCACGGCTCGTCCTCATCATCAACCCACGCTCGGCTCACTCATCCTCATTCGCATACGCTTAGCTAATCCTTACCCGCCTTCGTTCAGCTCATCCGCGTCCGCCTCGTTATCCCGCCGTTTGTCCCCCGCTATTACCGCCTTCTTTTGCTCTCCTGCTTTCGAACACCTCCTGAGCGACCGTGAAGATCGCGTTCAGCGCAACCGGGAATCCGGCATAGATGATCATCTGCAGAATCGTTTCCACAATCTCTTCCTCGGTCCAGCCGACGTTAAGCGCTCCGTTAATATAAAACCGCAATTGCTGCGTGTTCCCCAGTGCCGTCAAGCCCGCGACGGAGGCGAGCAAGCGGGACTTCAAATCCAATCCGGGACGCGAAAAGAGCTGTCCGTAATTGAATTCGACGGCGAGCCTTCCCAGATCGGGGGCAGGGGAGTGCTTGAAGCTGTCGACAATAGCCTGATAATTTTCTTTATCGATTTGGGCCAAAATATCCAAGCCCTTTTGGTACGTTTGTTCGTGAGAAGATGACATAATAGAAGCTCCTGTTATTGTTATTATCCGATAGCTTGTTTGCGCCGGCGTCCGGCCAGTCCGCCGAACGATGCGGCAACCATGAGCGATCCTGTAAGGCACACCATGCTCCACTGCCCGTGGCTCCACGCCAGCACCCCGAGATAGGAGCCTGCCGCGCCGCCCAGAAAGGTCGAGACCATGTACAAACCGTTCAACCGGCTGCGCGCTTCGGCAGAAAGCGCGAAGATTCGCGCTTGGCAGGCGACTTGGTTCCCTTGCGTGCCGACGGTGAGCAGGAATGCGCCGAGCAGCAGAACCGGCAGCCGGTTGCCCGAAATCGCAAGAAGCAGGAACGAAGCCGCAACGACGAGCAGACACAGCAGGTTGGCAAACCAGGCGCCTTTGCGGTCAATGATGAGTCCGACGATGGGTGAGGCAAACACACCTCCGAATCCGATCAAGCCTACGAGGCCGACGAATTCGCTTCCCAGAGAGTATACGGGCGATTTCAGCAGGAACGCCAGGGTAGTCCAAAATACGCTGAACGCGCCGAACACCATGCCTTGGCTCAAGCAGGCTTGCCGCAGGACGGGTTCCTTCAAAAACAACGGCCCCAAGGACCGCAAAAGCGCTCCGTACGTCAGATCGGCGGACGGCTTGCTCCTCGGGAACTTCCAGCGCACCCATCCGATGAGCAGCAGCATGCAGGCGAGCGAAATCCAGTACATCGCCCGCCAGCCGAGCTGAGCGTCTACGATTCCGCTGAGCAGCCGGGCGCCGAAAATGCCGCAGATTAGCCCGATAGCCACCTTTCCCAGCACATTGCCGCGATGCCGGACATCGGCCAGCTCCGCGGCCCACGGAAAGACGATCTGCGGGATAACGGTCGTGGCCCCGATCAGCAGATGGGCGGCAATCAGCCAGCTTGTGCTTGGCGCCAGCGCGGCCAACGCCAAGGCGAGGCTGACGAGACCGAGCATCACGAGGATCAGCCGCCGCCGCTCCACCCGGTCACCGAGCGGTACGAGAAAAAGATTGCCAAGCGCGTAGCCGATCTGAACCAGCGTCGCCACCAGTCCGATCTGCACCTCGGTCGTCCGGAACGTATGCGCCATGCTCACCAGCAGCGTCTGGTTGATATACACGTTGGCTACGGTAAAACCGCAAGTCAACGCCATCAGAAGCACCAAACCGCGTGTCAAAAGGGAACTCTGCGCCGCTTCGGCAAAGGAAGCTTTCATCCGAATCACCTCCTTGTCCGGTGGATGGAATTCTTTACAACGTCATGTTATAGGAACTACAATCATCTAAATAGATTCTTGTTTATCCTAGTATTCGGAGTAACGGTTTTGGGAGGAGAAAATCCTGTGATTCGTCAAGATCAGGAGCGGAGAAAGGAACTGGGGGATTTTCTGAAGTCGCGCCGAAGCCGGCTGCTGCCCGCGGATTTCGGATTGCCCACAGGGCCCCGGCGCAAGGCCAAAGGACTACGGCGCGAGGAGTTGGCCCAATTGGCCGGGGTAGGCTTGACGTGGTATACGTGGCTGGAGCAGGGGAGAGACATCCATGTGTCGGCCGAAGTCTTGGAAAGCCTCGCACAGGTGTTTCGTTTGAGCGTGGAGGAGCGGAACCACCTGTTTCTGCTGGCGCATCAGCAGCTGCCGCCGGCGCAAGCCGCCATATCCCATAAAGACAAGGCGCATCCCGTGCTGCAAAATTTCATGGACCATTTTGCCGACTGTCCGGCTTACGTCACCGATCACCGCTGGGACGTCATTGCATGGAATCAAGCGGCGTGCGTGGTGTTCGGCGATTTTAGCCGGATGAACGATAAAGAGCGGAACGCGATCTGGCGCTGCTTTGCTTCGCCCGCGTACCGGGCACTGCTGGCGGATTGGGAAGACCACGCGCAGCGGCTGCTGGCGCAATTTCGCTCGACCTGCAGCCGGTTCGTTGGCGAACCGTGGTTCAAGGCACTGGTGGAGGAGCTGACGGAGCTTAGTCCGGAATTCCGCACATGGTGGCCGAGACACGACATCTTCGGCACGCGGATCGGAAGAAAGGAAATGCGGCACCCCAAGGCGGGTACGCTGATCATGGAGCATATTACATTCCAGCTTTACGACGATCCGGATCTGAAGCTGACGCTGTATCGTCCGCTCTCCGACGAGGAGACCGACCGCAAGCTGGCCGGGCTGCTCCAGGAAGAGGCGGCAAGGGACCGTCCCGGCACGATTGAACCGGTATAACCAACCGGGGGTGGCCGTGGCTGGGGGTGCCCCCGGTGCCATTCACCTAAGCCATCCAACTAAAGCCCGGAACGGCGTTCGTAAGCATGAACCGCGCCGGGCTTTTTGTCTTTTCAGGATGACGTTGGGGTTGGCCGGTTGCAGAGCGGACCCGTTTGTTCGATAATAAAACGATAAAGCTTTTTGCCAGGTATTGGAGTGAATCGAATGATCGAACCGCAGGAACAAATTGACCGCAAAGCCATCGTCGTCTGGAGATGGAGCGGATTCATCGCTTCGGCGGTTTCCGCCCTGCTGGCCGCTGCCGTATTTTATCTCGCGCATCGTTTTCATTGGCCCGGGTGGATTCCCGTTGTGCTTGCGGCAGGCGTGCTGGCGGAAATCGTCCTGACGGTTCTTGTCATGCCCGAGCTGCGCTGGAAACGGTGGCGTTACGAGGTGCGGGAAGACGAGATTATGCTGCAGCAAGGGGTCATGTTCGTCAAGCGGACGCTCATTCCGATGGTGCGCATCCAGCATGTCGATACGAATCAAGGTCCGCTGCTGCGGGCCTACGGGCTGGCGGGCATTACGTTCTCCACGGCGGCGGGCAGCCATCAGATTCCCGCGCTGACCAGCGAGACGGCGGAAGCGCTGCGCGTGCGGATTGCGGAGCTGGCGAAGGTGTCCCATGAAGACCTCTAAGGGAAGGCTCCACCCGTTTGCCGCCATATTAGTCTCGCTGCAGATCGTCAAAGGACTCATCGTGCCGCTGATCGTCATTCTGCTGTCCAAGCATTCGCGTTCCGGGTCGGACGGCCCGCTGTATTTTCAGGTTGGTTGGAGCTTGGTCGCGCTGGTGGGTTCTATCGTATGGGGATTATTGTATTGGCGCTGGTTCCGGTACGAAGTATCGGATGAGCAGCTTAAGGTGACGCAGGGCGTATTCGTGCAAAAAAAGACGTTCATCCCGCTGGAGCGTATCCAGTCCGTCGATGTGACGGAAGGGGTGCTGCACCGCTTGTTCGGGCTGGTCCGCGTCGAGGTGCAGACCGCCGGGGGCCGGAAGCCGGAGGCGGTGTTCCCGGCGCTCGCCCGCGGGGACGCCTCGCGGCTGCGAAGCATGCTGGAGCCGGGGAAAGCGCCCCACCGTCAAGGGCAGCCCGGGGGCGTACCTGCCGGGAACGAGCCTCCCAAGCTCCGGTTGACCTACAAGCTTCCGGCCGGAAGCTTGTTCGTCGCCGCGCTGACCACGGGCGGATTCGGGGTGTCCGTTTCTTTGCTGACGGCGGCCATGAGTAAGCTGGACGAGCTGTTCCCGGACTTTCATGTGTACCGGTATTTGTGGAATGCGCTCGATGCGGCGATGATTCCTTTGTTCGCATTGGGCATTTTGCTGCTGGCGTGGATGATCTCGACGATCGCGTCCATCTTGAAGTTCGCAAACTTTACGATTACCCGAAAAGAAAACAAGCTGCTCCTGACCCGAGGCTTGCTGGAACGCCGGCAAGTGACCGTTCCGCTCCGCCGGATTCAGGCGGTCCGCATCGTGGAGGAGCCGCTGTGGCAGCTCTTCGGCTATTCAGCGATTTATGCGGAAACCGTCGGCTATGGCGCGCAAAAGGGGGAAAACGCGCATTTATTCCCGCTGCTCCGCAATCGCGAGATCGGCGAATTCGTGAAACGGATGACGCCGCAGTTCGAGGTTCCGGCTTCGCTGAAGCATCATGCGCTGCCGCGGCGGGCGTTGTGGTGCTATGCGCTGCCGGCTCCACTCGTACTGGCGCTGGCTTCGGTGGCAGCTGGTTTTATCGCCCCGTGGGCTTATGCCGGGCTGCTGCTGTGCCCGCTCGTCATGATCTGGCAATGGTGGAGGTACCGGAGCGCGGGCTGGAGCCGGGAAGGCCGGATGCTCGTCTTGCGCTTCCGCCGGTTGGCGAAGACGACCGTGGTCATCCCGCTGTCGCGGGTGCAGTCCGTCAGCGTGGAGATCGGGCCGCTTCAGAGCAGGCTCGGCTTGTCTACCTTGCGGATTGCCGTGGCGTCGGGCGGACGAGGTGCCTTTTTCCGCTTGGCGGGCCTGCCGGAGCAGGAAGCGCGGGAGCTGGCGCGCTGGTATATGGACCGGAATAAGCGATAGCCGCGTTAGCCGATAGACTTTTTCCCGGAAATTCGAATGCGTATCGTCGTTATGAGAATGATTCGAAAAATGAACAAGCAGGAGTGAACTGTCGAATGAGCAGCATCAGACCGAGCGGTCCCCAAGATATTGATTGGTTAGTTGAACTGTGGCTGCAAGAATCGTTGACCGCCCATCCTTTTATCGATGCGGAATATTGGCGAGCGAATGCGGAAGAGATGAAGACGAAGTATTTGCCGATGGCGGATACGGTTGTGATCGAGGAAGGCGGACACGTTGCAGGGTTCGTTTCCATGGTGGACGATTACCTGGCCGCCTTATTTATCGACAGCAGGCATCAGAAGAAAGGGCTGGGCAAACAACTGCTCGACCATGTAAAACAAGACCGGACCGCGATCCGGCTGCAGGTGTACCGCGAGAACGAGCGCGCCGTCCGCTTCTATGAGAAGCAAGGCTTCCGCATCGAAGAGGAAATGATCGACGAAGAGACGTCGACGGAAGAGTACCGGATGGTATGGATGAGGAATCATAAATAGATTGATATAATTCGGAAGAAGCTGCCACGGGCGGCTTTTTTTTCTTTTGTCGGCTTGTAGTTGGATTAGGCTTTCCGTGTCGGATTATATGTCGTCACAAAAATGTAATGAAAATATTTATTGTGTACTATTTAATTATATGTTATACATTATATATAGACGTTGCAAAACCAACAGCAAGCTTGGGAGGGGTACCGGAATGACAGGAACAATTGGCGTAAGCGGGATGGGAAGGATCGGCAGATTGCTGGTTCGCCGCGCTTTTGATACGGATGAGAACGGGATGGGCCTGCAAGCAATTAACTCACTATACCCAGCGGGCACGATTGCCCATTTGCTCAAATATGACACCATACATGGAACATGGAAGGCCGATATCCGCGAGGAAGGAAACGATCTGATCATTAACGGTAAGCGCATCCGCATCGTATTCGAGCGCGACCCGGCGGCCATTTCGTGGAAAGACCTTGGCGTGGATCTGGCCATCGACGCGACAGGCAAGTTCAACGACCGGGAAGGCGCTTCGCGGCACCTGACGGCGGGCGCAAGCAAGGTGCTGATTACGGCGCCGGGCAAACGCATGGACTTGACGGTTGTCATGGGCGTCAACGATGATCGTTACAACGCAAAGGAGCACACGCTGCTGTCGGCCGCGTCCTGCACGACGAACTGCGTCGCTCCCGTGCTGCACGTGCTGGATCAGGCGTTTCAAGTGAAAAACGGCTGGATGACCACCGTTCATTCGTACACGAACGACCAGAAGCACATGGACAATCCGCATTCCGATTTGCGCCGCGCGCGCGCGTGCACGCAGTCGATCATTCCGACGAGCACGGGCGTAGGCAAAGCGCTCATCGACGTGCTGCCGCATCTTGCGCCGCACGTGAACGGCATCTCGGTCCGCGTCCCGACGCCGGACGTTTCGCTGGTCGACCTCACCGTACAGGTGAAGCGGCCGGTTCAGCTGGAGGAAGTGCAGGCGGCGTTCCGCCAAGCTGCGGAAGGTCCGATGGCCCGCTATTTGGGCTACAGCAACGAGCCGCTCGTCTCTTCGGATTTTATCGGCTGCGATCAATCGGCGGTCATTGACGGCCAGTCGTTGATGGTCGCTGAGGATCAGATCAAGGTGCTGGCTTGGTACGATAACGAATGGGCGTATGCGAGCCGGGTAATGGATTTGGCGAAAATTGTTTCCGAAACCATGAAAAAGGAGAGCGATGAAGCGTGGAAAGAAGCCGTCGTGTAATGGAGAAGGAAGTGCACCTCGGAACGATTCTGTGCAAGCATTGCCATCAAGTCATCGGTACGCAGGATACGCGAAAAGTTACGGTCTATTACAGCGAATGCAGTCATGAGCACTGCTTGGACGGCCGGGGACGTTCCCTGGGAGCGGACGGGTCCGCTGTCGCCTCGGCCGGACCGCACACCGTCTTCGAAGCTTGACGCGCCTGTTCGATATAAACAGCCAGATCATATAGCAGCATGAGAAAAAAAGCCGGACCGGCCCTGCGACGAGCTTACAGCGTCGCGGGAGCCTGCCGGCTTTTTGCGGTTCGGGTTCATGCTTTGACGCGCTAAGCTAAGGCTTACCAGCCGCGCGTATATTGCTTGGGCGGCGTGAGCTCCGCACGCAGCTGCTTGGCGGCGGTGCGTGCCCAGAACGGATCGCGCAGCAGCTCGCGGCCGAGCAAGATCAGATCGGCGCGGCCGTTCTGCAAAATCTCCTCCGCCTGCTCGGCCTGCGTAATCAAGCCGACGGCTCCGGTCGGCACGTCCGCGCTGCGGCGGATCAGCTCTGCAAACGGAACCTGGTAGCCCGGATATACCTTCGGCGGACCGCCCACGACGGCGCCGGAGCTAACGTCGATCAAGTCGACGCCTTGCGCTTTCATCAAACGGGCGTAATAGACGTAATCTTCCGGCGTGAGGCCTTCCGGATGGTAATCGTGCGCGGAGATGCGGACAAGCAGCGGTCCGTCCCACACGGTCTTGACGCTGTCGATGATCTCGCGCAGGAACCGGTAGCGGCCGTCGCGGTCTCCGCCGTATTCGTCCTCGCGGAGGTTCGTCAGCGGCGACAGGAACTCGTTGATCAGGTAGCCGTGCGCGGCATGGATCTCGACGACGTCGAAGTCCGCTTCCTTCGCCCGCACCGCGGCCGCCTTGAACGCTTCGACGGTCTCGGCGATCTGCTGGGCGGTCATCGCTTCCGGCGTTTTCGACTTGTCGTCGAACGGAATCGCCGACGGTGCCAGAATCGGCCCGTCCAGCACGGCCTTGCGCCCGGCATGGGCCAGCTGAATGCCGATATGGGAGCCTTGTCCGTGCACGAGCCCGGTCAGCTCGCGCAGGCCCGGCACCTGATCGTCGCTCCAAATGCCAAGGTCGTAAGGCGAGATGCGCCCTTGAGGCGTGACGGCCGACGCTTCCACGATGATGAGTCCGACTTGGCCGACAGCGCGGGCCGGGTAATGGATTTTGTGCCAATCCGTGACGCGGCCCGTTTCGTCGAAGCAGGAGTACATACACATCGGCGACATGACAATCCGGTTTTTGAGCGTCAGCTTTTGCAGCGGGTAAGAAGTGAACAGCATGCTTTTTCCACATCCTTTGCAATTTTTATCTATACTATGGTTAGCTAGTTACGTGATGTATACTACTTATCTTAGTTTAGCAATAATTCGGCCGGATGGCAAAAGGTTGTGCGAAAGCTTCGAGAAGTATGCGGGGGGGCTGCAAAGCTTGTGCATAGCGCAGGCACAAGCAGCAAAACCGGCTGCGCCCGAACCGTATTCAAACGGCGAGCACAGCCGGTTTAGATTGTTTTCAAGCCTAGCGGCCAGAATGGTAATGCGGCCGGGCGGCTATTTGCGCGACCGTCTGCGGCCTTGCGTCGGTCCCCGGCGCCTGCGTCGTCTCCTGCCGGTGGAGGATCGGTTGCCCCCGCTCTTGGAGGCGGCCGTATCTTTTTTGCCGAAGGAATTGAACAGGACCTTCAGCATCGGGGCGAATTGCTGAACGCTCTGCACCATTTTTTGCATCTTGTTGAAGGTCTCGACAATGCCTTCCACACCGCCGAGCTTGTCGATGACGTTCTTGACCTGTTCGACGTTAAAGCCTCCGCCGCCTCCTCCCGCCGTGCCCGTTGCGCCGCCGCCTCCTCCGAACAGCGAGGAGAGAAAACCGCCGCCCTCCTGTTCGGCCGCCGGCTGCAAAGCCAGCGGGTTACCGCCGCTGAATTCATCGAAATTCCCGTACGGATTGCCTGCACCCATACCTGCAGCTGGCGTTAGACTGCGCGTAAATACTTGCTGCTGGCCTGGAGCATACACCTGGGGCGAGGCATGCGGATACGCGTACGTGACGGCACGCGGATAGGGCGTCATGCCTCGGTTGCCAATCATTTGTCTTGGATAGCTCATCGTTTCACAACCCTTTTATTCATAGTAATGTCGCAAAGTTCACCTTGTCGCACTTTCCTCTATAGGCGGTTTCCTAGTATACTGTATGTGGTGGGCGAATGGTTGGATTGGACTCCTGTCACGGTTTTTATGATTTTTGCCCAGTTTCGGTTTAGTTCGTCACCGCATAAAAATAGCAACGTTTTGCTAACTTAAAGGGAGGATTTCACTCCCAGATGTCGAAATAGGTTATGGACTTTGGAATTCATCGATCTTAGCAGACCATCAAGGGGTTGAAAATTCGTAATGCAGCTGAAAAAGTTGAATGATAAAGCGATCGACCAGTTATTCGAGGCGATCCTGACACTCAAGGATATAGAGGAATGCTATGTGTTTTTTGACGACTTGTGCACGGTGAACGAAATCCAGTCGCTGTCGCAGCGGCTTGAGGTTGCCCGCATGCTGCGCAAGGGCAATACCTACAACCAGATTGAAGCGGAGACCGGCGCCAGCACGGCTACGATCTCGCGTGTCAAGCGCTGCTTGAACTACGGCAACGACGGCTACAAAATGACGCTGGAGCGGCTGGGAAGGTAAAACGAACGTTACCTCTTACCGCGTCCGGACTCGATTACAACGGAGCACTCGAACAAATCCTTCTCGCCGGGCCGGTGGAGTGGGATTTTTCGTGTTCGTGCGGCTGGCTGGAAGACAGCGCTGCGGAATGCGATCTTTTTCACCCGGGAGGGATACGGTGTGGTAAAATACGGTATATTAGTGATAAGTCACGGGTCCCGGAGCGAGTCGTGGGTCCGCTTGGTGGACGAAGCGGTCGGCGCGGTGCAGGTCCCTGCAGAAATACCGGTCTTTTCCTCCTTTCTGGAAATTGTGGAAGGACGCCTGATCCAGGACGGCATCACGCACCTGGAGTCGCTCGGCGTTACGAATATCGTCGTCGTTCCGCTCTTCGTCTCGTCCGGCAGCACACATATCGACGAGATCGCTTATGCGCTGGGCGCCAAGAAAGCGCCGCAGCTGCCGACGGACATGAAGCCGTTCGCTATTCGGGCACGCATTCACTTGACGACGCCGATCGACGACGATCCGGTGATCGCCGAGATCGTCTATGCGAAAATCAAAGCGCTGTCAACGGACCCGGGACGCGAAACGGTGCTGCTCGTCGGCCACGGAAGCATCGAGAACGGCTTCCATCAGCGATGGAGGCGAGGACTGGAGCGGCTGGCGGAGCGCTTGAAGCGGCTTGGCGGTTTCGACGAAGCGGCTTCGGCGATGCTGCTGCCCAACCAGATTCCGGAGCGGATGAAGCTATGGCGGATTCGCAAGCCAGGGCATACGGTCATTGTGGCACCGCTGTTCCTGAGCGAGGGGTATTTTACCGAAGTGGTTATCCCGGAGCGTTTGCAGGGTTATTCGTATCGGTACAACGGAGAGGCGCTGCTGCCGCATCCCGGCATTTCCCGGTGGATCGAGCGGCAGATCAAGCCTTTTGTCGATAAGATGCAGGACGAAACGTGTACACAGCTTTAGCAGTTTTTTTGCGGTCAAACGACCCATGGTCAAAAATGCTTTCATACGATTTCTTATGTGAACGGGTGAGAGAGAGAATGGCACAGCCAGTCAAACGGGCAAGGCTCATATATAATCCGACCTCCGGCCGGGAAGAAATGAAGAAGCGGCTGCCGGAAATATTGCAGCGGCTGGAACGCGGCGGGCTGGAGACGAGCACGCATGCGACGATTGGGGAAGGCGACGCGACGCTCGCGGCGGCGGAGGCGGTGGAACGGGGATTCGACATCGTCATCGCGGCGGGAGGCGACGGCACGCTATACGAGGTGATCAACGGCCTGGCGGAGAAGCCGAACCGGCCGCCGCTTGGGATATTGCCGCTCGGGACGACGAACGATTTCGCCCGGGCGCTGAACATTCCGCGGAACTGGGAAGGCGCGGTGGACGTCATTCTGCGCCAGCACGCGCGGGTGATCGACGTCGGGAAGGTGAACCAGCGCTACTTCATCAACATCGCCGGCGGCGGATCGCTGACCGAGCTCACCTATGAGGTGCCGAGCAAGCTCAAGACGATGATCGGCCAGATGGCCTACTATATGAAAGGGCTGGAGAAGCTGCCGCGGTTGCGCCCGATCGAGCTGTATATCAAGACGGCAGAGGTGGAGATGCACGAGGAAGTGATGCTCTTCCTCATCTCGAACAGCAACTCCGTCGGCGGCTTCGAGCGTCTGGCGCCGGACGCGTCGCTCAGCGACGGTCTGTTCGACGTGCTGATCCTGCGCAAATGCAACCTTGCGGAGTTTATCCGCGTCGTCTCGCTGGCGCTGCGCGGCGAGCATTTGTCCGACCCGAACCTGATCTACCTGCAAACGAAGCAAATTCAAGTGACGTCCCCCGATTACGTGCAGGTGAACCTGGACGGGGAGCTGGGCGGCACGCTGCCGTGTATTTTTACGAACCTGCCGCAGCATCTGCACATCTTCATCGACGAGACGGGCCAGTCGACGTACAAATCGCCTCCGATCAACCTGATGAAGCTGCCATGGAAAACGAGACCCGGAGTGGACGAACATGAACAGGAAGAATAAACGACGCCCGGGCGGGCCCGCTGCCGATCTCAGCGGCCTGCCCGTCGCGAAGAACGAAGAATATATCGCCGACATTGTCGGCTTAGGACATGACGGAGAAGGGGTAGGCCGTGTGAACGGCTTTACCCTTTTTATTCAGGGCGCCCTGCCCGGCGAGAAAGTACGGGCGAAGGTGCTCAAGGTGAAGAAGCAGTACGGCTACGCCAAGCTGCTGGAGATTATTGAAGCGAGCCCCGACCGCATCGACGCGCCCTGTCCGATCTACAAGCAGTGCGGCGGCTGCCAGCTCCAGCACCTGAGCTACGACGCCCAGCTCCGCTGGAAGCGCCAGCTTGTCGTCGACAATCTGGAGCGGATCGGGAAGCTGCGAGTGGCCGGAGCCAAGGCGGAGAGCGGCGTAGCCGAGATACGCGTAGGTGCGGAGGCTAATGCAGGCGTGGGAGCTGTGAGTGGCGACGCGAGGGATGCGGGCATCGTCGTGCATCCGACGCTCGGCATGAGCGATCCGTGGCGGTATCGCAACAAGGCGCAGGTGCCGATCGGTCTCGCCGCGGGCGAAGAAGGCGGTCTGATCGGCGGCTTCTACGCGCAGGGCAGCCACCGGATTATCGACATGGAGGCGTGCCTGATCCAGCACGAGAACAACGACGCCGTCGTTGCCGCGGTCAAGCGAATCGCCGGCGAGCTCGGCATCCGCCCGTACAACGAGGAGACGGGCAAGGGGCTGCTGCGCCACGTCATCGCACGCTATGGCTTCAACACGGGCGAGATTATGGTCGTGCTCGTGACGAATGGCCGCGACATTCCGCGTAGGGACGAGCTGGTCGGGCTGATCCGCGAGGCGATCCCGGACGTGCAGAGCATCTGCCAGAACGTCAACCGGCAGCAGACGAACGTGATCTTCGGCGACGAGACGCGGGTGCTCTGGGGCAGCGAGGTCATCTACGATACGATCGGCGATATCCGCTTCGCGATCTCGGCGCGCTCGTTCTACCAGGTCAATCCGGTTCAGACGGAGGTGCTGTACGGGAAGGCGCTGGACTACGCCGGTCTGAGCGGCGAAGAGACCGTGATTGATGCCTACTGCGGCATCGGCACGATCTCGCTCTTCCTCGCGCAGAAGGCCCGCGAGGTGTACGGCGTCGAGATCGTCCCCGAGGCGATCGAGGACGCGAAGCGCAACGCGCTGGTCAACGACATCCGCAACGTGCGCTTCGAGGTCGGCGGTGCGGAGGTCGTCATCCCTGAATGGAAGCGGCAGGGCATCGCGCCTGACGTGATCGTCGTCGACCCGCCGCGCAAAGGCTGCGACGCCGCGCTGCTGGAGACGATCCTCGCGATGAGGCCGGAGCGCGTGGTGTACGTCTCGTGCAACCCGTCGACGCTGGCGCGCGACCTGCGCGTGCTGGAGGATGGCGGGTACCACACGGTGGAGGTGCAGCCGGTGGATATGTTTCCGCATACGGTGCATGTGGAGAGTGTGGCTTTGTTGGTGAGGGATTTTTAGCCACACAATAAAGTTCTGATATTGCGAATAGAATCCTTGATAAAGTTGAAAAAACATGTGATAAGTGAGTGAAAGAGGGAGAAAGAGTAGATCATTTGATTTCAATTCCTTGCCTGTTTCATCCAAAGCATTCAGATAATAAAAGATGTGATAGACGGCGTATCCGACGTCGTCTCTTTATGTTTGTATTTTGCGAATTTATGAGATAAAAGTGTGTGGCTTATTTTTGTTAGTAGCATCTTTGTTCGCTGCATAATATTCATAGTTTTAGCAATTTTGCATGTTCCAGACTTCGGAGATAACTTTAGCTCAATACCATTGTTATTTATAGAAGAAAACTAATTTCATAATAGACAAATCGCTATTCAGGTTGCGGCGTGGTTATTGTTTTTTAATTGTTATTAAGATGGACAAATAGAAAGATAGTAACGTACACTTGAAAAAAAGGAAATGGAGTGTTTAATTTGGTGATTGATCGGTATAGCCACCTTAGTAAAGACCAACTAATCGATTTATTAATTAAAAGAGATGCGAATAGAAAACTGGGACTAGTATGGGAACGGGACGAAATTGAACATGAAAAAGCTCTTAATACCGATTTTGTATTGTTGGAACATGACGAAAAATTATCTATAGGTACAACCCCCTTTGAGAATTTTGTAATTGAAGGTGATAATTTCGACGCACTTCGTTACCTTACTACTGCATATAAGAACAGTATAAAATGTATTTACATAGATCCTCCGTATAATACAGGGAATAAGGATTTTATATACAACGATCGATTTATTGATCAGAATGATTCATATCGTCACTCTACTTGGTTGGAGTACATATATCGTCGATTGCTTCTTGCTAAGGATGTATTGACAAGTGATGGCGTCATTTTTGTATCAATAAATGACGAGAATAGATCTAAATTAGAACTATTAATGGATCAAGTATTTCCGGGTATGCGTGTAGGGACGTTGGTCTGGAAGAAGCGACGTTCGAGTAACGCAGCAGGTCTAAAACATTTTTTTTCATGTGATCACGAACACGTATTGGTCTATGCGGGAGATTCGTTCAGATTTAAGGGGAGTGATAAAGACTGGGGGAAATATAATAATTGGGATGAGATTGAGCAAGACTGGTGGACTTCTACTCAGTTAACATTAGGTTTTAACCGAAAGCAACGCAAAAATCTCTTTTATCCTCTTTATAATCCTAAGACAAATATTTGGTATCCTTGTGATCCAAATAGAGTGTGGGCTCGTGCGACTAAAGAACGATTGGGAGATAGAGAAGTTAGAACAGAAACAATGGAAGAACTTATTGAGCGAAATGGTGTGCATTTTCCAGATGAACCGACACCTATTATCTATAATTCAACAGAAGAAATAGAATTTGCTATTAAAAAAGGGACTGCCCCGCCACATTTAGCAGAACAAGAAGATCTTGAATTCTGGGTTAATAAAAAAATTGGATTTGGGAAGCCGAGATTTAAAACTTATAAAAAGAAAGTACGTAACACAGCCCAGCCATTATCTAGTTGGATACTTGAAAACGGTAGACTAACAGAAGAAAATTTAGGTGCAATAAGTTCAGGTCTAACAAGTGAGGGAACGAAGGCACTTAGAGATGTTGGATTAACTTTTCCATATCCAAAACCACCATCATTAATTCGAAATCTTATTGAACAGGCAACCGGACCTAATGATATAATACTTGATTTTTTTGCTGGTTCAGGTACAACGGGGCAGGCGGTTTTAGAATTAAATAATAGTGAAGAAGGATCAAACAGGAGATTTATTCTAGTTTCAAGCACAGAGGCATCGCAAAAAGAACCAAACAAAAATGTTTGCAGAGACGTAACAGCCCCGCGCTTGGCGGCTGTTATCAATGGATTTAACGGTCAGAAAGGGATAGGTGGCAACTTCGCATATATGCGAGTTAATCGAATACCCCAAGAAACAATAACATTTGATATTCGCCATGACCAAATATGGTTGGCTTTGCAAAATATACATTCAAGGTCTGTTTACCCATTTAATGAAGCGTTATCATTTCAAACAGCCTTAGGTAAGTCAAATGAGCCTGATTATTTCTATCTACCTAAAGTTGATCAAGAAATTATGGACGAATTGCAAGATAGAATAGAAAACTTGCAAAAACCAGTAATTATTTATTCCTGGCAACCGGGAATAATCCGACAACGATTTGACTTTAGTCATTTACAGATAGAAAAAATTCCTGATTTTCTAATTAGTAGGTTGGGGAGGTAGTAGTATGGATAATAAAACAGCTACTGTTTTAAAACAGTTTCAAAAAGATGCAGTAAATAACGGAACAGCAGTATTTAAAACTTGTTTAAATGAATTATCGAAGTTAAGTAAAGTATCAAAATCTTACAATGAAAACAAGAGAGTTATTGTATCAGACGTCGGTGCCTTATTATTTGAAGCCCCTACTGGATCTGGAAAAACTTTAATGGCAGGTCATGTAGGGGAAAATATTAGTCAATTATATACTACAACAAATATACTCACAAATGAAAGAATACCGAAAGTTATTTGGTTTTGGATTGCACCGTTCACTGGATTAATAGATCAAGCAATTCGAACAATAAAAAAAGAGTTTATTACTTTAAGGGCGAAGAACCCTTCTATTGATCGCGACCCTACTGACTTAAAGTCAGGGGATGTTTTTGTTACTACATGGGCAAGTGTGGCGGTTTCAAACGAAGCAAGTCGTAAAGTTAGACAAGGTACGGAGGAGATGCCCTCTATCGATAGTTTGGTAAATAATGCAAGAGCCCAAGGGTTTGTTATAGGAGTAATAATCGATGAGGCTCATCATACTTTTAGAGGCCAAACACAAGCATTTGCATTTTATAAGAATGTGTTATCACCTGAACTAACTATCCTTATTACAGCAACGCCCCGGGATAAGAACATAGATCACTTCACAAAAGTTAATGGAATAACCAATCTTCGTCGTATAACAGTGTCCCGGCACCAGGCAATAGAAGATCATCTAATCAAAGAGGGGGTGAAAGTAGCTGTATTTAAAGCTCCAACAGATGTCCAAAGTCTCATTGATTTTAAGAGGACTGCTCTAAAACAAGGTGTTGCTACTCATAATAAGATAAAAAAGACATTATTGGACGCAGGACAAACATTGGTACCCTTACTACTCGTACAAGTAGATTCGGACCCAGGATCTGTAGACCAAACTGTTCAATGGCTAAAAGAAATGGGATTCCGAACAGAAGGAAAGAGCAGTCTAATTCGTATTCATACAGCTGATGAGCCTGATCCTTATTTATCTACAATCGCAGCAGATGAATCAGTAGAAGTGCTTATCTTCAAAATGGCAGTAGCTACTGGATTCGATGCACCTCGGGCATTTACCCTTGTATCGTTCCGTTCCAACCGAGATGATGATTTTGGAGTTCAGATCGTAGGTCGCATTTTGAGGGTGGATAGGCGGCTACAACATGTTCAAGGTTTACCTAAAGAACTTAATTACGGTTACGTATTTCTCTCCAACAATTCCAATCAAACCGGGCTAACAAGCGCAGCCCAACGAATTAATCAGGTAAAAACAGAGTTGGCCTCTGTTACAACTAATGTGAAAGTAGTTCCTATTGATATTCCAGAAATGGAAATTACACAAAGAGGAGCAGAATCGTTTTTATCATATGATGGTGGAAACGAAAAAAATACAGTTGGTGATGCCAACAAAAAAGTTGAACTTGATCAAACTAAGGCTAATGAACTAGAAAAAAATAACAACGTGTTCAAGAATGAGAACAGTCCTATAGTAACTGCCAAAAATATTTATCATGTGGATTTATTTAAAGAATGGGGGCTTATAAATGAATCTGCAACTAAATACAGTGATTCTGAATTAAACTCGCAATCTTCGAAGTGGTCTGGATATTTTTATTATCTAAATAAAGATTTGGGTGCTCCAAGACGTTTTCGACGTGCTAGGCTTTCATTGAATAACGTTGATATTGTTCAACACATTGTAGGACGATTTAGGTTTGATGATGACTCTTTACTTGCTGCACAACAAAGTGCCGCGAAAATAATAATGGAAGAAATAGAAATATTCGGAAATACGAAGGAGCGTCCTGAAGAAGTCCGAGCTGAACTAGCTCAAAAAGAAGTTGATGCTAAAGCTCAACTGACCCTTCTATCGGTTGATGATTTGGACGTAATTAATATCCGTGAACTACACGAGGCACTTCAAAATCAATTTAGGATAGAAATTGAACGGAAAGGGATTGACCATCTATTTGATACAGAAGATAAAGTGCGTTCAGGGTTTCACAAGATATTAGCACTTCGCCCACTACAACTAAAAAGGGCAGTTTCGGAAGCAGTAGCACAATTTACTGAAAGTATAGAATGTGAACCGTTGCCTGATTATATTAATACTTTTGAACCTTTAGATCCTTCTCGCTTAAATCTTTATGGTGTTTTTCCGGAAGATTTAAATACATGGGAGCGCCCTTTTGCTGAATACCTAGATAATGATTTATCGGGTATTGTTAAATGGTGGCATCGCAACCCTCCTAGAAAAGGATTCTCGGTAACAATGCCTCTTCCCGGACAACCAGATTTCTATCCTGACTTCATAGTAGGAATAAATGGTCGTACCAGAGGCAACGGTATTTTATTAATTGAAACAAAGAGAGTGATAAACGATCAGGAACGTAATGCATTAGTAAAAACGCAAGCTGTTCATCCCGACTATGAAAAAGTTATGATGGTTTATTGGGAAGAAAAACGAGAGTGGCAAATAGTTGAATATGATCCGAAAACCGATAAAAACTTTATCGATCGAGTTTTACGGCCTGAGTACTTTGCTAGTTATTAATCTTTTAGCAATAAATGTTGTATAGAAAAGGGAAGATTGTTCTATCTAATTAGGACAATCTTCCCTTTTCTACAAATTAATTTGGAAGGGAAATACTAGAATGTTGTCGAATACCTTCAAGAACAGTATTTTCTAAAATCAACAATGGTTTGAGAAATTTTTCTAGAGAATAAATTGCAAAACATGTTCGTCATGCCGAACTTTTTGATTGAAAATTAAATGTTAAGGTGTGAGTATTCATGACAATGCCAAGTCAGACCGAAATCGAGATTCCTCTTTTAAGAGTTTTGGAAAGCTTAGGTGGTAAAGGCAAGCCCAAGGAAATATATCAACGTGTAACTACTCTTTTTCCCGAACTGACCCCAGATGAACTAGAGGAAAAGATAGAATCTGGTGGTAATAAATGGACTAATAGAATTCAATGGGTAAGAATGAAGTTAATAACTAAAGGCGATGTATATAGTCCGAAGCGTGGGGTTTGGGCTATAACTGAGCAGGGGAGAAACAGGATAAGTAACTCCAACGTCTCTTGGGCCGTATCCTCAGCACCATCGACAAATCTTGTTGAGTTATATGATTCTTATGAAGAAGAGTTTAAGTCGCAGCTGCTTGAGAAACTTTATGAGATCACTCCAAGACAGTTTGAGGAGTTTGCAAAAAAACTCTTGCATGCCTATGGTTTTATTAATTTATTTTTAACTAAAATCAGCAAAGATGGTGGTATAGATGGCTACGGAAGATTGAAAATCGGACTTGCTTCTATGAACGTTGCTTTTCAATGTAAACGATGGCAGGGTAAAGTAGGTCGCAAAGAAATACAACAATTTAGAGGAGCTATTCAAGGTAAATATGAACAAGGCATTTTTTTCACAACTTCTGATTTTACTGAAGATGCAAAGAATGAATCATTCCAAAAAGGCGCGGTTCCTATCATTTTACTTAACGGGGAAAGCATTGTTCAAATGATGATTGAAAAGGGATTGGGTGTTATGAGAAAACCATTATACCTATTCTATGAAAAGTTTGATGAGTTTATGGATAACTAGTAATACTCACGTCTAACCTATCATGAAAAGCTTTGAAGTAAGATTGTAAGGAATCAAAAGAATAACCCTTATAAATTCCAAATTTCGCCGCGGTTATAAAGATAATCGGAACGGAATGGAGATGCTAGATGGTTGGTGAAATTTTTAGAATATTAAGTTCTTATAATAGTTTCCCATTGATTGGTAAACTGGCAGCACTGAGGTTAATGCCTGAGAATGCAGATTGTCACTTAAGGTTAGATCTATTATGCCATTGCGTAACATCTTTAACTCCAGACAAAGCAAAGGGTGATATTAGTGAGAATGAGTTAAATGATATATGTAATAATTTGGAAAAAATAGGTTTGGAATTCCTGATCAATTATATGTATCCTAGCGAAAATTTATTTACTGAAAATGTCCATTTTATTGGTGGGGGCTACAATGTATTCCCGGGGATATCTCTAAATAGCGCTTTTCAGCTTAGACTACTTATTAACGGGCTTTATAAGATAAATTTAGCAAATGAACAAAAAGAATTTATAGATAATATTTTTCTTGTGGTTCATACGATACTATCATTAAGTCATGAGATGTTAAAAAAAGCAGGGCTTAATTATGGAGTCTTTGTACAGAACGAAGGTAATTTTGAAATCAAGGTCCCTTCAAAAAACGAATTAGAAAAACTCGTAAGCGCAGTTACATTCACAAATTCTGAATTATCAGAATTAGAATTGGAAATTGATATATTAAATGAATTTTGTTGTGAATTAGGTTCAATTAAAGAAGACTATGAACCCGACCAAACGATATTAAATCTGAAGCCGTTAGTAAAATATCAGGATAATATAATAATTGTTTCTCCTCATTTAATTCTTTCATCATTGATTCATTATATTTTTTGTAAAGCGCAAGAATATAATTGTCTGAATAAGTTGGCTGCTGCTATAAGTGATGCTGCCGAATTAAGCTCGGAGATGTCAATGCAAAAGATGGGTTCCAACCTGTTAGCCGACTTAAATACGGATTATTTCTTTCTTAAAGCAGGGATATATAACCTGGATTCCGATAAAGTAGCAGTAACTTTGACTGTTACTGATCCCCTAGATGATTACGATTCAAATCAAATGTTCACAAAGGCAAATGGGAATTATGTATCAACGGCACTGAAAAATACTATTGTAAATACTATTGAATTTTTAGGTCAGCAACCGTCTCCCCCCAAATCTATACTGTTCATAATAGCAATTCAAAATTTTGGCCGAGAAATATCGTTATCGATAGACCAGGAATTCGGGTTTCCATTTTTAGTTATAAATTTAGAAAGTTTATCTGTGGTTTCTACGCTAGAACAAGACGAAGTTCTAAGGCTCTATAAGTATGTCATTTGCAAAGAGCATTTTAAGAATAATGTAGATTTGGTGTATTATGACGAATTAGATTTATTTCATTTCTATCGGTCGCAGGGCTATCAATTTAGATTGCCAGTAGGTTCAGAAAAAGCAGCGTTATTCTTAAGGACAAACACTGGACTCCCATTAAAGCAGGAGGCTTTTTTACATTCGAGAATACATGCTGTACCCTCGCGATACAAAAATATAACCGTCGAAGTTTCTTCAGTATATTCAAATAGCCAGATACCTATATATTTTTGCAATGTGTCAAAAGAAATCCTGAAGGAGCATTTTGGATTTGTTATTGAGATAACTTCTTCTCGATGGATTTGGGTTGTTCCCAAAGAGAATATAATAAATGAATTCGAAATGAAATATTATTATTTAGTTATTGACATGCTTACGTATTGGATATGGCAAGTTTCTTCTCACTTAGAGGCTATCAACCAATTTCCTTATGAAACCATAAATGTTGAGGTTAGCTTAAATGATATAGAGGAATGGGATCGAGTATCCGTTAATTATGACGAGGGGTGTAATCCCTTTTGTTCAAGTTCGTGCGAAAATAATATCTATTTAAGTATTGGAAAACCCTTCGCGGCTTTACTGTTTAGGGCGGATAACTTAGCTGAGAAAAAATCAATGATGCATTTGCTTCATTGTATGGCAGACTTGTTTGAACGGGAAGGTATTTTATTGGAGAGACAAGTACTTTTAGAAGAATTAGAGAGAGTAATGCTTCCTAAAGAGAAGAAGAAAATAATTGTGACCAATCCTGGTCAATCCGAGCTTACACCTATTGGGTTACTACCGCCTTTTAGACCGATTCAACCAGAAGACGAAAATGGCATTATAAAGGAAATTTCAAGTTTTGTGAAAGAGAAAAAAATTTCACCTGAGAATTTAACCGAGAAAGAAAAAAGTAGTTTATTAAATGAAATAGTAGGGTTCCTTTTTCGAAAATTAGAGAAAGAGATTGCACTTTTTGAGCCTCATACATTAATAAATATGCTTATTATATATAATGATTCAGCAGTAAAGAAAAGAATGACATCAGATTTAAATGTTCCGGCATTTGTGGCATGTTACCCAGAGGGGGAAAATGCACTTAAACAAATTGAAAAAGAAACAAAGGAGCTCAATCAAGCTAGTGTAGCAATTAGATTCCTGATCGAATATGTTGCTGCTTCTCCACCAAAAGGGAACCATGATTTTACATTAGAAAAGTTTGATCGTTTACTCGCAATTGCCTCACGGATTATTTCCCTTGGTCAAGAAAGTGATCTAATTAGATATAAACTAGGAAAAGTTGATATCATAATTGAGAAAGATGGAGGATTTAGTACGCGAGCAAGTAAGTTTGCCGATATTTATAGCAGTTTTTATTATTCTATTATAAAGGGAGAAGTACATCAAAGAACGGAGAATTTTAAATATAACTGGATTGATTCTGAGGACGGAGTAAAAGAAGATGAATCGGCTTTCGTACAGTTTAAAGCTGGTTTTAATAAAGAATTTGGATTGAATTATTTTGATTTCGTGCAGTTAGCAGGAATGTTTCTGGAAATATCTATTCGAAGAGAAGTGCCTGACGTTTGCGAGCCGATTGATAAACTGAAGTTAGTCGCTAAGAAGAATTATGGTATAGCAGAAGAAGTTTTTGATCAGTTTGTTGCCATAATGAGCTTATCAAAGAGGAGTTCTTTTCTTAATCCCAGCAAACCGTTTGAAAAATATGACGTTTGGCCTTGGAGATTCAATAGGGAATTATCTTACTTACGTAGGCCATTAATACTTCATGATGATTTTTTAATTTTTAGTTATAACCATTTATATAACTCTTTGTATTATTTCGTCAGTTTATTTTTTAATGGTACTTTTAAAGCAAAATGTCTAGAAATGAAGCAGTATATCAGCAAGTATGTTAACGAAACGGGAGAAAAATTTAATCAAAAGGTAGAGGAGTATTTTAGATTAAATGGCGATCTCATTGTTAGAAGCCAGGTTAAAAAAATAGGGAAACATAAAATTCAAAGTGAAAACGGAGAACTTGGGGATATAGACGTGTTGGTTATAAACCCTAAGAAAAGAATTATTTGGTTAGTTGAATGCAAAGATTTGAATCGTGCGAGAACTCCATATGAAATTCATCACGAACATTGTAAACTTTTCATCGATTCAGTCGGTGACAGTTGTATTGTTACTAAGCACAAAAGGCGTGCAGATTGGCTCGAAAGAAATTTGCAAATAGCTTTGTCCAATTATAATATCGAAACAAATAATTTGAGGCAGTGGAGAGTTATGCCATTTATTGTGATAAGTAACTCAATGATTAGTCCTATTTTATTCGATTCTAGTATTAAAGTAATTTGTCTTGATAAATTAGTTGAAATGGAATTCTAAAAGTTTGTTATATTCAGTTTCACTTGTAAAAAATAGATTTTAATTGGAAGGATTGATGTTCTATGAATATTACAGAACTTAGGATTAAAAACTTTAGAAGTTTTGGAAGTGATGATAGGCCTATAAAAATTGATCGTTTGACAACCGTTATCGGAGCTAACAGTAGCGGAAAAACTGCATTAATCCATGCATTATTAAAGCTATTTGGGGTAAATCCAAAAGATAGACAGCTTTTAAGGAGTGATTTTCATGTACCTTATAATAAAAAGCCTGAGGAACTATCTGAAGACAAAAAGCTTTCTATAGAGGTGAAAATTGAGTTTCCCGAACTAAAGAAAGCGGGTATAGGCGATAACACTGTACCATCATTTTTTAAACAAATGATGGTAGGTGAGCCTAAAGAAATTCCTTATCTTAGAATTCGACTTGAAGCTACGTGGTCTCAGGTGGAGATACCTGAGGGGGAGGTAGAGACAAAATTATTTTATGTCACTGTACCCTATGGTGATGAAGAAAATGAGGAATCTTTAAAACCAGTACCTGCACATGATAAATCTCTGATACAAATGATTTATGTTCCTGCAGTTAGAGAGCCTGCTAGTCAATTAAAGAATGCCTCAGGAACTATCTTATGGCGTCTTTTGAAATACATTGCTTGGCCAGAGAATACAAATACTGAAATACAGAAGAATGTACTACCTCTTGAACAGTTTCTTGAAAGTGTCGGGGGACTAAAGGAGGTTCGAGAAGAGATGCAGAAGGCGTGGAATAAGTATCATCGCGATCCAAGATATAGAACTACAGATATTCAATTTAGTGAAACTTCTTTGGATACTTTGCTTAAGAATATTAATATCCGATTTTCGCCAACTGAGGATGTAACTAACTATTCAATTGATCAGTTGGGAGATGGCCTACGATCGTTGTTTTATATTTCTTTAGTTTCAACACTTTTGGAAATCGAACAAAAAATAATTAATGAGACCACAGGTAAATATAAGAAAAAAAAGGGGCCCAACGCTCTAACCATTCTAGCAGTTGAGGAACCGGAGAATCATATCTCTCCACACTTGTTAGGCAGAATTACAGCAAATTTACGAAAAATATCGACAACAGATAATGCACAAGTTATTATTACCTCTCATAGCGCTTCTATTGTTAGAAGAATAGAACCTGAAGAGATTAGGCATACAAAAATAATAACCAGCGGATCAAAAAAAGGAACAACCTCTATCTCAGAAATCAAGCTTCCTCCTGAAAAAGATGAAGCCCATAAGTACGTCAAAGAAGCGGTAAGGGCCTATCCCGAGCTTTATTTCGCGCAACTTGTAATTCTTGGCGAGGGCGATAGTGAGGAACTAATAATTCCAAGATTACTTGAGGTTGAAGATATAATTTTAGATGACGAAACGATATTGGTAGTTCCACTCGGAGGAAGATATGTAAATCATTTTTGGCGATTGTTAAAGCAACTAGATATTCCTTATATAACCCTTTTAGACTTAGATCGTGAACGTGGGGGAGGGGATTGGACACGGATAAAATACGCAATAAAACAACTATTAGAAAATGGTGCTGACCCTAAAAAACTACTCCTGATGGGAGGGAAAATGGTTAGCAAGGATATTATTGAAGTAATGCACAAGCGAACAATGACTAAACAAACGGGTTGTAACTCAATTAAAAATATGGAGAATTGGATTAAAAAATTAGAATCGTATAACGTGTTTTTTTCTTCGCCGCTAGATATAGATTTTTTAATGCTACAGTCGTTTACGGAGGAATATAAGGCAGTGGCTCCTCAAGGACCTGATTTGCCTGAAAAAACAATAGACCTTGATGGCTATAATGAAGCGGTCTCCAATGGGGTCAGAGCTACTCTAAAGAAGAAGAAGGATGCTACTGGATTTGGCTATACGTTTAGTGATGAGGAAAAGGAATTAATGGTGTGGTATAACACACTGTTCTTGGGGAGAAGTAAACCGAGTACCCATATAGAAGCACTTGTCAAGATTGAACCAACCCAATTTTCGGCGAATTGTCCAAAACCATTAAAGAATGCAATTAATGCTATAAAAAAGATTTTGGAAGAGAAGAATGCTATAAATAACAAGGAGAAAATATGAGTAACACTTCAGGCGTTAAAAAATGGTTACCGGCAGATAACATTAGGCTTGAGAAAGCAGCTGAGCGAGCAGTTTTCAGTGAAACTAATTTATTGGTTACTGCTGGTCCTGGGGCAGGTAAAACTGAATTACTTGCACAAAGAGCATGTTACTTACTCCAAACAGGAGTATGTAGGTCACCTAAAAAAATCTTGGCAATTAGTTTTAAAGTTGATTCTGCTAGCAATTTAGAAAAAAGAGTGTTAAAAAGAGTTGGGAAAGAACTATCAAAAAGGTTCGAATCTAGAACATATGATTCTTTTGCTAAAAACCTCCTAGATCACTTTAGAAAGGGATTAGAGGAGGACTATTGTCCAGATCAGGATTATGCAATAATAACGACAAAAGAAGAACTTAAAGAACTGGTTGTTACCATTTTTAGAGACAGGTACCCTGTTCAAAAAATTAACTATGGTGACTTATTGGGTATGTTGGCAAACGATCAGTTGCCTTTAAAAAATATAAATAATAACAATAATGTTTATGATATGTTGGTTAATGAATTATGGGCAGTAATGCCCAAAGGGTCAGGCAACTTTATATCAACATTAACATTTCCAATGATTACTAGATTGACCGAATATTTAGTGAAAACTAATAGCTACATAAAGAACGCACTAAGAACAACTTACAGTCATGTTTTTCTAGATGAATTTCAAGATACAACATATTTTCAATATGATTTATTAAGGGAAATTTTCTTGAATTCGAATGCAGTCATAACAGCAGTGGGGGACAACAAGCAAAGAATAATGGGCTGGGCCGGTGCATTAGAAAATGCTTTTGAAGATTTTAAAAATGATTTTAATGCAAGTGAAGAACAATTGATCAGAAACCATAGATCAGTTCCTTATTTGATAGATATTCAAAATTATTTGGCTAAAGATCTCGATCCTAATGCAGCTAAAGTAGAAACGCCTGTAAAATCAAAAAATGATAAAGGGGAATGTCAGGTTTGGAAATTTACAGACCATTATACAGAAGCAATTTATTTGTCGGACCAAATACAAGTATGGTTAAAAAATGATTCAATTAAGCCTCGAGATATTTGCATTCTCGTTAAACAACAAGAGGAAATATATGCAGATGCGATGATGTCGGAGTTGAAAAAAAGAAATATAAAAGCTCGTGTTGAGAAGGAATATCAGGATCTACTATCAGAAGACTGTGTCACTTTATTAATACATATGATGAAGCTAACAGTTACTCATAGGTCTCCTGAGTCTTGGCAATATGTCTTTGATACTTTAATGCATTTAAATTCCTTTAATGAAGAGGATTCAAATAAAGTATACGAGTTGGATGAATTACTCTCAAGATTTATTGATAAGTTAAAATCTGACCTTATTAAGGTCAATTCCCCGAAGGCGTTAGATATTTTTTTCTTTGACATGTTTAATTTTATTGGTATTGACCGATACAGTTCGTTTTATCCTCAGTATAAAGGAGGAAAGTACCTTTCTAAATTAGTAAAGAGTTTTTCAAAGAAAATTTCTAACTCGTATCGTTTATTACGCGATTGGGAGCAAGCTTTAAATGATTTTATTGGTGAAAACACTATACCAATTATGACTATTCATAAAAGTAAGGGACTCGAATATAAGACAGTGATCTTTATTGGTTTAGAAGACGCTGCGTTTTGGAACTTTGTGAACCAATCAGAAGAAGATAAACGAGCATTTTTTGTAGCTTTTTCAAGAGCGAAGGAACGAGTCATTTTTACTTACAGTAATAAAAGAATAGTCAAACGTTACGATGAGTTAAGAAATTTACCTCAGAACTCAACAAATATTTCTGAGATTTACAATAACCTCAAACAGGCTGGTGTCGATATTATTGACATGGTAAATGTTTGAATGGAAGTAGGAGGAATAATGCCTTTTGAGAAAAAAACTTATCCGGATTGGTCATGGTCATTATCCCGGCATAATGTATTTGAGGAATGTCAGCGCAAGTATTTCTACAATTACTATGCATCACATAATGGTTGGTTAAAAGAATCCCCAATAGAAAATCAGGTAGTGTATAGACTGAAACAAATAACAAATTTGTACCTTATTTTCGGAGAATCTGTGCATGAGATAGCTCAATACATAATTAGTAAATATCAAATCAAATCAAATCAACACAACTTGATTTTATTATAAATGAAATTCGAGGAAGGTTGAACAAAGCATACAAAGAATCTTTAAATCGATCTGAATGGGAGAAGTATCCTAAAAAAAATATAATGTTGCATGAGATGTATTATACACATAAGTTACCTGAAAGTGTTACTGAGATAATAAAAAGTAGAATTAAAATTTGTTCAGAGAATTTTTTGAAAAGCAACACGGTAAACGATTTTTTAAATAGAGAGATCAATGTAATTGAATTGGAAAAATTGAATATAATTAAACATAACGGATCAGATATTTTCGTAAAACTCGATGTATTGTTTACTTGTAATGATGAATGGATCATAACTGATTGGAAAACTGGTCATGAAGATGAGAAGAATGAATTGCAAGTAAAGTTGTATGCATATTATGTCCATAAACTATATGGTATTCCATTAGAAAAAATTAAAGTTCGTACTGAATATTTACTTACTGGTGAATGTGTTTCAGAGGAAGTTAGCGAAGATGAACTCGATGAGTTATTTCAATATATTGATTTGAGCATAAACAAAATGAAAGAATTATTATTCGATAAAGATAAAAATATTCCACATTCGGTCGATAAGTTTGCAGCTACAACCAAACCGATAAGATGCAAGATGTGTAATTTTAGGGGGATATGTGATGTTAAACTTAATTAAATTGTTTTATAAATAATATTTTAGTGCGCCGCGGCGGTGGGAACTAAGTAGTTATCCCTAATTATTACCACATGGGGATGTTTATCTGGTTGGGATTATCGGAATAACCTTGATATGAATGTTTTTAGGGTTGGTTGAAAAAGTAAAGGTGAGCTTTGCGGTCAGAACCACAAAGCCTTTGAAAGAGACTTTGACATTACCAAGGAAATCAAATTGAAGGATTAATAGATTCGCAGATTTTAGAAATAGAATGAAAACATATTAAATCAGGTATAATATAATTATAACCTGATTATTTGTTATAAGGATGTGAGTACATGACTGAGCATTCGATGAATGAGCCTGATGAAGTGACATCTGATTTGGTTGAAGAGCTAGATGAGTCGGATGATTTATTCGGGTATGATTATCAGCAAGAAACAGACATTTATCCAGATGTTTCAATAAAGGTTGAGCGGGAATATTACTCAATTTTTGAGATGAAAAGAAAGCACTCAAAGAAGCAAGTGATTCTCGACCCTGATTTTCAGAGGGAAGATGTTTGGAATATCAAGCAAAGATCTGAATTAATCGAGTCAGTATTAATGGGGATCCCCTTACCTATTTTTTATCTTAATGAAACCAAAGATGGTCAATTGGTTGTGGTGGATGGTCGACAAAGACTCACTACTTTTTTTCATTTTTTTGATAATGAGTTTGCTCTACAACAATTAACGATATTGACCTACTTGAATGGAATGAAGTTTCAGGATCTGAAAGATAATTTTCAATCTAAGCTTGAGGATTATCAAATTATCGCTCAAGTCATAAAACCTCCAACTCCTGAAAGGGTTAAGTTTGATATTTTCGATAGAGTGAATCGAGGAGGTACCCGACTTAATCAACAAGAAATGCGTAATGCATTGTATCAAGGTAAAGCAACAGAATTATTAAAAAGATTAGCTGAGAGCAAGTCTTTTCTTGAAGCAACAGGGTATTCAATAACGAAAATTAGAATGAAAGACAGATATATGATTCTAAGAATGGTTTCTTTTTATCTATGGAAGACAGGTCAATTATTGACCGCGGGCGGACAGTTGCTAGATTACAAACCAAAAGAGTTAGATGAGTTCTTAGGCAGATCCATGGAACGAATCAACTCAATGAATGAAGAAAAAATTAAAGAGATTGAACAAATATTCCATAAATCTATGCTCAATAATATAGTTATATTTGGAAATCGGGCATTCAGACGTACATATGGTGATAGGAGATACCCTGTCAATTTAATATTATTCGAATCATTTGGTTATTTATTTGCACATTTTGATGAACAGGTTTGCATTGATAATGGTAGGCGCATAAAAAATAGAACAAATGAGTTATTGAGCGATAATTATTTCAACGACTTGTTATCTACTGATCGGGGCAGGGGAGTTGTAATTCCTGCGGTGTATAAAAAAATGGACGAATTAATTCGGGGGATAAAAGATGATTTGCAAATTATCGATTAGTGGCTTAAAAAGTATTGATCATGCTGAATTTGAGTTAGAACCATTTACCTTATTAGTTGGAATGAATTCTTCAGGTAAATCTACAGTCATTCAATCTTTATTACTGGCAATTCAAAATATTACTGAAAAACAAAAGTCCCCATTAAACGGACAGCTTGTGGCGCTTGGATCTCTGAATGAGGCGACTAATTTTATGTCAAATGCAAAAAAGATTCAAATTGCACTTACTTCAGTAACTGAGGAACTATTGACCCTTGAGTTGATTGAGGATGATCAGCAAGCATTATGTAATGTCTTGGGAGCTAGTGACGGCTTAAAAGATTATTTACATAGAAGAAATAAAAGAATTCACTATTTGGCGGCAAATCGGATTGGTGCACAAGACACTTACTCTAAAAGTTATAGTCATGAAGATGATTACGGCTCCTTGGGAGAGTATGCCATAGATTATTTTGAAAATCACAAAAAGGACATTATTGAAGCTGATCTTATGAAGGATGTCGAAATTGGTAGTACGTTAGAAATTCATGTTAACTACTGGATGAGTTACATTATCAACGGACAAGTATCTACTGAAGATCTTGAAGGCACAGATAAAGTAAAAGCCCAGTTTCAGTATGTTGGAAATCGTAAGGTGAGACCCAAAAATATTGGATCGGGCCTTAGCTATATTGTGTCAATTATAATCGGTATCCTATCTGCAAAAAAAGGTGACTTATTTATTATAGAGAATCCAGAAATTCACTTACACCCAAGAGCACAGTCTCGTTTAACAGAATTATTTGCTTTTGCTGCAAGACAAGGTATTAGATTTGTTATCGAAACTCACAGTGACCATTTATTTAATGGTATTCGTAAGGCGATATATAAAAAACATATTGAAAAAGAGTTGGTTTCGGTATACTTTTTCCAACTTGATAAAGATTTTATAAGTCGGCCTTTACGTATACAATTTCATGATAATGGTAATGTTGCCAATCATCAACCTGGACTATTTGATCAATTCGACGATGATTTGGATGAAATGTTGGGGTTATAACTATGGAAATAGTACTGAATGAATTGTCACTAGATGGTCAATATGATTCGATACCTTCTTTTTTGGATTCACTAAAATCTATGATAAGAATCCAAAAAATAATTGACTCTGCGAATGCAACAACATTGTTACGACATCATGAACTATACACTCGACAAGTTACAAGACAACACACTTTACAACAAGTAATTACTGACAATAGCATAAAAACTACGAATGATATTCGAGCCTTCAAAAGATTTCTAAGGGATTTAGCAAATGAACAACCATTTTGGACGGAGTCCCCGAAGCATAGTTATAACGATAGCTATACTTGTAATTTTGATATCATGCCACATGGTCACGCACTAGCTGAAGCTTGTGAACGAGATGGAATCATTATATCTTTTGAACATAATAATTTTCAAAAAGAAACATTGGATATATTCAAAAATGGGTCCCTAATTACTTTGATAAATATTATTAACCCAGTGACACTCTCGAACTTGTTGTGGGAGCACAAACAAATAACAGACCCCGCCATTTTTTGTCGCTATAGATTTAATGGAACTAAGCTTTCATTTGATTTGCTAGAGATTGAGTTTGGATTTAACGAATTGCAACAAGAAGAAATTAAAGCTTTCCTGTCATCATTTGAATTTTTTGTTGAACTGTCGTGGGATGACATAGGTAGAAGTGATGGCTTACAGTACAAGCCATACTCTCCTTCTTCTAAACATAACGACTGGTTTAGAAATTCGCCATATACGGGGAAGGACATCTATAAGTTCAGGACCAGTCAAAAATATCGTTGCTTTGGTTTCCGTGAAAATGAAGTGTTTTTTGTATTGAGGTTTGAGCGTGATCACGAGTATAGTGACAACGGTTAGTAGTTGAAAGTTAAAATAAAAGCTTCCTCGTTGTTAGCAATTTAAGAAGTTAACTTAGGGATATAGAGTATAGTGTTCAAAGTCCGAGCGTTTAATAATTTTTTGGGATTGTATCCCTGAGTCAGTTTATGAACTTCTTCTCCGAGTCTAACTAGTGCCCCATCAGGC
>NZ_JTHN01000117.1 GCF_001399685.1 Paenibacillus sp. A3
TTAGGAGCGACTTTTGACGCAGTCAACGGAGCGAGAAAAGATATATCGGAACGCTTTGTTTCGATCCAGTTTTCAGGGCGCAAGTCTTGAATGATTAAGCTTGGAGAGATACCCAAGTGGCTCAAGGGGACCCTCTGCTAAGGGGTTAGACTGCGTAAGTGGTGCGAGGGTTCGAATCCCTCTCTCTCCGTTGTAAGTTTTGGCGGCGTAGCTCAGCTGGCTAGAGCGTACGGTTCATACCCGTAAGGTCGGGGGTTCGATCCCCTCCGCCGCTACCATATATATTTATCCCATGGAGGCTTAGCTCAGCTGGGAGAGCATCTGCCTTACAAGCAGAGGGTCGGCGGTTCGATCCCGTCAGCCTCCACCATATGCCGCTGTAGCTCAATTGGTAGAGCAACTGACTTGTAATCAGTAGGTTGGGGGTTCAAGTCCTCTCGGCGGCACCAGTTGTTTCAATATTTATAGTGTGGAGCCGTGGTGTAGAGGCCTAACATGCCTGCCTGTCACGCAGGAGACCGCGGGTTCGAATCCCGTCGGCTCCGCCATGATTTATCTTACCAAGCAGGATAAGCTTGAACTTTAAGGGACAAGCTAACCGCATACATAAGGCTCGGTAGCTCAGTCGGTAGAGCAGAGGACTGAAAATCCTCGTGTCGGCGGTTCGATTCCGTCCCGAGCCACCATAGGCCTTACAGCCATTACACGGAGGCTTAGCGAAGTGGCCAAACGCAGCAGACTGTAAATCTGTTCTCTGACGAGTTCGGTGGTTCGAATCCATCAGCCTCCACCAGTTATTCTCACGAGCCATTAGCTCAGTTGGTAGAGCACCTGACTTTTAATCAGGGTGTCGTAGGTTCGAGTCCTACATGGCTCACCATTTAGGTGACAAGTAAAGAGACCTCAAGGGGTCTCTTTTTTGCATTATATTTGCTTTTTTACTTCACGATTGAAGTTTGTCGCGGACGGAGCGAAGCTTCTGCTCCATGGAAGCATTTTTGTCCCGGCGGTCGTCGATTTTGATCGATGTGGACACGCGCTTGGCTCCATGTTGGAACGGAGCTTCGTGCAGCCGCTGAAGCACTTGAAACAAATCTTGAAGCTCTCCTTCGATAATGGTACTCATCGGCGTCATTTGATAATGAATCGGTTCCGGGGCTTGTTCCAGCAGGCGGTGCAGATCGGCGACATATCCGCTTAAACTGGTCGTTTCGGTTCCGATGGGAATAACGGTTACTTCGACTATAGCCAACGGTTCTCCCTCCTTCTTAGTTTGTAAACACAGCATGTGTTTATTTTACCGTAAAGGATAGGCAGGGTATAGTCACAGCTCCATTCGCTTCATGGTCGCCTTGATGTAATCGGCAGTGCGCGCCGCTAGCGCCATCACCGTATTCGTCGGATTGCCGCCTCCGGACGTCACAAAAATACTGGCGTCGCATATGAACAGGTTCGGAATATCGTGTGTTTGCCCGTAGGAGTTCACGACGGACGTATCGGGATCGTTGCCCATACGGCAGCCTCCCATCAAATGCGCCGTATCGGGAATGACGAATTCGGGCTTGCCTCCCGCGGCGCTTAAAATTTCGCTCATCGTTCCGATCGCATGCTGGATAAGCCGGTTGTCGTTTTCTCCATAGCTGAAGGTGACTTTTGCGCGAGGCATGCCGAAAGCATCCTTTTCATCGCTCAAGGTAATGGCGTTGTCCGGGTTCGGAAGCACTTCCCCGACTAACGTGACTCGTCCGTAGTAATTGTAGTCGAGTACCGTTTCCCGCAAACGTGTCCCCCAAATCGGACCGTTCTTACCCGATTGTGTAATACCGCTTGCAAAGCTCACGGGCCGGACCCCGTGGGCGTGCAGCGTATAGCCGCGGGCAAAATCCCGTTCGGGGGAAGTGCTATAAAAGTCCTGCGTCGTTGCAAGTACGGGGGTTCCTTTATACAGACGGACCTCCTCTTCAAATCGCGCATAGACATCGTGACTGCTGTGGGTCATGAACGCTTTCCCGACCCATCCGCTGCTATTGGCAAGTCCGTTCGGAAACCGGCTGTTGGCCGAATTCAGGAGCAGCCTAGGGGTTTCCACGACGTATGCGGACAAAATGACCAGCCGCGCCCGCTGCTCATAGGTCACATCGTTATGAACAAACGTCACTCCCGTGGCCTGGCCGTTTGCATCCGTATTCACTTGGGTAACTCTGCAATCTGGAAGCACCTCCGCGCCAGCTTCAATCGCTTTGGGAATATGGACGATCAGGGTGCTGAATTTGGCGTTCGGCATACAGCCCTGGTTGCAAAACCCGCGGTTGATGCAAGGCGGGCGCCCTTCGAAGGGGGCGGACAAAATGGCCAGCGGACTGACGACCCAGCGAATGCCGAGCTTTTCGCAGCCTCTGGCAAATACCTGCGCGTTCGGGCTGATCGGATCGCGTTCGGGATATGGATAGGGGCCGTGAAACTCGCCCCAAGGGAAATATTTTGGGCCCGAGACGGCGATCTCCTTCTCAATCTTCGTATAGTAGGGCTTCAGATCGGAATATTTGATCGGCCAATCCTCTCCGACGCCGTCCAGCGTTTTGGTTCGAAAATCGCTTTCATGAAAACGCAAAAAGACTCCGGTAAAATGCGTCGTTCCCCCGCCAACTCCCCAGCCAGAATTGTTATGGCCCATTTGCAGCGGGTCATGACCATCGACGATACGTGCCTCCTGCCAGCCCAAGCTCTGCATGGATAGCTCATCACTGGCAAAATCGTGCTGCGGATCCCGGAACGGTCCGGCCTCCAGCACCACGACGCTCATCCCGGCTTCGCTCAGCTCTTTGGCCAGCACACCGCCGGCAGCCCCGGCTCCAACAATGACGACATCTACCGTCTCGGCCTCATACTTACGCTTCATGCTGTTTTTTCTCCTCCTTAGGCTCCCATGGATCGAGCTGCCCCGGATGCATACGTACATAACCGCGGGGATAAGCGGGACCTCCGTATCCGATCTCCGACCATATTTCAGGATGAGAATAATAAGCTTCGACAGTTAGGTTCAGCAATTTCTTGAACAGCGCTTCCTGCGGCACGTGCTGCCACACTTCGAGAGGCACCGCTTGATTACGGCTGACATCGAGCATGAACTGTTTTTTCTGCTTCGGTTGAAGGTGAAAGAAGCGCTCGGTATGGATCGTTTGACATGCGAGATCCAGGGCATGAAGCCCTTCGCGCACCAGCACGACCGCCTCAGGCTCGCCGCTTTTACGCTGGCTTTCTTGTCCGCCTGCCAACGTCCGATCGATATGATCCAATACGAACTGAATGATTTCCGGACGTTCGTCATCGACCAAGAGAGAGCACCAAGCCCGCAAATGTTCGGCCTCAACGGTCGTCAGGAACACATAATCGCCGGTAGTGTGCAATCGGGAAAGCACGATTTGCTGGGTATGATCGTCCCAAGCGTCTTTTTCGTGCATGACATCGTAGGAAGGGTACCGTGTGAGCTTTTTCATCGATTTACCTCCAATAATAGGCGAGAAGTCCAAGGACGCTCAAAGCACTGAACAGGACCGGAAGCACGACAGGAGGACCGACAAGAAAGTTGCGCATCGTATAGCCGCCGACGCGAACGCCTACCCCGTGGAAATGAAAGTAAAACCCGATGCCCCCTGCAACAACGCCGAACCACATAAGATAGGAAAAAAGTAAAAACAGCCAATCCAGCCGGTAATAGGCAAGCGATACGGCAAGCAGGCTGAATATAGGGGCAGAGACGACGGGAACCCACATGGCTTTATGGTGAAAGTTTTGTCGGTAATGCGAGAGGGTCACTTGTACCCAAATGGCAAAAAAAGCGATGCCTACGAACAAAAAGACGACGCGTGCCAAGGGCCATCCGATCCAGTTCATAAGAATCTTCCTCCGTTTTCTGTTAGCGGTGATGACGCGGATAGGTTAGCGAGCCGAACGGCATGAGAGCCAGCTTCGCGTCGGGGTCTTGCAGCAGAGCTTGGGTCGTAGCGCTCAAATCGTCGGCCGGATAAAAGCCTAGCAATTCAATTAAGTGACGGGGCAATGAGGACCGGACAAACACCCGGGCGCGGTGCAGCACTTCTTCCACATGCAAAATTTTGTGGGCCCCCAGTACGAAGCGTTCACGCAGCTTGTCCGTCATTTTTCGGCGGTCGCCCATCGTCTCGATCCAATGCTGAAATAAGCCGTTTCCCATCCCTTCGGGACACTCCGCCACAAGAAGCAGGGCGCCTCCCGGCTTTACGAAAGCGGCAGCATTGCGGAGCGCTTTTAAGGCTTGATACATCTGCAAATCTTTCGGAGCTCCCCCAGCCGAAACGATGACGACATCGTACAGTTCGGTTACCTGCCGGGTAAACCAGCCGGCGGCAAATTCGCTTCCTTTCTTATGAGCTTCCGCGGTCTGTCCGGCTACGGCATTCAGCACATGCCGATCGTGGTCGACGATCACATTGAGCAGGAAATGGATCGGAACGAACCGCTCGGCTTCCTCTAAATCGAGGTGCAGCGGATTAGTCGAGACGCCGGGAACAGCCTTGTACGTTAACGACAACGCATGATGGCATTCAATGGTGCGTTTGGATGCTACCCCGGGTACGAGCGCTTTGACGCCTCCGGAAATGCCAACCATCGCATGAGGCTCAATATTACCCGTCGCAATGCGCAGCGGCGTCTCGGCGACCATGCGGTTGATCTCAACCGGGGTACCGAGCGACGTTGTCCCCATATAAACGCAATCCTCCGGCGCGGCCGAATGATTATGCACGCGGACTCTCGCGTAAATTTCGGCGCCGACCAGCCGCTTCAATTCGTCGGGCGTGTGCTTGCGATGGGCCCCCAGCGCCACGACAATATCGAGCTGATCGTCGGCCAGGCCAGCCGCGCTAAGCTCCTCCAGCAGCGGAGGCAAGAGCAGCCCGGTAGGGCACAAACGGGTACCGTCGCTGATCAGAATGACGGCCCGGCTTCTCCCCTCGGCAAGCTCACGGAGTCTCTTGCTCCCGATAGGCGCCGCCAATGCTTCGCGAATCCGGTTTTGGGACAACTCGGGAGACGTCTCCAAAGCTTCGAGTCCGTATGTCAATGTATCGTACGTCCTGCCCGAAGGCAGTTCCAGCGAAACTGTGGTGCAGCCATAATGCAGCTCGGGAATGGCACAATCCTCCTTCTCTTTGCAAATCAACAATGGATGAGGATGGAAAATTCATTTTTATTATTACCGTATCTTAAGCTCTTATCCGTAGCTAAACGCGATTAATGATTTACGTCCTAAGGCAACACCTTTTCTTGCGGTTCCCAGGGCCGATTGTGTTACAATAGATGTAACTAGTTATTTAATATAGACATAGGGTTGGGAGCGAGGAGATGGATTGGGAACAAGTGAGGGAGCAGCTTGAAGCCATATTGAATACTCCGGTTCAAACCACCAGATGGGCCTGGGAAGCGTGGCGGAGTGAAGCAGAGAAGCATAAGGCCGAGCCGGGGTCCGAAGGCGGAAGCTTGATCAGCGAGGGCAGGCTTCTTTTTTTGGCGCAAAAAGAAGGGCAGGAGGCGCTGCTTCTGTCCATACAGGCAGATGCCGTATCGCCTGTGGAGCGGCGGCTCGTGGAGCTTACGCTGGAAAGCCGCAAGATGCAGGACAAAAAGCCTCCGTCGCTCGCCAACGAGGAGGAGCGCAAAGCGGGAATGGTGCGCGATTGGCTTCGCACGCAGCAGGAGCTCGGCTTGACGCAAGCCGAAATGCCCGATGCTCTGGTGTCGCAGCTGTCGCTTTACTCCAAAAAAATACCGCTGCTGTTGTATGGGGATTACACAACCTCGCGGCGGGCGCACGACCGGGAGCTGAAAAAGCTGCTGGAATCGTTTTTCGATGCGGACATGACCTTGATTCCTCTGACGGATAAGGAATGGCTCATTCTCGGCTCGGAGAAAATCATGTCGATGGATTCCGGCGACGAGAAGGAAGACTCGGACGGCGAAACGCTGGAAGACCGGCTTGCGGCCGTCGGCTACGGCTTGCACGAAATGCTTGAGAACGAATGGGTAGGCGAGTGCCATCTGGCCATCCATTATCCGATCCTACCGGCAAAATCGTTATATGCCGCGGTGCTTCAGCTCAGGGAGACGATGATGCTGGGGCGCACATATCATGTGGGCAGCAACATGCATATGCCATGGGAGCTCCAGCTGGAAAGGCTGGTGCATTTGGTGCCGGAAGCGGAGAAGGCGAGCTTTCTGGAGAACGTGCTGAAACGGCTCGATGTGGCGTTTGATGCGGAGACGATGACGACGCTCGAACAGTTTTTCCAGCTGGACTGCAACGTCAGCGAGACGGCCAAAAAGCTGTATATTCACCGCAACACGCTGCTGTACCGCTTGGACAAATTCAAGCAGGAGACGGGATTGGACGTGCGGACGTTCAACAACGCCGTGCTTGTGAAGATTGCCATGCTATTGTACAAAGTAACGAAAAGAAAGTAGTTTTTTTGTAGAGATTGTGCATAGTCATGATACGCCTTGTTACGGTATCATTTAATCAATGAACACGATACTAATTCGTAGGGGGAATCAATCATGGCTGGTGTACGTTTGAACCACATCGTCAAAAAATATCCCGGCGCAGAAGAAGCAACAGTGAAAGACTTCCATCTCGATATTCAGGACAAGGAATTTCTGGTTCTGGTAGGCGCTTCCGGTTGCGGTAAATCCACGACACTGCGGATGATCGCCGGGTTGGAGGAAATCACGGAAGGCGAACTGTATATCGGCGACCGTCTCGTGAACGACGTCGCTCCGAAAGACCGCGATATTGCGATGGTATTCCAATCCTACGCTTTGTATCCCCATATGAACGTATATCAAAACATGGCATTCGGTTTGAAGCTGCGTAAATTCAAAAAAGCCGACATCGACGCCCGCGTGCGCGAAGCGGCCAAAATTCTCGATATCGAGCACTTGCTAGACCGTAAGCCGAAGGCGCTCTCCGGCGGTCAGCGTCAGCGCGTTGCCTTGGGCCGGGCGATTGTCCGCGAGCCGCAAGTGTTCCTGATGGACGAACCGCTGTCCAACTTGGACGCGAAGCTGCGCGTACAAATGCGCGCCGAAATTACGAAGCTCGTGAAACGTCTCGAAACGACGACGATCTACGTAACGCATGACCAAACGGAAGCAATGACGATGGGCGACCGGATCGTCGTTATGGATAAAGGCATCATTCAACAAGCGGCATCTCCGGAGGAGATCTACAATTATCCGGTGAACATGTTCGTAGCGGGCTTTATCGGTTCCCCGTCCATGAACTTCGTGCACGGCGGATTCGCTGAGCAAGGAGGCAGCTTGTACTTTAAAGCATCGGGCTTTAATGTCGAAGTGCCGGAAGGCAAAGCTAAAATTCTCCGCGAAAAAGGCTATGCCGGCAAGGAAGTCGTGCTGGGCGTACGTCCGGAAGATTTCCACGAAGAAGCGATCTTTATGGAAGCTTCTCCGAACACCATCATCAACGCTCATGTGGAAGTGGCGGAGAACCTCGGTCATGAAATGCTCTTGCACCTCAGCGGAATCGGCAGCCAAATGGCCGTTGTTCGTGTAGACGGCCGCTCGAACGCCAAAGAAGGCTCCAACGTGAAGCTCGCTGTGGACATGAACAAAGTTCACTTCTTCGACAAAGATACGACGAATTCCATTTTGCTGAACGCTTAATGCGCATTGAACGGAATAAAAGGTCAGTCCTGACGGGCTGGCCTTTTTTGCTGCGGCTGCGGGTGGCGTTGGAAAGAAAATCGCGATATGCTAGGCGTAGCCTCTACGAATGAAGAGCTTGTCCGGACAGCGCGGCTGTACGAAGAGCTGGGGAGTGGGAAGATTCATGAGCATCGAGCAATTGAAAGTGTTTGTGACGGTGGCGGAGCTGCAGCATTTTTCACGTGCCGCGGAGCTGCTGCATTTGTCTCAGCCGGGGGTCAGCATGCATATCCGCAGCTTGGAAAATGAGTTCGGGACGAAGCTGCTTCATCGTTCGTCGAAGCGGGTGAAGCTGACGGAGGCGGGGGAAATCTTGTATCGTCAAGCGAAGGCGATATTACTGCAATACGAGACGGCGAAGCATGAGATCGACAGGCTGAACCAGGTCGTCTCCGGCAGTTTAAGCGTCGGGGCAAGCTTCACGATCGGAGAGTTTCTTCTGCCCAAGCTGCTGGCGAGCTATGCACGGCTGTATCCGGGGGTGGAGGTACAGGTCACCGTAGGCAATACGGATGAAATCGAACGGCTCGTGCAGGCGCACGAACTGGAGGTCGGGCTGGTCGAAGGAGAGCTGCAGCGGCCGGGGATTCGCTCGGAGACGTTCATGGAGGACGAAATGATCGTGGCCGTTCCGGCGGGCCATCCGCTTGCGGCGTACCGGGAAGTGACGCCGGAGGCTTTGCAGGATCAAGTCTGGATCTTCCGCGAGGTCGGCTCCGGTACCCGGGCCTACAGCGATCGGTTGATCCGCGAATGGGGACTGCGGGTGCAGCGGGCTTACGTGCTGAGCAGCACGCAAGGCGTCAAGGAGACGGTTGCGGCCGGACTTGGCATTGCCGTACTGTCGCGTTGGACCGTAGGACGGATGCTTGCGACGGAGGAGCTGAAGGAGCTGTGGATTCGCGGCCAGCGGCTGACCCGTTTGTTGTCGCTGATTCAAGGCGAGGAGCGGGCAGGGACGCTTGCGCTGGACCGGTTCGTCCAGCAGGTGAGAGGGCTTCGCACGGCCTCTTCCGGTTGATTTATGCGACTGATTCCTTTAGGATGAGGATATTGGGATATAAAGGAGAAAGATCACGATGCCGAAAAAAGTGAAAGTATCGGATTTGGTGAGAGAGTTCCATCTGGAAATTATTTGCGGCGAAGAGGGACTGAAGCGTCCGATCGTCACGGCGGATTTGTACCGTCCCGGGCTCGAGATGGCTGGCTATTACGAATTCCATCCGACGGACCGGGTCCAAATTCTCGGCAAAACGGAGCTGACGTTCTTCGACGGGTTGTCGTCGGAAGAGCGGATGGACCGGATGCACCGGCTGTGTGCGCCGGAGGAGACACCCTGCATTATTATAAGCCGCGGGATGGATGCGCCGATCGAGCTGCTGGCCGCGGCCAACGACCATAAGATCACGGTCGTTCGGACGGCGATGGCGACGACCATTTTGGCCAGCCGCGTAACGAACTTTCTGGAAAACCGGCTCGCCCCTACGACGACGATTCATGGGGTGCTGGTTGATGTATATGGTATCGGCATGCTGATTTCCGGGTCCAGCGGTATCGGTAAAAGTGAAACGGCATTGGAGTTGGTGAAGCGGGGACACCGGCTGATCGCTGACGATGCGGTGGAAATCCGTCAAACGGCCGACCATCAGCTGATCGGCAATGCGCCTGAATTAATCCGGCACCTGCTTGAAATCCGCGGCATCGGGATTATTAACGTCATGACGCTGTTCGGCGCCGGTGCGGTGCGTACCGAGAAGAAAATATCGGTGGTCGTCAAGCTGGAGACATGGCAGCAGGACAAGCAGTACGACCGGCTCGGGCTGGACGAGGAAACGACCCAGATTATTGATACGAATATCCCGCTCGTGACGATTCCGGTTCGGCCGGGACGAAACTTGGCGGTTATTATTGAAGTTGCGGCGATGAACTACCGCTTGAAACGGATGGGCTATAACGCTGCCCTGCAGTTTACGAATAAATTGACCGAGTCGCTGGCCGAGGACATGGACGATTTGTAAGGGGAAGCCCCGATTTGAGGGGCGGACAATTTTTAAGCATAAGGAAGGAGTCACAAGCATGTTTCTCGCGATTAATCCGATTGCTTTTGCCATCGGTCCGTTAAGCGTCCGTTGGTACGGCATCATCTTAGGGACGGCGGCGCTGGTCGGTTTGCTGCTCGCGATTCGAGAAGGCAAACGGTTCCGCATGTCTCCGGACTTCTTCATGGATCTGGTGCTGATCGGGGTCCCGTCGGCGATCATTGGCGCAAGAATTTACTATGTCGCTTTCAAATGGGAGGACTACCAAGATAATCTGTGGAAAGTCTTTGCTGTTTGGGAAGGCGGTATTGCCATCTACGGAGCGTTGATCGGCGCCATTATCGCGGCGGTCATTTACGTGCGGCGGAAAGGCTATTCGTTCTGGCGCATTGCCGATATTTGCGCGCCGGGCTTAATTATCGGACAAGCGATCGGGCGTTGGGGCAACTTCATTAATCAGGAAGCGCACGGCGGGCCCGTGGCGGAGTCGTTCCTCAGGAACAACCTGCATCTGCCGGATTGGATCGTCAATCAAATGCTTATTGAAGGCCAGTACTATCATCCGACGTTTTTATATGAGTCGCTATGGAACGTCGTAGGACTTCTCCTGCTGTTCGTGCTGCGGCGGCGTTCGTTTTTGCGGGCGGGAGAGCTCTTCTTCAGTTATTTCATCTGGTATTCGATCGGGCGGTTTTTCGTGGAGGGCCTGCGGACGGACAGTCTCGATTTTACGGGGCCAAGCTGGCTGGCCGCGCTGATGAACGGCATGTGGTCGCCGATGAAGGCTTTCGGCTTCGAGCCCGGATTCATGACCTACGGAGGCAATGTGCGGATTTCGCAGCTTCTGGCCGTGCTGATCGTGCTGGCCGCGATTGCGCTGATCATCGTTCGCCGCCGGACGGGCGCTGCTTCGGAGCGCTATAGCGATCCGATTGTACGGATCGGACAAGTGCCGGAGGGAACAGGCGGAGCCGGTGGTACAGAGACTCGGCCGGATGGCAGCAAGGAAGCAGACGTAAAGACAAAGGAGTAGCAGCATGATACAAACCGTGTTATTTGATCTGGACGGAACGATTGTCGATACGAACGAGCTCATTATTCAGTCGTTCTTGCATACGTTTGAGGGGATAACCGCAGAGCCGGTAACCCGGGAACACATTGTTCCGAACATGGGACGGCCGTTGATCGAACAGATGGTGTTCTTCTCCGGACGTGAGCAGGTGGACGATTTGGTGCAAAAGTACCGGGCGTTTAACATTGCGCATCATGACGAGCTGGTACGGGAGTTTCCCTATGTTCGCGAGACGCTGGCCAAGCTCCATGCCGCCGGTGTCAAGCTGGGTGTGGTGACAAGCAAAATCCGGCAGACGACGGAAATGGGGCTGAAGTTAACGGGACTGTACGACTACTTTGGCACGATCGTCACGGTGGACGACGTCGGGAAAGCGAAGCCGAACCCGGAAGGGATTCACAAAGCGGTCCGGGAGCTCGGGGGCGACCTCTCCTCCGCGCTGATGGTCGGAGACAGCCACTATGATATCGAAGCGGCGCATAATGCAGGCATTCCGTCGGTGGCGGTCGCCTGGTCGCTGAAAGGGACCGAATATTTGAAACAGTACAACCCGACCCATATCATTCAGGATATGCGCGATATTGTGCCGATTGTCGGGATCGAGGGGAAATAGCGCTTGAGAAACACGGACAAATATCCGGTGGAAGGGCCGAACTCGCTGTGGCAGGTATATAAGACGATCAGCCGTTTCAAGGCGGTCCGCAATTTTATTTTTATCCAAATTTCCAGGTATGCGCCCTCCTTGCCGCTGAAACGGTGGATCTACCGCCGTGTGCTCGGGATGAAGGTAGGGGAGCATGCCTCCTTTGCGTTGATGGTGATGGTGGATGTGTTTTTTCCGGAGAAGATCGAGGTCGGAGATAATACGATTATCGGCTACAATTCGACGATTTTGACGCATGAGTATTTGATCAAGGAATACCGGCTCGGGCGGGTGAAGATCGGCTCTCATGTAATGATCGGAGCGAATACGACGATTTTGCCCGGGGTGACGATTGGCGATCATGCGGTCGTGGGCGCGGGCTCGGTCGTGCATAAGGATGTCGCGCCGTACAGCTTTGTAGCGGGGAATCCGCTTCGGGTGATCCGGGAGGATGTGCGCATGACGGAGAAGGATAAATGAGTCGGATGATTTAGAATTTGCAAATTTAATATTTTGCAAAAGTTAACAAGATGCTCTATAATACGGCTTGTACAATAAAAAGGCTTGCAAGGGCGGTCGGCTAATCTCCCGGAAGGGAGGTGATGCCTGTGGAGGTTAAGGACACGTTGACTTTAATAATCGGCTTCGGGATGCTGCTTGTTGCGCTGCTCACGCTGGTAGTTAACATCATCGTCGCTCTTATCCAAAACAAAAAGAAATAGACCGCCCATCACACAGGGAATACGGTCTATTTCACGATCATTCCTTATTCAGCCGACCGCCTTTGAAGCGGTTATTGTACCTAGGGAGAACGGTAGCCGCCGTTGCTCCCTTGTATTGTTATTATATGCTCTTGTCTTTATTCGCGCAACCGGCTCCATGCAATCGGATCATTGACGAATCAAGCGTTCCCGTGATAAACTTACGATTACATTCTTTATTTTGGTAGTATGGTAGCGCACTAAAGCAAAATTAAAGATAGCAGGGTGAAGACGGTGTCCAAACCGAAGGTGTTTGAAAAGCCGACAGGCGTAAAAGATTACCTCCCCGAAGCGGCGGCCAAGCTCCGCCGCATCGAATATAAAGTCATGCAGTGTATGGAGCGCTGGGGCTATAGAGAAATTATTACTCCTACTCTGGAGTATTACGATACCGTTGGGGTGGCCAGCTCGACGGAGGACAAAAAGCTGTTCAAGCTCCTGGATCGGAACGGCACGACGCTTGTGATGCGTTCCGATATGACGGCGCCGATCGCCCGGGTCGCCTCCTCGCTGCTCAAGGAGCATCCGTTCCCGCTGCGGCTTTCGTATCAAGCGAACGTATTTCGGGCGTTCGAAGCCGAGGCGGGACGAGATGCGGAGTTTTTCCAGACGGGCGTGGAGCTCATAGGCGATGCTTCCAGCGAAGCCGATGCCGAGGTGATCGCCTTGGCTATCGCTTGCTTGCAAGCGGCCGGTGTGCAGCAGTTCAAGATCGCCCTAGGCCACGTGGGCTTCCTCAACGGCTTGTTCCAAGAGACGCTGCAGCAGCGTCAGGACGCACAGACCGCGTTGAAAGCATGCTTGCTCAGCCGTGATCACGTCGGCTACCGGGAAACGATCAAGTCGCTGGGCCTTCCTCGCGAAGTGCAGCAGGAGCTGGAAGGCATTCTCCGGCTGCGCGGCGGACAGGAGATTTGCAATCAGGCGCGGCAGGTGACGAAGGACCCTGTCGCCCAACATGCCATTGCGCATCTGTGCGAAATCTGGGACGTGCTCGAAGCCTATGGCGTCAGCGAGCATGTGCTGATCGATCTGACGATGATCGGCGATTTCTCGTACTATACGGGGATGACGTTCGAAGGCTACGCTGAGGATATGGGCTTTCCCGTATGCAGCGGGGGACGGTACGACAATCTGCTGGCGCAGTTCGGGCGTCCGGCGCCGGCGACGGGCTTCGGGCTGAAGACGAACCGGATCTTGGAAGTGATCGGCAAAAGCAAAAGGGAAGAAGCCACGCAGCGCGTGCTGATCGTCTACACGGAGTGTCATCGGGCGGCAGCGCTGGCTAAGGCAAGGGAATACCGCTCGCGAGAAGGCTTTATTGCGGAGACGCGTCTTCTGGCGGACGGACAACAAGGGCTGAATGCGGTTCGGCAAGCAGACGGCGTGCTGCAAGTGCACGGCTCCCGCTATTGCGACATCATATCGTTTACGGAGTAAGGAGGGGCAGCGCATGCAGGACTTATTGAAGGTGGCAATGCCCAAAGGGCGTATTTATAAACAGGCTTCCAAGCTGTTCCGCGAAGCGGGGCTCGCCATCCCGGAGGAGACGGACGATTCGCGCAAGCTGATTATCGCCGTTCCGGAGGCGCGGATGGAATTCATTATGGCGAAGCCGGTCGATGTGCCGACTTACGTCGAATACGGCGTGGCGGATATCGGCGTCGTCGGCAAAGACGTGCTGATGGAGGAGAACCGGGACGTATACGAGCTGCTGGATCTCGGGATTGCGCGCTGTCGCATGTCCGTCATCGGGCTGCCGGATTGGCAGCCGGTGCTGAACCCGCGGGTGGCGACGAAATATCCAAACGTGGCCTCGCAATATTTTCGGGAGCAGGGGCAGCAGGTCGAGGTCATCAAGCTGAACGGCTCGATCGAGCTGGCCCCGCTGATCGGTCTGGCCGACCGGATCGTGGATATGGTGGAGACCGGCAGCACGATCCGGGAAAACGGGCTGGCGGAGCATGAGCAAATTTTTGCGATTACGAGCCGGCTGATTGCCAACCGCGTCAGCTACCGGATGAAGAACGACGCCATTCAGGCGCTCTGTGATCGGCTGCAGCCGGTCATTGCCGCGGTGACGGCAAAGGTATAGCCTTACCGGAAAAAGAGAAACAGGAATTCGCACATACATTAAAGGAGGCTGCGGTCATGAGAGTAATGCCCGCATCGGAATTTTCGCTGCAGCGGGAGGTCGAATACGGCACGCCCGAGCAAAACGAAAGCGTAAAGCGCATCATCGAAGAGGTGCGCCGGGACGGGGATGCCGCGCTGCGCAAGTTCGCACAGCAGTTTGACGGGGTCAAGGTCGAGGAGCTGCGTGTCACGCAGGAGGAGATCGAAGCCGCCTATGCACAGGTGGATGAGAGCTTCCTGGCGGCGCTGCGCGAAGCGGCGGCAAACGTTCGCCGCTTCCATGAGAAGCAAATGCGCAACTCGTGGATGGATCTGCAAGCCGACGGCAGCATTCTCGGCCAAGTGATCCGTCCGCTGCGCCGGGTCGGGCTGTATGTGCCCGGCGGCAAGGCGGCGTATCCGTCGTCGGTGCTGATGAACGCGATCCCGGCGCAGGTCGCGGGTGTACCCGAAATCGTGATGGTGACGCCTCCGGCCACAGCCGGGGTGGAAGGCATCAACCCGCATATCCTCGTCGCGGCCGCGGAAGCGGGCGTGCGCGAAATTTACCGCGTCGGCGGCGCGCAGGCGGTAGCTGCGCTGGCGTACGGGACGGAGTCGATTCCGGCGGCGGACAAAATCGTGGGCCCCGGCAACATCTACGTCGCGCTGGCGAAGCGCAGCGTGTTCGGCGCGGTGGACATCGACAGCATCGCCGGGCCAAGCGAGATCGTCGTTCTGGCGGACGAGACGGCGGACGCCGCTTATGTGGCGGCGGACTTGCTGTCACAGGCCGAGCACGACGAGATGGCGTCCGCCATTCTTGTCACGCCGTCGCGGGAGCTGGCCGAAGCGGTCCGCGTGGAGGTGGGCCGCCAGTTGAACGAGCTGCCGCGCCGCGATATTGCCGCGCAATCGATTCGCGATTACGGCGCGATTTTGACCGTGGACAGCCTTGAGGAAGGCGTCCGCGTCGTAAACCGGCTGGCGCCGGAGCATCTGGAAATCATCGTGCGCGAGCCGTTCGATTATTTGAGCCGGATCGAAAACGCCGGGGCGATTTTCCTCGGGCCTTACAGCTCGGAGCCGGTGGGGGACTATTTTGCGGGACCGAACCACGTGCTGCCTACGAATGGAACGGCACGGTTCTCGTCGCCGCTGAACGTCGACGATTTTCTGAAAAAATCGAGCGTCATCTATTACAGCAAGGAAGCGCTGCTGCGCGACGGGGAGAAAATTGTAACGCTGGCCCGTCACGAAGGGCTGGACGCACATGCGCGGGCAATCGAAATTCGCTTGAAGAAAGAAGGGAACCAGCGTGGCTGAACAAAACGTGCAAGGTGCCGGGCGCCAGGCCGAAATCGCGCGCAAAACGAACGAGACGGACATCCGGCTCGCATTTAACGTAGACGGTACCGGCGTATCCGAGATCGAAACGGATGTGCCGTTCTTGAATCATATGCTCGATCTGTTCACGAAGCATGGACAGTTCGATTTGAAGGTAGACGCCAAAGGCGACGTCGATATCGACGATCATCATACAGTCGAGGATATCGGCATCTGCCTCGGGCAGACGCTGCGCGAGGCGCTCGGCGACAAGAAGGGAATAAAGCGCTACGCCAACGTATTCATCCCGATGGACGAAGCGCTGGCGCAGGTGGCGATCGATATCAGCAACCGGCCGCATCTGGAATACCGGGCCCAATATCCGTCGGCGACAGTCGGCAGCTTTACGACGGAGCTGGTGCACGAATTTTTGTGGAAATTTGCGTTGGAAGCGCGGATTACGCTGCACGTTATCGTGCACTATGGGCATAACACGCACCATATGGTCGAGGCGGTATTCAAGGCGCTCGGACGGGCGCTTGACGAGGCGACGAGCATCGATCCCCGCGTACAGGGCGTGCCGTCGACGAAAGGGGTCTTGTAATCCATGATCGCCATCATCGATTACGGCATGGGCAACCTGCACAGCGTCGCTTCGGCGGTGGAACGGCTCGGCTACCGCGGCGTAATCGTTTCGGACGAGCAGGAGCTGCTTCAGGCGGAAGGAGCTATTCTTCCCGGCGTAGGGGCGTTCGGCGATGCGATGGACCATCTGCGCGAATCGAAGCTGGATGCGGCCGTGAAGCGTTATGCGGACAGCGGTAAGCCGCTGCTTGGGATCTGTCTGGGCATGCAGCTCTTATTTACCCGCAGCGAAGAGCACGGTCTGCATGAGGGGCTGAACCTGCTGCCCGGAGACGTCGTCCGCTTCCAAGGCGATTACAAGGTGCCTCACATGGGGTGGAACAAACTGGAATTTCGGCAAGCAAGCCCGCTGTTTGAAGAGGTAGAAGAGGGGCATGTGTACTTCGTTCACTCGTTTCATGTAAAGCCGGAGCAGCCGGGCGATCTGCTGGCGGTAACGGATTACTATCAGCAGGTGACGGCCATCGTCGGCCGCAATAACGTATTCGGGATGCAGTTTCACCCCGAAAAAAGCGGCAGCGTCGGCATGAAGCTGCTCGGCAATTTTCTTGCGCTGTGTATGCGTAAATAGACACGCTTCGCCAGCCGTGCGCTTGGCTCCGGCTTGCCGGGTCGGGCTTTCAAACGATCGGCGCGATTCATATTTCCAAGGTTGGAGGAACGTTTTCATGTCTTCATTCATCATTTATCCCGCCATCGACATTCGCGGGGGCAAGTGCGTGCGCCTGATCCAGGGCGATTACAATCAGGAAACCGTGTATAACGAAAATCCGCTGGAGGTCGCCAAAGCTTGGGAAGCGCAAGGAGCCAAATGGATTCATCTCGTCGATCTGGACGGAGCGAAGGCGGGCTATCCGGTCAACGACAAGCTGGTCGGCGATATCGCCAAAGCCGTGAACGTTCCGGTACAGCTCGGGGGCGGCTTGCGCACGGAAGCGGACGTGGATCATATTTTGTCGCTCGGCGTTTCGCGCATCATTCTCGGGACGGCGGCCATCGAAAACCGCGAGTTCGTGAACCGGGTGCTTCAGAAGCACGGGGACAAAGTCGCCATCGGCATCGACGCCCGGGACGGATATGTAGCGACCCGCGGCTGGCTCGAAACGTCCGCGGTCAAAGCGGATGAGCTTGCCGCAGAGCTGGCGAAGGAAGGCGCGAAGACGTTTATTTTTACGGATATTTCGCGCGACGGCATGATGGGCGGTCCGAACGTGGAGGCGATCGTCCATTTGGCGAAGGTATCGGGGCAGTCGGTGATCGCTTCCGGCGGCGTAAGCCGTTACGAGGATTTGGAGCGGCTGGCGCAGCATGCGGCGGACGGCGTGGGCGGCGCCATCGTCGGCAAGGCGCTGTACACCGGCAGCATCAAGCTGGAGGAAGCGCACGGACGGATATAAAGGCAGAAAGGAGGACGGCATATGCTGGCCAAACGGATCATCCCTTGTCTGGACGTGAAGGACGGGCGGGTCGTCAAGGGAGTCAATTTTGTCAATTTGCGCGATGCCGGCGATCCGGTCGAGCTCGCATCGATCTATGACCGCGAAGGAGCCGACGAACTGGTGTTCCTGGACATCTCCGCCTCCCATGAGGGACGGGCGACGATGGTCAACGTCGTGCAGCAGACGGCCGGTCAAATTACGATTCCGTTCACGGTCGGCGGCGGAATCTCGAGCGTGGATGACATGAAAAGGCTGCTGCGGGCGGGCGCGGACAAAATCGGCATCAACACGGCTGCGGTCCGCAATCCTCAGCTTGTGTCCGACGGCGCGCGCCGCTTCGGCTCGCAGTGCATCGTCGTCGCGATCGACGCCCGGTACAACCCGGAGTGGAACGAATGGGAAGTGTTCACCCACGGCGGACGCAACGGCACGGGCATCCGGGCGCTCGAATGGGCCAAGCGGATCGAAGAGCTTGGCGCCGGCGAAATTTTGCTGACGAGCATGGATGCGGACGGCACGAAGGACGGGTTTGACCTGCGGCTCACGCGGGCGGTTTCGGAGCTCGTATCGATTCCGGTTATTGCCTCCGGCGGAGCGGGGAAGAAGGAGCATTTCTACGACGTGTTTGCGGAAGGCAAGGCGGACGCGGGGCTGGCCGCCACGATTTTTCACTACAAAGAGATGACGATCGAAGAGGTTAAAGACGACCTCAGGCATAAAGGGGTGGAGGTCCGGTGAGCGGGCAAACGGCAGGAACCTTAGAAGAGTTAACGGCGGCCATCAAATGGGACGCGAGCGGCCTCGTGCCGGCCATCGTACAGGATGCGGCAAGCAAGGACGTGCTGATGATGGCCTATATGAATCAGGAGTCGCTGAAGCTGACATTGGAGTCGGGCGAAACGTGGTTTTGGAGCCGTTCGCGCAGCGAGCTGTGGCATAAAGGCGCGACATCCGGCCATGTGCAGAAGGTCAAGGCTTTGAAATACGATTGCGACGGCGACACGCTGCTGGTGCTTGTAGATCAGGCGGGGCCGGCTTGCCATACCGGGCGCTACAGCTGCTTCTACAACGAAGTGAAGCTCGGAGCTTTGGCTGACGGCGGAGAAGCGGCAGCAGAATCGCAGTCTGCAGATCGTTTTGCCATGCTCGGCCGACTGGAGTCGGTGATCGCGCAGCGCGACGCGGAACGGCCGGAAGGCGCGTATACGACGTATCTGTTTGAAAAAGGCATCGATAAAATATTGAAAAAAGTCGGCGAGGAAACGGCCGAGGTCATCATCGCGGCGAAAAACCGCGACAACGACGAGCTGCGGTACGAAGCGAGCGACCTTATTTTCCATCTGATGGTGCTGCTGCGCGAAGCGAAGCTGCCGCTTGATGAGGTTATGCGCGAGCTGGACCGCCGACACAAAAAATAATGGCGTCGAAGAAGGGGCAGGCTGGTGACCATGCCGCCCTCCGTCGCCTAAAAGGAGAATTCACCCGAATGCGCATCGATTATCATACGCACCATGTGCGGTGCGGACATGCGTCGGGAGAGCTGGAGGAGTACGTGCTGAAGGGCATTGAGATCGGACTGGACCAACTGGGGCTGTCCGATCACATGCCCTTGCTGCATGTCGACCCGGCTTCCTATTACCCGGGCATGGCTATGCCGATGGACGAACTGCCGAACTATGTGGAAGAAGCGCTGCGTTTGCAGCAGAAATACAAAGACCGGATCGATATCCGAGTCGGACTCGAAGGCGATTATATCGAAGGATACGAAGCGGAAATCGAGCGGATCATTAAAGCCTACCCGTGGGATTATGTGATCGGGTCCGTTCATTTTCTCGGCGAATGGGACATTACGGATTACCGGCAGACGGACGGCTGGAAGGAGCGGGACGCCTACGAGGTCTACGTTCAATATTACGACGCGGTCTGTAAAGCGTGCCGGACCGGTTTTTACGACTACATCGGGCACATCGACGTGATCAAGCGGTTCGGCTTCAAGCCGGAGCAGAGTGTGGAGCACTTGGAGCGTCAGGCGCTGGAAGCCGTCCGGGAGGCGGGAATGGCCATCGAGCTGAATGCATCGGGCCTGCGCATGCCGGTTGGGGAAATGTTCCCAAGCCGACGCATGCTGGAATACTCCCGTGAGCTGGGAATTCCTGTAACGCTCGGATCGGACGCACACCAGCCGGACCGGCTCGCACAGTACCTTGACCAGGCGACCGACCTGCTGCAGCAGGAAGGATTTAACGAATTAGCCACATTTAAAAGCAGGAAACGCACCATGGTGCCTATTGGATTCGCTTCATTTCATGTATAATGGGGACGTGGGCATTTTAAATATTGTGTAAACCGGCCAACCGGAGCCTTTTTAGAGAAGGTCCACCCATCGTCAAATGACCCATTGTAACATAAGCAAAAGCGGAGGTAACCATGTACAGCGACAAAATGAAGATTTTCTCGGGTTCGTCCAACCCGAAACTGGCGGAGCGCATATGCGAAGAGCTTAAAGTGCCGCTTGGCAAAATCAAGCTTTCCCGATTCAAGAGCGGGGAAATTTATTGTCTCTACGAAGAAAGCATTCGGAACTGCGACGTCTTTCTGGTGCAAACGTTCTCTCATCCGATCAACGAGAATTTCATGGAGCTTCTCGTCATGATGGATGCGGCCAAGCGGGCTTCGGCGAGAACGATCAATCTTGTCGTTCCTTACTATGGTTATTCCCGCCAAGAGCGCAAAGCCGCGCCTCGGGAACCGATCTCGGCCAAGCTGGTGGCGGACCTGCTGACGGCAGCGGGTGCGGACCGTGTCATCACGATCGATCTGCATGCCCCGGCGATTCAAGGCTTCTTCAACATCCCTGTGGACCATTTGACTGCGCTGGACTTGGTTAGCGATTACATTAAAAAGCTTAACATCCAAAACCCGATCATCGTCTCCCCGGATGCGGGACGCGCGACAACAGCCGAGAAGATGGCGAACATTCTCGATGCGCCGTTTGCGATGATGATCAAGAAAAGACCGGCTCACAACGAAGCGGTCATTACGCATGTCATCGGTGATGTAGCCGGCCGCACGCCGATCATCATCGAGGATCTGATCGATACCGGCTCGACCATCGTCAACGTCGTGGAAGGCCTGAAGGAACGCGGAGCCCACGACGCTTATGTCTGTGCGACGCACCCGGTATTCTCCGGCCCGGCCTTGCAGCGACTGGATCATCCGAACATCAAGGAAGTCGTTATTACGGACTCCATCGCTATTCCGGACCACCATCCTAACCGATTCCGGGTGCTCTCGGTTGCCCATCTGCTTTCGGACGCGATCAACATCATCATGTCCGGCGGTTCGCTCAGCTCGCTGTTCAAATACGGCGGCGTATAATAATTATTACCACACGACTCCGGCTGTCGAAACCTTACGGTTTTGGGCCGGATTGTGTTATACTTAGGAATCATTATTACTCCGGCGATGTAGAAATGAAGCTCTGAAATGCACAGGCGGGTTTCTCATGTAATTCCGGACGGGTCACGGAGGTGCCTGAATTATGGAGAAGAAAAAACGTGTGCTGCCGAAACCCAGCACCAATGTCATACCGATGAAAATGGACGCCACGTTCTTTTTCGAAAAAGCCGTTCAGTCCTTGGACCGTTATCATTATGATAAGGCATTGAAATATTTTCGTCGTGCGGCTGAGTACGAGCCGGAAAACCCGGTTAATCACTGCAACTTGGCCGGGCTGCTGTCCGAGATGGGAAATTACGAGGAATCCAACCGCATTTTGCAGCACGTATTGGACCGGATCGATCCGACGATGACGGAATGTTATTTCTATATGGCGAACAATTTTGCCAACATGGAAAATTACGAATCGGCGGAAAAAGCGATTATTCATTACCTTGAGAACGATCCGACCGGACAGTTTCTGGAAGAGTCCGAGGAAATGATGGAACTGCTAAGCTACGAGTTGGACCGCCCTGCGAAGCTGTCGACGATCAAGAGCCGGGAAGGCTTGTTCGATCACGACCGGGCACGCTCGATGCTGGAGGAAGGAAAGTTCTCCGAAGCGGTGCGTCTCTTGGAAAATATCATCAGCAAGCATACCGATTTTATGGCCGCGCGCAACAATTTGGCCTTGGCATACTATTATATGGGGCATTTCGACAAGTCGGTCGACATGATCCGGCAAGTGCTGGAGATGGAGCCCGGCAATTTGCATGCGCTCTGTAACCTGGCAATCTTTTACCAGCATTTCGGCGACCGGGAGAGCTTGGCCGAATTGCTTGAAGTGCTGCGCAAAACGTACCCGTTCCATCAGGACCACGTCTTTAAGCTGGCTACGACGATGGGGATCTTAAACGAGCATGAGAAAGCGTTCCGTCTGTTCAAGCGGCTGTTGAAAACGGGCGAAGCGGGTCTCGATCCCTGCTTGTTCCATTACACTGCGGTAGCTGCTTACAATACCGGGCGGTACGAAGAAGCTCAGCGGCAGTGGAAGCAGGCGGAGAAATTCGATCCGGGATCGGAAATTCCGAAGTTCTATCTGAACTTGCTGGATAAGCACCGGGAGGAAACGAGAAAGCCTCCGGTCAGCTATCACTACCATCTGCCGTTCGAGGAACAATTTCGCGGGCTGGAGCGCGCCGAGGGCGGACTGCCGGAGCATATGAAGCGCGATCCGCTTGTCCGGTCGTCGTTCTTCTGGGCGCTGCGTCACGGAGACGGGGATACGAAGCTGCAGGTGATCCAAGCGTTCGGGTTGATTGCGGACGACGAAGTGAAAGACGCGCTCACGGAATTTATTATGCTGCCGGACGAGGACGACTACTTGAAGCAGGTGGCGATCTTCGTGCTGCGCAGCATCGGGATGAAGGAGCCGCTGACGGCCATGCTGAACGGCAAGCGGACGACGGTCGCGCCGTCGCCGTTCTCTCCGGGGCTTCCCGTGTGGGAGAGCAAGTGGCAGGCCATTATGGAGACGGCGCTGCGGCATATGGCCCGGCGTTACGATATGGTGCAGCAGTACGATTTGCAGACGCTTTGGGTAGAATATTTATCGCGGGTATTTCCGAACGTGCCCAAGATGACCAAGGTCGAAGGCTGGGCGGCTGCGCTTGAATATTTGACGGCGAAGATGCACCGGCGTCCGATCAGTTACCATGAGGCTGCGGAGCGTTACGGGGTCTCTGTGGCGACGGTAAGCAAGAATGCGAAGCTGATCGACGAAGCTTGCGGTTTGAAAGAGAAAATGGACGCCATTTTCAAAAAATTAACCGGCATGGAGTCTCGATCTTAATATAAAGATCAAGAAGATGCGATAGGAGGAACCTCTATGTACAAATCGATCGTAATCGGAACCGGCCCGGCGGGACTTACGGCTGCCATTTATTTGGCCCGCGCCAACCTGAACCCGCTCGTCATCGAAGGACCGGAACCGGGCGGGCAATTGACGACGACCACCGAAGTCGAGAACTTCCCGGGGTTCCCGGAAGGAATCATGGGCCCGGAGCTCATGGACAACATGCGGAAGCAAGCGGAGCGTTTCGGCGCCGAGTTCAAAACGGGCTGGGTGAACAAGGTCGATCTGTCCAAGCGTCCGTTCAAGCTGAATGTGGAAGGCCTCGGCGATATCGAAGCCGAATCGCTCATCATCTCGACTGGCGCTTCGGCGAAGCTGCTCGGCATTACGAACGAGAAGGAAAGCATCGGCCGCGGCGTCAGCACCTGTGCAACGTGCGACGGCTTCTTCTTCCGAGGCAAGAAGATCATTGTCGTGGGCGGCGGCGACTCGGCGATGGAGGAAGCGAACTTCCTGACCCGTTTTGCGACGGAAGTGCGCCTGGTGCACCGCAGAGACGAGCTGCGTGCCTCCAAAATCATGCAGGACCGCGCGCGCCAAAACGAAAAAATTACATGGAGCCTGAATCGCACGCCTCTGGAAGTCATTTCCGGAGAAAAAGGCGTAACGGGCTTGAAGGTGAAAAACAACGAGACCGGCGAAGAGGAAATTATCGAAACCGACGGCATCTTTGTAGCGATCGGCCACAAGCCGAACACGGACTTCCTCGGCGGGCAAATCGTCACGGACGAAGTCGGTTACATTTTGGTCAAGCCGGGAACGTCTCTGACCAACGTCGAAGGCGTCTTTGCCTGCGGCGACGTGCAGGACAGCAAGTACCGCCAAGCGATTACGGCGGCCGGCAGCGGCTGTATGGCGGCGCTCGACTGCGAGAAGTTCCTGGAAGGGCATATGGTGCACGACTGGAGCAAGTCCCTGTAACAACGCCATTTAGGCGTGGAACTCTGCGTTCTGCGCCTTTTTCATGCTTAAAAAAATTACCTTCCGTCTTAAGCCTCTTCCGTGATTAAGCGACTGGAAAGCGGTCATTGACACTTTCTCGACACACTCTCGGAGGAGTCTCCGGCTTCCCCATGGCTAATCTTGACCTTCTAGGTAGGTTGCCTTATAGTTGGAACAGGAGCTTACAGATAACGGATAGGGTACGAGGTGATTCGACAGGTATGGGAGAACGTGTTTATGTAGGAGTCGATTTGGGAGGAACCGCGATTAAAGTCGGATTATGCGACGAGCAGGGCAAGCTGCTGCAAACGTACGAAGGTCCGACCGGTACCGAACATGGCGCAGAGGTAGTGCTGGAAAATATCGCGCAGTATGTGCGTAAGCTGGTTGACGAATCTCCATATGAATGGGAGCAAGTCGCCGGCATCGGTGCGGGAATCGCCGGGTTCATGGATATTCCCGAAGGCTTCATCAAGCTGTCGCCCAACCTGGGCTGGCGCAACGTGCCGGTCAAGAAGATTCTGGAAGAGAAGCTTGGCAAAACGGTCAAAATCGACAACGACGCTAATGTCGCTGCGCTTGGAGAAGCATGGAGCGGCGCAGGCGCGGGCATTCCGAATGTCGTCTGCTATACGCTGGGCACCGGAGTAGGTGGCGGGGTCATTATCCATGGCCGCATCTATCAGGGTTACAATGGCATGGCCGGCGAGCTCGGCCACATGGTTGTCGTGCCGGATCTCGAGGCAATCGAATGCGGCTGTGGCAAGAAAGGCTGTCTGGAGACCGTATCGTCGGCGACAGGCATCATCCGCATGGCCAAAGAAGCCGTGGAGCGGGGCGAGCATACGTCTCTGGCGCTTGTCGAGAACATTATGGCGAAAGACGTGTTTGACGCGGCCAAAACGGGCGACGAAACGGCGCTGCGGATCATTAACCGCGCCGCGCTGTATCTCGGCAAATCGATGGCGGCGATTTCCGTCGTTCTGAACCCGCAGCGCTTTATCGTGGGAGGCGGCGTATCCAAGGCAGGTGAGATCCTGTTCGATGCGATTCGTAAGTACTACAACGAGCATGCCCAAGAGACAGCCAAAGAAGGCGTGGACATCGTCCCGGCCGTTCTCGGCAACGATGCCGGCGTCGTCGGCGCAGCGGGCCTCAACCTGCACAGCTAAAGGCAGGCGACCGACCTGCACGGCTCATGAAGCCTGCGCATCGGTCCAGCATCCGCTGAAGCCCGGAAACCCGGGCCGGATTTTTACGTATAAACAACCGGCGCGACAAATTTCAAAGCGCCAACAGATAGATATATAGCGAAGGTCGGGTCTGCGTAAGCAGCAGGAAAGATAACGGAGAGTTTACGTGGTCCCTTTTAAATCGTGTTCCGACCATTTTATTATTATTCCAGGAACACGATTTGAACAGGACCCGTAGGTACTTTCCTGCTGCGACAGAGAAAAGACCCGAACGGAGCGTCCTCAGGAGGAGCAGCCATGGAAGATATGCAAACTCTCGGAAAGCTGGTCATCATTACGGGCATGTCCGGAGCCGGCAAGACGATTGCGGTGCAGAGCTTGGAAGACTTGGGCTTTTTTTGCGTGGATAACCTTCCTCCGGTGTTGATTCCCAAATTTGCCGAGCTGATCGAGCAGTCCAAAGGCCGGATCGGCAAAGTTGCGCTGGTTATCGACCTGCGGGGGAGAGAGTTTTTCACTTCGTTGTCCGAATCGCTGCGCTACTTGAGCGAGAACTACACGCTGACGCACGAGATTTTGTTCCTCGACGCCATGGATTCCACGTTGGTGCAGCGGTATAAAGAAAGCCGGCGCAAGCACCCGCTGGCCCCGACGGGAGCTCCGCTGGAAGGGATTCAGCAGGAGCGCAAGCTGTTGGAGGAGCTCAAAGGCCACGCTACGCAGGTGATCGATACATCCAACCTGAAGCCGGCGCAGCTGAAGGAAAAAATCATTTCCCGGTTCACCAACCTTGAAAACAGCGGCATTTCGATCAACGTCATCTCGTTCGGCTTCAAGTACGGCATTCCGATCGACGCCGATCTTATTTTTGACGTCCGCTTTTTGCCGAATCCGCATTATGTGGACAATCTGCGCCCCAACACCGGGCAAGACCCGGATGTGTACGAATATGTCATGAAGTGGACCGAAACCCAGGAGTTTCTCGCGAAGCTGCTCGACATGCTCCACTTTCTCGTTCCCCAGTACAAGAAAGAAGGCAAAAGCCAGATCGTCATCGGCATCGGCTGTACGGGCGGTAAGCACCGTTCGGTGGCGATTGCCGAATATCTCGGGAAAATGATGGGCAATAGCGAAACGGAAGTCGTTCGGGTCAGTCACCGCGATTCCGAACGCGACCGGGTTGAGGTGAAGAAATGACGTTTGACCGGGAGAGGGAAACGTACATTCCGCGCATCGTCGTGATCGGCGGGGGGACAGGGCTGTCAGTCATGCTTCGGGGACTAAAGCATAAGCCCGTGGACATTACGGCGATTGTCACCGTAGCCGATGATGGGGGAAGCTCGGGCATTTTGCGGTCGGAGCTGGAAATGATTCCGCCGGGTGACATCCGCAACGTCTTGTCTGCGCTGGCGGACGTGGAGCCGCTGCTCGGTCAGCTGCTCGATTACCGTTTTGATAAAGGCAACGGATTGGCAGGCCACAGTTTGGGTAACCTAATGTTGGCAGCCATGTGCGACATCACCGGCGATTTCGTCACCGGCGTGCGCGAGTTAAGCCGGGTGCTGGCCGTGCGCGGGCGCGTTCTTCCGGCTTCCGATCATTCGATCGTGCTGCGGGCGCTGATGGAGGATGGGTCGATTGTCGAGGGAGAATCCAATATCCCGAAGGCAAGAGGCGTTATCCGCGAGGTGTCCATCGAGCCGAAGGACGTTCGGGCGCTCCCGGAGGCGCTGGAAGCGCTGCGGGAGGCGGACGCGATTCTAGTCGGTCCGGGAAGCTTGTATACGAGCATTTTACCCAATCTGCTGGTGCCGGAAATCGCCAAAACGATCGTCGAGTCGAATGCGCTCAAAATTTTTATTTGCAACGTGATGACTCAGCCGGGCGAAACCGACGATTACAAGGTCAGCGACCATCTCAAAGCGGTGCGCGACCACGTCGGCAGCGAGCTGTTCGACTACGTGATCGTGAACAACGGGGACATCCCGGAGCAGGTGCAGAGCAAGTATGCCGAGCAGGGGGCCAAGATCGTTCCGCTCGATTTGGACGAAGTGACCAAGCAGGGCTATAAGGTCATAGCCGACCAGCTCGTTCTGTTCCGGACCTATCTGCGTCATGACGCAGAAAAGCTGAGTCAACATATTTATCAACTGGTGGAGAGCTGGATGTTCAAGAAGAGGTGATTCCCATGTCCTTCGCCGCCCAGACGAAAAAAGAACTGACCATGACGGAGTCGGAGCGCTGCTGCGAGAAAGCCGAGCTGTCCGCTCTCATCCGCATGAACGGGGCTGTGCAGTTGACCAGCCAGAAGATCGTCCTCGATATTTCGACGGAAAACGCCGCGATTGCCAGACGCATTTATTCGCTGCTCAAAAAATCGTTCAAGGTGCATACCGAGCTGCTCGTCCGCAAAAAAATGCGGCTCAAAAAAAACAACGTGTATATCGTACGCGTGCCGAATCAAGTGCAAAACCTGCTGTCGGAGCTGCATATCGTCTCCGAAGGGTTTTTGTTCACCCCCGGCATTGAACCGGATATCATCAAACGCAGCTGCTGCAAGCGCGCTTACTTGCGCGGGGCGTTCCTTGCGGGCGGCTCCGTGAACAATCCGGAGGGGTCGTCGTACCATCTGGAGATTTATTCGATGTACGAGGAGCACTGTCAGGCGCTGGTGCGGCTGGCCAACGAGTTCGATCTGAACGCCAGATGCATCGAGCGGAAAAAGGGCTTCGTCCTCTACATGAAAGAAGGCGAGAGGATCATCGAGTTTCTAAGCCTGATCGGCGCTCACCAAGCGCTTCTCCGGTTCGAGGACGTCCGGATTATGAAGGATATGCGCAATTCCGTGAACCGCTTGGTCAACTGCGAAACCGCCAATCTGAATAAGACGATCGGCGCCGCCGTCCGGCAGATCGACAACATCCGGCTGCTGCAGAAGGAAGTGGGGCTGGACAACTTGCCCGACAAGCTTCGGGAAGTGGCGGAGATCCGGCTCAAGCATCCGGATATGAACCTTAAAGAGGTCGGCGATCTGCTGAAAGGCAAAGTAAGCAAATCCGGGGTAAACCACCGGCTGCGCAAGATCGATGAATTGGCTGAAAAGCTGCGGAAATCGTGAGTAGAATCGGCCAATTATAGATTTTTTGTGTAAATTTGCAATAATTCTAGTGCAAACTGCCGAAAAATGATATAATGTTTGAAAAATCGCTTTTTTTAAATCGGTTTCGGGTAGACTGTCTTCCAGATTGCGCTTCAATGCCGAAATCGTTGGTCAACCGTTTGTCTATGTCCTGCAGGACGATGTATTCGTTTACGCTAAGGGCGTTATGCCCTTCCTTATTTTTAGGAATTCAAAGATTGTAGGGGGTATTGGTTGCATGTCGAGACGCCCAGTAGTCGTCAAGTTGAAAACAGGCCTTCACGCCAGACCGGCAGCGCTTTTCGTTCAGGAAGCGAATAAGTTTTCTTCGGAGATTTTTGTGGAGAAGGACGAGAAGAAGGTCAACGCCAAAAGTATTATGGGCATTATGAGTTTGGCTATCAGCACAGGAACCGAAGTTCACATAAGTGCGGAAGGTTCGGACGCCGAACAGGCTGTAAACGCTTTAGTCACATTGGTCAGCAAGGAAGAGCTGGAAAACCAATAAACCGCCACAGGGCTTCCGATCCGGAAGCTTTTTTCTTTGCGGCGTTCCTTATTTTGTCACATAGGATACTTGTAAATAAAGCGCAACCTTTTTTGGGCTGATGCGTCTAATTTGACGTGTCTTTGAACCGGAAAAGGTTTTTTTCTGTATCGGGCACCATTAGAAGCGCAGAAAGAGGAGTAGAGGGAATGAAGCCGTTGAAGAAAGAATGGGTCGTTCTGCTGGTTATGGCCATGCTGATGTCGTTTGGCATTGCGCCGCTGGCATCCGCCGCAGAGAAAGAAGCGCCGAAGTCGCCTGCCCCAGGGAAAGAAGCGCCGACGTCGTCCGCCCCGGGGAAAGAGGCGCCACTGACGTCTGCCCCAGAGAAAGAGGCGCCGATGTCGTCCGGAACCACCTATGTGCTGCTGTATATCGATAAGCCCGATGCCTTCTTGAATGGCAAGCAGGTCAAACTGGATGCGCCCGCGACGATTCTGAAGGACAAGACGTTCGTGCCCGCCAAGTTTTTGGGCGATGCGTTCGGGATGAAAGTCGAATGGAACGATAAGACGCGCCAAATCGAAATGGTGACGCCAAGCCATAATATCATGATCGACATCGACAACAAGTCGGTGTGGATTAACGGCTATTGGATGAAGTTCGACGACGTAGCCGCGATCGTAAACGGCCGCTTGATGATTAAACTGACTTGGCTGGCCGATTACATGGGAGCGAAGTATACGTACAACAACGAGCTGCGCCGCGTGGAAGTGCTGCATGTGAAGGCGCCGACGGGTATTTTCGATCCGAATCGGGGCAACTCGAATCCGGTAGCGAAATTTACGTTCGCCCAGCCGAGCTACAAGATCGGGGAACCGGTCAAATACGTGGATCTGAGCTATGACCCGGATGCGGAAGGGATTGCGCGGTATGAGTGGACCGGGAAGCAGGAAGCTTTCTTCACTCCCGGGACGTATCCGATTACGCTGACCGTATGGGATATTCACGGTAACAAGAGTGAGACCTATGCCCGCAATCTGGTCATCGGGAACGACACTTATCTGAGTGCGATTGAATATCCGATCTTCATGAAGCCGGTTGGCTCGTTTATCAAGACCGACTGGAGCATGCTCTGGGGTACGTTCTGGGAGCTGCCGCAGCTGCCGAAGACGGTGAGCGAAGACCGTTCGCGTAAACTGCTTGTCAGCGACAGCCCGGAGACGTTCACGGAGCGTGGTATTTTGTACCAGGATGAAGTGGAAGGCAAAGGACGTCTGTACGCCGATCACATCAACGGGACGAAGGAAAAGGTCAGCATGGCGATTCTCGCCAAAAACTTGACGGACAAGCCGGTTACGGTCAAGACGACGAACAAAGGCGAAGTGTGGCCTTCGGTGTATGCCAATTTGATCGGCAGCGAAGCGACGGTCGATTTCCTGATGAACGACCAGATCAACGAGACGATTACGATTCCGGCTCACCAAACGTTTATTTACAAGCAAATGCCGGATTTCTATCCGGATCAAGGCGTTAACTTGTTCTATGATGTCGAGACCGACGGAAAAGTGCAGTTCTCGTTCGTAGCCGACCGTGAAATTTCTCAAAATTCGCTGACTCTGCCGCTGCTTCCTTTTGAGGGGCATGTAAGAGGCTCCTTCCCGGTATCCGAGATGACGTGGCAGATCGATGCTTCTTCCTTTACGAAGCCGTCCCGCCTCTTGATTGGCGACGGAATTACCGATCCGTTCCAGCCGGGATACGATCCGATGCGCAAGATGGAAGTGAAGAACGACGGCAACTACGGCGTCATTTATAAGATTCATGCCGACAAGCCTCGGAAGATGGCCGTCATGATTTTGCCGAAGGGCGGCGTATACAAAGGACCGTTCAAAATTAACGGCGACATCCGTCTGGCTCCTGCATCCGGGGTGATGACCGCTTTCGACGGCATGCAGATTCTGGCCAAAACGACGGGCAAAGAAGATTCGCTCGATATCGAATTCAGTCCGCCGGCCGGCTCGGCGCTGCCGATCGAACTGATCTTCTATCCGCTCGATGAACGTGCGGCGGAATAAAGGTAAATAACAAGGCCTTGCTCTTCACCCGCCAATGCGGTTTCGGAGCAAGGTCTTTTTCTACGCAAAAAAAGCCCGGCCATTCGCACGGAGGCATCCAAAGATGCGCCGTGGAACGGCTGGGCTTTTCGTGCTGACCTGATCGGGTTATACGCGTTCGATAACTTTGTCGATCAAGCCGTAGTTTTGAGCTTCCTCTGCGGACATGAAGTTGTCGCGGTCGGTGTCTTTCTCGATGCGCTCGAACGATTGGCCTGTGCGCTCGGCGAGAATCGTGTTCAGCTTGTCGCGCATTTTCAGGATGCGCTTCGCGCGGATCTCGATATCGCTGGCTTGGCCTTCGGCTCCGCCGAGCGGCTGGTGAATCATAACCTCGCTGTTCGGCAGGGCGAAGCGTTTGCCTTTCGCTCCCGCGGCCAGCAGGAAGGCGCCCATCGATGCCGCCATGCCGACGCAGATCGTGGACACGTCCGGCTTGATGAACTGCATCGTGTCATAGATCGCCATCCCCGACGTAATGGAGCCGCCAGGGCTGTTGATATACAAGCTGATGTCTTTATCCGGATCGGTTGCGGCCAGGAACAGCATTTGTGCGATAATCGAATTGGCTACAACATCGTTGATCGGACTTCCGAGAAAAATAATCCGGTCCTTGAGCAGACGCGAATAGATGTCATATGCGCGTTCTCCTCTTGCATCCGGTTCGACAACCATTGGAATGAAACTCATCGGCTGCAGCCTCCTTTATATTCAAACTATAACCATCATAAACGAAAAACAAACAAAGGTCAAGAAAGGTCAAACCAAGGAAATAAAAAAACCAGTTTTGCTCAAACTGATTGTGTGTAAATGGCGCGCCCGCAAGGAATCGAACCTTGATCTCAGGCTCCGGAGGCCTACGTCATATCCATTGGACCACGGGCGCATATGAAAGTTAAGTTTGCTGTGCTTCAATAACTGACAGCAAAAATTATTATAAGCCATAAGCCCAAGAAAAGCAACCTTTTGGCAATAAAAAAATTTTTCATGCTGAATTGCCGCAAGAATAGCGGCTCCGGACCGCTAACGGAATGTCGAACGGTGACGAAGGCACTTGATGCGAAGGGAAGAATGGGTTATAATGGGGACACTAAGTGAAACAAACTTAGTACTTTTTTTAGAGTATGTGGGACTCAAAATGCAGCACTGGGACAAAAAACGTCCAACAAAGCTGCAATCTTAAGCGGGTGTGAATCCATGAGAGAAATCCTCGACATTCAAAAGCAGCTTTTGCCCGATCTGGTCGACACCATGAAGAAGCGATATACGATCCTGCATCACATCATGGTATCCGGCTTGGTGGGCCGGCGGACGCTGGCGCTGTCGGTGGGAGCGACGGAGCGGGTGCTCCGCGCGGAAGTGGATTTTCTGAAGGAGCAGGGCTTGATCGAAGTCGAAGCTTCCGGCATGCGGATCAGCGTGTCGGGCAGAGAACTGCTGGAGCGGCTCGAACCGCTCGTCAAAGACTTGTTCGGTCTGACGGAGCTGGAAGAACGCATACGTTCGCACTTCGGCTTGAAGCAGGTGATCATCGTCCCCGGCGACTCGGACGTTTCCCCTCATACGAAGAAAGAGCTTGGCCGAGCCGGCGCCTCCGTATTGCGGAAGCTGGTCGGCGAAGACGAGACCATTGCCGTAACCGGCGGCTCCACGATGGCTGAAGTGGCCTATCATTTGACGCCGGCGACTCCGATGAAGGGCTGCTGGTTCGTACCGGCCCGCGGCGGACTCGGGGAAAGCGTCGAGCTTCAGGCGAACACGATCGCCTCGACGATGGCGAAGAAAGCGGGCGGCCGCTATCGGCTGCTGCACGTTCCGGACCATCTCGGCGAGGATGCATATCAATCGCTGATGCAGGATAGCCACATTGCCGAGATCATCGCCTTCATCCGCGGTGCGCGGATTGTCGTTCACGGCATCGGAGAAGCTATGGTAATGGCCAGACGGCGTAAGGTGGACCCGGAGACGACCGAAAGCTTGCGGCGCGACGGCGCGCTTGCGGAAGCGTTCGGGTACTATTTTGACCGGGACGGAAACATTTTGCACAAAATGCCGACCATCGGGCTGCGCATCGAAGACATTCACTGCATGGACCATGTGATCGGAATTGCCGGAGGCAAAAGTAAGGGCGAGTCGATCGCTTCGGTATTGAAGCACGGCCACGAGGACGTGCTGGTCACCGACGAGGCGGCTGCCTGGGAAGTTGTCAATCGCTTGCTATCTTGACGGGCTCTGCCTGTCTTGACATATCGCTGCCGCGGTCGTAATTCTACGAAACCTTGCCGGGAGCAGCGGACACCAAATCATTTCTAGGAGGCTTTCAACATGGTAAAAGTTGGTATTAACGGTTTTGGACGTATCGGTCGTAACGTATTCCGCGCAGCACTTGGCAATCCTGAGGTGGAGATCGTCGCTATCAACGACTTGACGGATGTAAAAACGTTGGCTCACCTGCTCAAGTACGACACGACTCACGGCCGTCTGAACGCTACGGTGGAAGCTACCGAAGGCGCGCTCATCGTGAACGGCAAAACGATTAAAGTGTTCGCCGAGCGCAATCCGGAAAACCTGCCTTGGGCTGCAAACGGCGTTGAAATCGTCGTTGAATCCACAGGGATCTTTACCGCAAAAGAGAAAGCCGAGCTTCACCTGAAAGGCGGAGCGAAGAAAGTTATCATCTCCGCGCCTGCAACGAACGAAGATATCACGGTTGTTATGGGCGTTAACGAAGATAAATACGATCCGGCTCAACATACGATCATCTCCAACGCATCCTGCACAACGAACTGCTTGGCTCCTTTCGCCAAAGTTATTAACGACAAATTCGGTATCGTTAAAGGCATGATGACGACGGTTCACTCCTACACGAACGACCAGCAAGTGCTCGACCTGCCGCATAAAGACCTGCGCCGCGCTCGTGCAGCTGCTGAAAACATCATTCCTTCGACGACAGGCGCTGCGAAAGCCGTATCCCTCGTACTGCCGGAGCTGAAAGGCAAGCTGAACGGTATGGCGATGCGCGTTCCTACGCCGAACGTATCGGTTACGGACCTCGTTGTTGAACTGAGCAAAAACGTAACGGTCGACGAAGTAAACAGCGCTCTGAAAGAAGCGGCTAACGGCCCGCTGAAAGGCATCCTGAACTACTCCGAAGAGCCGCTCGTATCCAGCGACTACAACGGTGATCCGGCTTCCTCCACGATCGACGCGCTGTCCACGATGGTTGTCGGCGACAACATGGTGAAAGTGGTATCCTGGTACGACAACGAGTGGGGCTACTCCAACCGTGTCGTCGATCTGGTAAGCTTTATCGCGAAAAAAGGTCTGTAATGGTAAAATTGTGGTGATGTTCTGAAAACCTGCTTGAAAGACAGCTCGCTTATCGTACGCAATGGGATGTGTCTCCGGGTTCTGTTGAACTTTCGTTTCTTTTAACAATATTTGATAGAATGAAACGAAAATTCAAAGGAACCGCGCTAGCGCTCTACGACACACCCCATTTGCGCTCGCGCGAGCTGCCTTTCAATAATGGAAACCAGGCACATTCCCACAATTTTTTGTGTGTGGGTAGGAAGAGACAAAACCGCTGGGAGGCATGGAAGATGAATAAGAAAAGCGTTCGTGACGTAGAAGTTAGCGGTAAGCGCGTATTTGTCAGGGTCGATTTCAACGTGCCGCTGGAGAACGGAAAAATTCCCGACGATACGCGGATT
>NZ_JTHN01000118.1 GCF_001399685.1 Paenibacillus sp. A3
GTAATAAATTTACTTTAATGGGAGGTATATTGAAATGATGGACAAATTCTCTAAACTTATTGGTGTCGACTCCAAAACCGCTGAGGGACAAGCTGCGGCACAAGCAAAGGCCCCGGATATTTGTTTTACTTTTGTAGGGTGCCTTCTTGATGGAGTAACGAAAGCAAGACTAAATCCTTCAAGTCCGATTGGTGTTAGCTGCTGCAAATAATTTAATTGTCTAATGTAATTCCATGCGCGGTATGAACGCGAAATTTTGTATCGTTTTGCATTTTGAAAGATAAGAAAAGTAGCGGGCAACCGTCGAAATGCGGTCTATTGTAAAAAGGATTGAACCAGCGGTTCAATCCTTTTTACAGTGGCGCTCTTTTCTCCAAATTTATGAACGATTTTTTTAAGGAGTCCGTGTTCTTTAAAAGAATTTCAAGACGTTATCATTTTTCATACGCTCAATTAATCAACATTCGCCTATGTCCTGCATACAAATGTAATGAATGATTGTATGGAGGAGGTTAGAAGGATGTCATTAGATAAAGATTTGCAGTGCAGAGAGATCTATACGAAGGCTGTCTGTGGCAAAGGACGCAAATTTTCGCAAGTAACTAACACGGTCACTCCGCCTCATGCTCCGACCAGTATTCTGGGTGCTTGGATTATCAACAACCAATACGATGCGGTGAAGTCGGGGGAAAATGTGGAAGTGGTAGGTACTTACGACATCAACATCTGGTATTCGTACGACCGGAATACCAAGACGGATGTCGCGAAAGAAACCGTTTCTTATGTGGAAGTGGTGCCGCTCCACTACCTCGATAAGAAGCATAAACCGTCGACGGCCGAAGTGGCGGCGGTCGCAACGCAAGAACCGAACTGCGTGGAAGCCAGCATCTCCTCGCACGGAGATAACGTGCTGATTCGCGTCGAGCGGGAATTCAAGGTTGAAATGTTCGCCGAAACGAAGGTGTGCGTCGTTGTCTGCCCGAACGGCTGCGACGAATACGACGACAAGCATGTGGACTTCGGCGGTGTGGAAGACGGCGATTTTGAGGATCTCGATCCCGATCTGCTTGACGAGGAATTGAGCTGATTTGTTGTTAATATATGCCGAACGGTCGCAGGTTGGAGAGGGCGTTTGCCCTCTTTTTTGTTGGTTGAACCCAATTATTTTTTACCCCAAGAACGGGTGTTATAAGCCAGGACGGTACTTAACTTGTAGGGGGAGGAATCGGCATGCGCGCATTTTTGCTGCACTCCGGCGAGCCGACGCTCGGTCTGCTGCTGGAACGGCTTCGCATTCCGCACGGAACGAAAACGCCGCAAGGAGCCGAAGAGCCGGGCGTTACGATCCATTGGGGTACCTATCATCCGGACCGTAGAGATAGAGAGGTGCTGCAGCCGGTGAAAAGCATGCTGCTGGCGGCGAACGGGCACCGCGCGGCGGAGCTGCTGGAGCTGCACGGGATCGATTGCGTCTTCGAGAAGCATGAGGCTGGCGACGCGAGACAAACGGGACGAGAGGGCGGCGGAGGACGCCGTCAAGACAACCGCTGGACGCACCGGTTCGTCGTGCCCGTGTTTCATCTGCAGGCGCTCTCCCTGTTCCATAAGCCGCAGACCGTGTTTTACGGAGGTCAGGCTAGAGAGAGCCTTGTGATGCGCGAAGGGGATGAAGCCGATTATGCGGAAATCGGGCGGGAGCAGCCGAGCTATTACGGCACTAAAGCGATGCGCGAAGCGGTAAAAGCGATTTATGCGCTCGGGCTCGATTACGGCGTGGTACGGATCGGGGTGAGGCCGGACGGCAGCCTCGCGGTGCGCGGTGTGGAGGCGGTGCCGCTCTTGACTCCGCGGCTGGCCGAGCTGTTCGCGGAAGCGATGAACCGATACGGTGAGCCGCCAGAAGAAAAGACCGCCGCGAAACGCGGGGATATCATGCTGGGCGCGGACCCGGAGTTTCTGCTGCTTAACCGGCAGGGAAAGGTGGCATTCGCCTCCCGGTTCGCGGAGAAGGACGGGCCGTTCGGCTGCGATTCGATCGTCTTGCCCGGCCGAAGAAAAATATTCGCGCTTGCCGAGCTGCGTCCGCAGCCGAGCACGGATGTGCGCGAACTGGTCATTCATTTGCACCGGACGATGCAGCTCGCGGCCAAGCGCATCTCCGATACCGAACTGATCTGGGTGGCGGGCGGCATGCCGGTCCGCGGTTTTCCGCTGGGCGGCCATATTCATTTCAGCGGCGTAGAGCTGAGCAGCCGGCTGCTGCGCGCTTTGGATAACTATGTGGCGCTGCCGCTGACGCTGCTGGAGGGGGAGACGACGGGGGCGCGCAAGCCGCGGTACGGATTTCTCGGCGACTTCCGCCGTCAGAAGCACGGCGGCTTCGAATACCGTGTGCTGCCGAGCTGGATGGTATCGCCTGCGGTGACGAAGGGCGTGCTGGCCCTGGCAAAGGTTGTGGCCGGGAACGACCGCGCGCTGAAGCAGAGGCCTTTGTCCGACCCGGAGGTTGTGAAGGCGTATTACCGCGGTGACAAGGAACGCATCCGGCTGCTCCTTCCTTCGCTCTGGAGAGATTTGGAGAGAATACCGGAGTATGGGCGTTACGAGAACTATTTAATGCCGTTTCGGCGCATGATGCTCCGCATGAAATCATGGAACGAGCAAGAGGATATCCGTCCCAAGTGGAAAATCTCTCCCTTCCGATAGAGGATGGGAGTTCTCTAGCAATTCGTGCTATAATGATGAAATGATAGAATAGCATGATACATATAGGAGCGAAACGTGTCGGCCGCTTGGGGCCGGCATGTTATAACTTCCGTTTTCCGGTCGGCCCGCTCAGGGGCCGGATTCGGGGAAGCGGACGTGTAGACGCAAACAGGCAGTTGGAGGATGAAGTATGGCCAAATATACGCCAATGATCGAACAATATCTTTCCGTAAAGGCGGAAGTGCCGGACGCCTTTTTGTTTTTCCGTTTGGGCGATTTCTATGAAATGTTTTTCGATGACGCCGTGCTGGCCGCACGGGAGCTGGAAATAACGCTGACCGGCCGAGATGGCGGCGGGGAAGAGCGCATCCCGATGTGCGGCGTGCCTTACCATTCGGCGGAAAATTATATTGCGCGCTTAGTTGAAAAAGGGTACAAAGTCGCCATTTGCGAGCAGGTGGAGGACCCGGCGGAAGCCAAGGGCGTCGTGCGCCGGGAAATTGTCCGGATCGTGACGCCGGGGACGGTGATGGATGCCCGCTCGCTCAGCGAGACGGTGAACAACTATATCGTCGCGGTCGTCTTCTCCGGCGGCGGGTACGGCTTTGTCGCTTGCGATATTTCCACCGGCGAGCTGTATGTGACGCGGCTTTCGGGTTCTTTCGAGCTGCTGCTTGACGAGCTCAACGCTTATAATCCATCGGAGCTGCTCGGGAGCGAGGCGGTGCTGGAGCAAATCCGGGGAGGCTCGTCCGCATGGCTGAAAACCGTGGTCATGACGCCGCGCGAGCCCGTATCCGGAGGCGGCTTGCCGCCGGAAGGGCTGTTCTCGGAGAAGCAGCTGGCGTCCTTGCCGGAAGGCGGCCGGGAAACGCTCGCGCTTTTGATGGGATACTTGCAGGAGACGCAAAAGCGCTCGTTATCGCATATCAAGCATATTCGAGTCTACGAGCCGAACCAGTATATGGTGATGGATCCGTTCACCCGCCGCAATCTGGAACTGGTGGAGACGGTCCGCGACCGTTCCAAGAAAGGGACGCTGCTCTGGCTGCTGGACAATACGGTCACGGCGATGGGCGGGCGTCTGCTGCGCCGCTGGATCGAAAAGCCGCTGATGAATGCGGCGCACATCAACGACCGCCTGGAAGCGGTGGACCGGCTGTACAACCAGCTGATCGTGCGCGACGAGCTGAAGCAGTCGCTCAAGGAAGTGTACGACCTGGAGCGCCTTACGGCGCGCATCGCGTACGGCAGCGCCAACGCTCGCGACTTGGTCGCGCTCAAGGTGTCGCTGCAGCAGGTGCCTGCGCTCCGTGAGCAATGTGAAGCAAGCGGTTCCCGCACACTTGCGGCTTTGGCGGCGCGGATCGATCCGTGCCAGGATTTGATGACGTGGATTGCGGAAGCGATCGTGGACGAGCCGCCTGTCTCCGTCCGTGACGGGGGCATGATCCGTGCCGGACTCAGCGCCCGCCTGGACCAACTGCGCGAAGCGAGTGCGAACGGCAAACAGTGGCTTGCCGAGCTGGAGAAGCAGGAGCGGGAGCGGACGGGCATCAAATCGCTGAAGATCGGCTTCAACAAAGTGTTCGGCTATTTTATCGAAGTGACCAAATCCAATTTATCCCAGCTTGAAGAAGGCCGGTACGAGCGGAAGCAGACGTTAACCAATGCCGAGCGGTTCGTGACTCCGGAGCTGAAAGAGAAGGAAGCGTTGATCCTCGAAGCGCAGGAAAGCATGGTCGATCTCGAGTACGAGCTGTTCGTGGGACTGCGTGACCAGATCGCTTCGTATATTCCACGGCTGCAGCAACTGGCCGAGCTAATTGCGACGGTGGACGTGTACCAGTCGCTCGCTCATGTGAGCGCTTCGAACAGGTTTACCCGCCCGGAAATCGGCGACTTTTATGAGCTGGAAATCGAGGAGGGACGTCACCCGGTTGTAGAAGCCGTATTGGAGGACGGCGTATTTATCGCCAACGAGACGAAGCTGACCCGCGAAGACGGCAACATGCTGCTGATCACCGGACCGAACATGGCCGGGAAAAGCACGTACATGCGTCAGGTGGCGATGATATGCCTGATGGCGCAGATCGGCTGCTTCGTTCCGGCGAAGCGGGCGAAAGTGCCGGTGATCGACAGGATTTTCACGCGCATCGGGGCGGCGGACGATTTGATCGGCGGCCAGAGCACGTTCATGGTCGAGATGATGGACATTCAAGTGATGACCGAAAAAGCGACGGAGCGAAGCTTGGTCATCATCGACGAACTGGGCCGGGGCACCTCAACGGGAGAAGGGATGTCGATCGCCCAGGCGGTCATCGAATTTTTGCACGATAAAATCGGCTGCAAAACGCTCGTCTCGACGCATTTTCACGAGCTGGCGCATCTGGAAGAAAGCCTCGGCGGCCTGCGCAATTACTGCATGGCGGTCAACGAGAGCGGCAAGCAGGTCACGTTCCTGCGCCGCCGGATCCGCGGGGCCGCCAGCCCGAGC
>NZ_JTHN01000119.1 GCF_001399685.1 Paenibacillus sp. A3
CTGCGTTTGTTGGCGAAGATCAACTGAACTGCGGGAACCGCAGGGATCGCTTGCTCAAGAAGAGAAGGATGCTTCTCTGTTCGCAAGAATCCCCCACCTCAGCGCCATTAGCGCAGGTGGTGGGAGTGTTCAAAAAGCCAGTAGAGGATAAAAAGTTTACAGGAGTAGTAGTTAGAAGTACTAAGGATTTAATCGGCTGTGGTACATTTGGTGAAGATCCAGAGATATTATGTTCGGAGGTTGTGAATTTTGTAGCAGAATGGAGATGTTTTGTTAGATATGGAAGGATTTTAGACATTCGAAGATATAGAGGCGACTGGAGAGTACAATACGATCATAAAGTTGTTGAAGATGTTGTCGCAGAATACAAAACTGCCCCTAAAGGATATGCAGTAGATTTTGGATTAACAGATCAAGGGCAAACCCTATTAATAGAAGTTAATGACGGATATTCATTAGGATACTATGGATTATTTTCTCTGGATTATGCAAAGTTATTATCGGCCAGATGGGCTGAGTTGACCAATACAATAGATGAGTGTGATTTTTAATGAAACACGGAGTTCATGGGATTGCTGTATTTGGAAGGCTCGTATATGGAAATTTAACCCGGGAGATAAAGTAAAGTTGAACTATTCCATTATTGATCATGACAGTGACTTAACAATCGGATATTGCAGTGAAATCGTAGGTCTGAGCGGAAAGATCTATGAAGACGAGGATCATTTGTATCATAACATCCAATGTAAACAGTTTGTTTTTTGTAACGAGTTTAAGGAATATATTATAAGAAAAAAACAATCGATGAATAGATGGGTGTATATCTGTATTCTCGATAATGACAAGAATTCCATATGGAGTTCTTCATTCCTCATATATGATGAAATTTATTATCATATAATCGGATTTCCAGAGGATTTCCTGGATATTCAATTCAAAGGCTCTTTAGAAGCGTTTGCAAATCGTACGGAAATAGAAATTTGGAACAAGTGGAGAATATCTCCTCCCGTACATATCAATGAATGGGCCGTTCTAGATGTACCAGGGAGAAGAGCATGGCTCAAAGCTGTCAAAAACTATAATCTGACTACACGAGAATGGAATAGATCTAATGAAAAAGAGAACTTCTTTTTAGATGGAACATACGTGACGGATTATCCCTCCTTCTTTTGTGCAATGGGAGAAGCGATCAATGGCCCAGGAGGTTATTTTGGTTTTGATCTCCCCTCGCTGGATGATTGCTTATGTGGGGGATTTGGTACTACCGGACCGTTCACTCTTACATGGAAGAATTACGGTGTCGCTCAAAAGTACTTAGATAAACATTCATGGAGGAAGCAAGTTAATTATAGACGACGTTTTATAAATAAACTTGTATACGAACCAGAGTTTTATTTTGAAGAACGGGCTAATAGGCCACTTATAGAGGCTCTTGTTGAAACACTAGAATACGTAGGTGTAAAAATAGTATTTGATTAATAGATTTTATGGCCAGCGCCTTTATTCAGATAAAAGAAAGGAATGCGGACCATTTTACTGGAGCCGCGATAAGGGAGTATTTTAAGTTGGACATAACAGATAAATTTATTCGCGCTTTATTAATTGTAATAACCATGTTCGTATTACGCTCTATTAATGAGTATCTCTTGTCCAATAATATAATTACTCCGAAACAATCTAAATTTCTACAATTTGTTTTACTTATATTGCTCATTATTCTAGTAGCAATCTCGATTTTGGACGGTGATCATTCCAATGCAAAAAATTAGTAGACAAAGAACAATAGAGGGGACTTGTATCCCGGGTATTATTAAAAATATGCATATTATTACATAAATCTTGATGTATACGAAGATGGAATGATTAATTGTTGGGAGTTAGTTGATTTAAACGGGCTCAAAGAAAAATAGAAATCAATTGGCTTGTTCCAAATGTCCCGAATGGAAAGTTACATACTCACCCGAAGCAAAAGATTTTTATGTGAAAAGTGAATTGTTTTATCATCAAACAGTTGATGGTAAAGGGTTCACAATCTTTATGAAGCACAAGGACATCAGTTATTTGGTAAATTTAGTGGTTTATAAAGATGGGCGAGTGACTTGTTATAATTGGAGTTTTGAATTTAAGAAAAATGTAGAGAAGCCTATTATAGATATCTTGAATATCCTTCCGACTATTCTAGGGAGAAACTTAAGGAACTGTACGAGCTTATTCCGGAGCATGAAAGAAGATTCTTAGGTGATATGGATAATAAAGATTCAGATTATGTAAGAATCATTTATCGCCCTAAAGATAAGAGAGAGGTTTAGACTGAATGAACTTCCTTGTGCGGGGACTTTTTACTATTTTCAAACCTGAAACTTATGCGAAGTACGTATTGGGTAACGTTTTTAAAAATATAAAGCCTACTGCATTTTTGTTTTTGAACAGCAGATTATCAGGAGCAGGTACATTGTTGCTAAGCGTATATTTACTTTATCGGATTTGGTTGGGATCATGAACTATGGAGATGAAGCGATGGGTCCAAATTCTGAAGATATAAAAAATGGAAATATCAATCGAATCGTAGAATTACTTGAGAATGGTATGGATGTTAACGAAGAAATTGTTGTTGGCAACTCTAAAGAATTACCAATAAACTATGCGCTTGAAAATAGACAGTGTGATATTGTTCGGCTACTGGCTGACAATGGAGCTATTTTAAATGATGAAAGCAACCCCGTAATTGTGACTGCGGCTAGATATGGTAATGAAGAGATTATTCGTTATCTCTTATCAAAAGGTGCAGATATCAATGCAACGAATCGTTTTGAGATTTCCGCATTGGAGGAAGCTATATCGTGGAATAACGATATTGATCTCAAAATCTTTGTAGATTCTGGTATTGATATGAATGAGCACGGTGGCAATGCTTTGCGAAGCGCGGCGCTTGATGGAAATTTGCAAGTTGTTCAATTTTTGGTTCGGGAAGGGGCAAATATAAATTATTGTGGACCAGGTCTCCATTCCAACCCTACGCCGCTTCATGTAGCTGTGTCAAAAGGACATACAGATATCGTGGATTTCTTATTGGAGAATGGTGCAGATCTAAGTATCCAAAATCGATACGGCGCAAGACCTTATGTTTGTGCGAAGGAAGCTAAGAATGATCTGTTTGCGTCGAAAATAAAACTTCTTGAACCAATAGAATGGCATGATGCACACAAACGAAACGAAGAATTATTATCAATGGGCCTACGGAAAGAGATTGTAGCTTTTTTAGGAACAGACAATAAAACGATACAACTAAAAGAATCTACGTGTGCTGAATATATAGAGTTTAGAACCATTTTTGAAGTGACGGCTTTTCGATGGAAAGATTATGTTGTTTTGGATTTACTAAGGGAAGTTGAGGGATATGACGCTTTAGGCGTACTATTATGGGTTCCCGAGGAAGAGAAATTTGCATTTTTAGATGTGGATCATGAGCAGTTTGGGTTAATACCAGACTTAACGTGGGATGAGTTTATAAACAATTCCACCGTCTACATAGACGGAATATTAACCGGAGAATACGAAGACGACTCTGAAGATGAGTGGTATTGACAGGGTTTGAATGCAAGTGAATCGAAAAGCGGGCTAAAATGGACGAGAGTTTTGCCCCTTGATTGACAAACTCCATTCGAACTATAATTGAATGAATCTTTCAAATGAGGTGAAATGGATGTCTTTCCGTATCGTTCGAGGTATGTAGTTTTCGGGCTGGAAAAAAACGCGTACCAGCCATCAAGGGGGAGGTCTGCCCTTTTGATCCAGAAACTATACATTGAATGATGCCGGTCATCTGTTCTGTGATTTTAACCTCATTGGAAGGTGGAAAACAATGAATTCAATAGACTATAAACAATTTTATGATAAAGTTGGAAAAACCAACGGATGGAATTTCAGCAATGTGAAATGTATCTCGGAAGGAATCAAATGGGACTTTTACAGCGAAGTAACAAAGGCATGCAAGAAGTCGGATTTGTTACTGGATATCGGCACAGGCGGTGGTGAAGCGATTTTATCGATAGCCGAAGCCGCATTGCTGTTAGTGGGGATTGATCAATCAACTGGAATGATCGAAACCGCAACTAACAATTTGGCCAATTCAGGCAGAGCGAATGTTCGTTTTCTACAGATGGACGCAGAAAAACTAAATTTTCCTGAGAATTTCTTTAATATCGTCTCTTGTAGACATTCGGTTTTTTATGCTAAAGAAATAGCAAACGTGTTGGTTAAGGAAGGTATATTCCTGACTCAGCAAGTAAGCGAAAATGACAAGTTAAATATTAAAGAAGCGTTCGGAAGAGGGCAGTCGTTAGGGATAACTGGAGGCACATTAAAACATCAATACATTGCCGAATTAAGCAAAGCGGGCTTTACAGATATTCAGTCATTTGATTTTAACGTCATTGAATTTTACCAGACGGCCGAGGACCTGATTTTTCTTTTGAAACACACTCCAATTATTCCTAACTTTGGACAAACCGAATTTGATTTTCAAATACTTCAACAATTTATTTCTGAAAATCAAACTGAAAAAGGAATTAAAACCAACTCTGAACGTTTTATAATCATTGCCAGGTTATAGGGGAAATAGGAAGAGCGTCTTTCAGTTAACCTTAGTTCGGCAGTATTCCGGGCTAAGGTTTTTTAGTTTTCTACAATAATCATTTATTTCCTTCCGCTAACGGCTATATGTACGTTGAAGGCGCAAATCCGATGGACGAGCTAAGCGAGTTTCTAACTATTTACGATGCCCAATGAAAATTTGGTTCTTCTTTCCAAGGGGGGGAGATTCTTTATCCGCGTGGCAGGGATTTTTTTAGACCTTTTGCTTCCGCATCCTATCTGTCGAAATGGGATTATAGAGACTCAAACTTGAAGCGAAATCCGAATTAAATTGTTGCGATAGAACAACTTATCAGGAGATGCGGGATACGATTGAGGTGATCTTTTGAAGAGAATTTGGAAAGGGAGAATTATCCACGTCATGTTTAGATCAAAACGGCAAGTTTGTTGAAATTATTCCAGACGGAAGCACAGTAAGTATAATAGCTGAGGAGGATGGGGACTATTCCTTCGTCATAAAGGAAATAAGATGGAACATGGATGTATAAAAGTGAACTGGAAGATTCAAAATAGACCATGACTTAATGTAGCCAATTAGTAAAAAAATAGGACATTATTATAATTTTTCACACGTACACACAACGGACAATTTTCGTGTTAAACTAACGTTAAATATACTTGCCTGATGACAACTGATGACTGGGCTTAGTTATATTTCTATATTGAAACTGGAGGGAATTCATGTCGAAATTAGTACAAAAGTGGAATCGAATGAGCCTGGTTAAACGAATACTAATTGGAATTATCTTTGGTATTATCTTGGCTTTAACGGTTCCTAATGCAAAGGGGATCGCCATTTTCGGTTCTTTGTTCGTTTCCGCTTTGAAAGCGGTTGCGCCCGTATTAGTCTTCCTCCTGGTGATGTCCGCCATCTCCAAACATAGAAAAGGCCATCAAACGAATATGAAAACGGTTATTGTCCTCTATGGGATAAGTACTTTTCTGGCTGGGCTGACAGCAGTTATTGCAAGTTTCATATTTCCGGTCAGCTTGTCCCTTGTAAAAGGCGCCAAAGATTTAACTCCACCTGAGGGGATTGTACAAGTATTAAAGACATTGCTTTTTCAGGTGATTGACAACCCGGTAAACGCCCTGATGAATGCCAACTATATTGGGATCCTGGCTTGGGCCATCCTTCTTGGCATTGCTTTAAGAAGTGCTCATGATCATACCAAAAACATGCTTGCTAATTTTTCAGATGCGGTATCCCATATCGTCAAATGGGTAATCAATTTGGCACCGATAGGCATCATGGGACTTGTTTTTGATTCCATTACAACAAACGGGCTTGCTTCCTTGCTCGATTACGGGAAATTACTTCTTGTTCTTATTGGATGTATGCTATTAATAGCGCTGGTTGTGAATCCGTTAATCGTATTCCTGAATACTCGCAGAAATCCATATCGACTTGTGTTTACTTGCTTGAGAGAAAGTGGGATCACCGCATTTTTTACTCGAAGTTCAGCTGCAAACATTCCAATCAACATGAGATTATGTGAAAAACTGGGGCTCGATAAGGATACGTATTCGGTATCCATTCCTTTAGGTGCTACGATTAACATGGCGGGCGCGGCGGTTACGATTTCTGTCCTGACTCTCGCAGCTGTTCATACGCTTGGCATTAAAGTGGATTTTGGTACGGCGCTTATTCTCAGCGTTTTATCCGCAGTAGCTGCTGCAGGCGCCTCAGGGGTTGCCGGCGGCTCGCTCTTGCTCATTCCCATGGCGTGCAGCTTATTCGGCATTCCGAACGATATTGCCATTCAAGTCGTTGGTGTAGGTTTCATCATAGGTGTTTTACAGGACTCTTTTGAAACCGCACTCAATTCTTCCTCCGACGTACTTTTTACAGCAACGGCTGAATATGCCAAAAAACGTAAAGAAGGCAAGGAATCTATGGTTCATGTTTAGATAAAAATGTAAAAAATGCAGGAGCTCTTGGAGGCCTGCTTTTTTGTTTCCCGTAGCTGACGGTGACGCCTCCAAGCTGTATCCCGCTCTATTTCTCCTCAAACATGTCCGTAACTCTTCCTGTGGTTCGGTCTACGTTAATCCAGTTTCCGGTTGCTGTATGTTCGTCGTCGTCTCCATTGCGCACCGCTTCGTACGCATGGATCGTCACCTTCTCATCGTCGGATGAGGAAACTTCTTGAATGAAAATCGAGCCGATGTTGTCTTCATTGCGGCGGTTGTCTGGTTGGCTTGTTACTCCTCCTATTCCGGTCGCAATAAAGAACGCTTCCTGTTCGGAAAGGAGGGCTTCCAACCCGGGGTGTCCTTCGTTATCGAATCTCTGCATCATCGTCTCCTGGTATCGATCGAACTCCGCTTTTCGTGTGGCCAGGTATACAAGGTCTTCCGGATAACCCAAGCTTTTTAAACGATCGGCTGCCTTCTTTCGGCTTACCGTATCAATCTCGCCAATAACGTTGAATGCTTTGCTGGATTCGTTATAAATGACAACTTGCTCCGAAACGAGGTTTGACCGATTGATTGCACTGCACGATTGAAGCAGCAACAGCTGTTTTCCTTGATCCGCGTTAACTGTCCAGATATGAGTGAACCCTTCCCGGTACGATGGTTCTATCTTGGCCGCATCGTAGAGCTTGGCAAGAAACGGGGGATCGATCGGCGATTTGAATAAATAATAAGTGCCTCGCGGTTCTGCATTATGACCGCCGAATGCTTTGGTTTCGGGGTAGTCGATCACGAGTCGGTTTTCGGCGAAGGTTACGGATACATCATCGTACTCTTCATTCAGCAATTTCACTTTCCCGGAGGTGATGGTAAAGTCCGATTCCATGGACCCGATATTATGGGCGAAACTGCTCGTTACGTTCACTTCCAAATGATAAGTGCCATTGTCCCGCTTGCTAATCTCGGCTCTCCCCTGCCAAAGCTGATTTTCCCCGGCTCTTGCATAAGTTCCCTCGATCGGCTGCTCCTGCGCGGCAACCGGTTTCGGCGGTAGAACTTCCGTTAGCGATGCCGCCGTCGGCTTCGATTTTTCCGATGCTGCAGGGGGGTGAGCTGGCGCTTGAGGAGCCGTCGGCGTCGCCATCTGGGTCGTTGTTCCTGATTCTGCAGGAGCAGACGGAGTGCCAGTCGTCGTTAATTTACACCCCGAGCATAAAGCCAGTAACGATACGATCATAGTTAATTTGCGTAAAAATAGGTTTTTCATGCTTCACTCCGCCGTTTTTTTCTAAAATCTGTAACCAATATGCACAATAGTACCAGTATATAGCAAAATGCTGTGCGGAAATAGCTTTTTAGAAAAATGCATTCCCCGGCAGACGGCGTTGAAGAGCGATTTTCTCTGGAAGGAAAAAAGGTTGAGTTTGGTAATTTTGCAGGATTCCCATAAAATGCAATCCAAGGTAAGCTGGTAACTACAGAAGCTTAACTTCGTATGAGTATGGGGAGAATGATGACGAAAAAGATCGAAACGGTATTAACCAAGCAGAGAAAGACCTTTAAAGATTATGTGCATTTGACCATTACGGAAGGACCGCAGGTCTATATCCTGAATGTCATTAAAGGCCGGCTGTATCCCGATAAAAAGACGATGAATCCGACCGGTTGAATGAACGGGCTCATGAACTGAGAGCTAAAGACTTCGTCGAAGAACCGACGGATGTTTTGTTTCAGATCAAGGAAAAAGACCTGTACGTGTTCGATAAAGCGAAGTGGCATTACGAAGGGGACTTTCCGCAAGAACTGGACGTATTTCACGCTTATGTCCCGACCGGCATGTTCGTCGCGTGGGTGATCAAAAACGATTTGTCCAGCAAGCGAAGCCGGAAAGAAGATGCGCTAGATATTGAGCTTGAAACGGGATGAAATGACAGGTGCGCAATTTTTTCGAAAAAACTGGGATGGCGTGCTGACCTCGAATGAACTGTCGGACGAAGCTGATGATTTTGCGCGCGAATACCTGAATATCCATAACGATATTTACACGGCTACAGATTTCGCGGAAATATTGGCAGCCGGCTTGCCGACAGTCTACCACGTGGAGGATACGATCGAGAATTACCGGATCATTGAGCCGGTCATTTCGGAACGCTACCGCGACTGGAAGCGCCAAAAAACGGATATAACAAAGGCTGTCGCTGCGGCAGCCTACTAAGGAGATAACAGCGATGTCGCACAGAGTCTATTTGTATAATGTCAGCGTCCCTTCCGAAGCGCAGGATGACGATAAGATGATGATGGAATGGGGCTATGAAATGCCCGTCGTATTACAGCCTCTCTTGGTCGACGGAGGGTTTATCGACGGCAATAATTATAACAACCATACGGAGCCGGACAATGCGGGACTGTATTACAATGCCCGGACGGGAATCGAAAACCTGAAACGGTTTTACGATTTCCTGGAGAAGCAGGAAGGGCTGATTGCAGACAAAGCAGCCTTTGCGGAAGCCAAAACGAAGCTTTTGAGCTATCTTGAAAAATTAGACCTCCCGTATTTCCATCTGGATGCTTGGGACGTATTCAATATGGACGACATCCCCCATGCCGAGCAGGCGGAAACATGGCAGGCGAATATTGCCCATAACAACGAGATCATCACTAAGGCGATGGACAACGACGACATCTCGCTGCTGCGCTATTCCGAATTGATGGACGTGAACCCTGGCTTTAAGTCGTTTGCCGAACTGCTCAATTACCCGAATTATGAATACGGCTGGGCGTCGATTTGGGAGCCTTATGAAGATGAGACGGATGTGGAGACTTTTGAGGAAAACGGCTTATGGGGCCTGAAAGACAAGACTGGAAACGTATTGCTCAGCCCGCAGTTTGACGAATTTTACGATTTCAGCTGCGAAGATCTTGCCGTGGTCACCCGGACGGGAAAATACGGCTATGTACATAAATCCGGAAAAATCGTCATCCCGCTCGTATGGGACGATGCTTTCGATTTTGAATACGGCACGACTTCCGCCATTGTCAAGCGGGATGATAAATTCGGTCTCATCAATCTCGAAGGCCGGATGGTGACGCCGACCGAATACGAGAGCTTGGAAGCGCTGGACGGTCCATATTTTACAGCGCAGAAAGACGGCGCATGGGGCGTGCTGGATCAATCAGGCTCCGTCATCGTACCGTTCGAGCATGAAGAACCGTTCAAGTTCGGCGGGGAGTATTACCATACGGCAGTGATAGGGAGAAAAAACCGCAAAATCTTCAACGAATCTTGGAACTATATCGGAGACTTTCCGTTAACCGCGGTGGAGCCGATCGGCGAGGGGCTTATTCTGATTAAGCCGCACAAGGATGCCAATCACCACACCTTGTACAAAAAAGACGGCACGGTCTGCGTGTCGGGCTTCGATAAGCTGAACCGGCAAACCCATTTCCCGAATCTGCTTATTCTGCGCAAAGGTAAAAAGCACGGCGCTTTCGGCAAGCAGCAGGAAAGTCTTCTGCTGCCTTATGAATACGATGCGCTGATCGATCTGCAAGCCGTCGTCGATTCCATGTCCAGCAACCTGGTACTGGCGCAAAAGGACGGGCAAAAAGGCGTATTTGACGGGGACCCGGACGAGCCTTCGTGGTTATTTCCTTTGGACGATTACGAGAAAATCGTTTGGCTGTACGAGCGTGCCTTCGCTTTGAAGCGTAATGGGCTATGGAGCATCGCCTATTCGCCCGAAAAACGGCTGAGCGACTACGAATTCGATCTTGTGGCGCGGAAAGCGCCGATTAACGGTTTTGCTTATGCCTTTAAAGGCTCTGAAGTTTACACGGTAGGAGAGTATGGACTGTCGAGAGCTGATAAAGCCGAAGTGCTGGAGGATGCCGAGGATACATATTACGATTATTATTTTGGCGCCGACGTACGCAAGCGTCTGCTGACTTATGCCAAATGGGCCGGCAACGATGATGGTGGCGTAGACGAATACACACCGGTCGAGACGTTGTACAACTTGAGCTTGGAGGCTTACGAAGCGGGCGATTATGACAAAGCGTTCCACTACGATACCCTTGCGGCCGAGAAAGGCTATGCCCCATCGATGAGTAACCTGGCGCAAATGTATTACAGCCAGGAGGGCTACCTTGATGATGATAAGGCTTTCTACTGGTACGAAAAGGGCGCAGCCGCAGGCAACCCTTATGCCATGAACGGTCTGGGCGCCTGCTACCGGCACGGCGTAGGGACGGAGCCGGATGCGGATAAGGCGCTGTACTGGACCGGCCAAGCCGCAGAACGTGGCCTTGATTTTGCCCACAACAATCTGGGAGCCATCTATTACGAGGGACAGCTGGTGCCGCAGGATTTGGATAAGGCGCTCTGGCATTATGAGCAGGGCGAAGTATTGGGCTCGCCGGACTTTGGTTGGCTCGGTTATATTCATGATTTGAAAGGGAATCACGAAAAGGCGCTGCATTATTACCGTCAGGATTACGAAGCCGGCAGTAATGTGGGGGCCTATAACCTGGGAATCGTGTACAGCCAAGATTTGGGCATAGCCAAAAATATTTCGGCGGCCATTACTTATTTTAACGTGGCTTTGGAAAGAGACTATCCGCATGCCCATATTGAGCTGGCTCGAATTTACCGGAACGAAAAGGAATTCGCGGATGAGAGCTTGGCGAAATATCATCTTGAACAGGCGGAGAAGGCCGGACTGGATATCCCGGACGATCTCTGACGTTCCCTACATCTGCGTCCCCGACCGCCGGTACTCGCTCGGCGTAACGCCGGTAATTTTCTTGAACATCCGGTTGAACGAGTTCATGTTCTGATAGCCGACCTGCCCGGCGATATCCTGAATGCGCAGATCGGTTTGCCGCAGCAGTTCCTTCGCTTTGCCGATGCGCACGTCGTTCACGAAATCGAGGAAGTTGATTCCCGTTTTATCTTTAAAATAAGTGGACAAGTAGCCTCCCGTAATGTTGAGCCAAGAGGCGACAAGATCCAGCGTAATATCTTCCGTATATCGCTCCGTCACATAAGCGGTCGCTCCGGTAATAATCGGGTCGGCGGCTTCTTTTTTATTGTTGATGCGCCGGCACGCTTCGCCGATCATCGCTTCGAAATAACGGTCCAGCTTGGAGACGGTGTGGAGCTGCTCCGGCTCAAGGTCCGTTAATTTTCCGCATTCCAGCCCCATGCCATGCAGCAGCCGGGTCGTTTTATGCGTAATTTCACGGGCAAACTCGCGGTAGGCGAGCGCGTCGGCCTTTCTTTTCTCCATCTGCCCCATGAGGCGCCGCAATACTTGCAGCACGTTCGCGGCGTTCCCCGCCTGCACATTCGCTTTAATCTCCTGCATCAGCGCATCGGGCACGACGAACGGCTCTTGCGGGACGTGCTGCGCTTCGAGCACGACCGTCTCGTCGTCGAACGGCCGGTGACGGATCATCCCCAGCGCCTCTTCGTAGGCGTCGGTCAGGTCAGCGGTGTGTGCATGCAGCGGGCTGACGGCAATCGTGAGGAAACAGTAGGCTTTGTCCGTGCTCAGCACGCCGACGATGCCGTCCAGCGTCGTGCGCAGGCGGTCTTCCTCTCCCGGCTCCGGATGCACGATCGATAAAATCTGATTTCGCTCGATTTGGAACGTGAGCGATCCTTCCAGCTCCTTCGTGACGACATGGTTAATGTACTCGCGAATGTATGACGCGGCGCGTTCCTCTTCCGCTTGAATTTCCGTGTGAAACGGGTGATTGAACGAGAGATGAAACAGAACGACCTGGAACGGCTTTTGCTCGCCTAGCTGATCCGCGCCGGTGACAGGCAGCCCGCGGATTTTTTTCAGCTTGTTCATATAGCTGTGATAGCGCAGCAGCGCATGCTTCTCCTCCAGATCCTGATGCCGCAAATGCCGCTGTTGGAGCAAAAAACCGATATTGCCGCGGATGAGCTCGAATTCGTTGTCGTGCCGGGGCACGGTGTCCTGCTCGTTCAAGCTTTTGATCGACTCGACGATGCGCTGGACCGGGTTGTTGAACCGGACGGTGAACAAGACGGATATCGTGACGCTGGCCGCGATCGCGACGAGCAGGACGGCGACGAAGGTCAGATTCAGCTTGATCAATTGGGACGAAATATGGCCGTCCGGCACGAGATTCACATAGGTGAATCC
>NZ_JTHN01000012.1 GCF_001399685.1 Paenibacillus sp. A3
TCTTCTCCGTACCACAATCGCATGGAATCCACATAGATGGTTCCGCTCCCTCCATCACCCAGCGCTCGAATCATAGCATATACTTTTGCATACGCTGCATTACTTGGCACTGTACCCGAGCCGCTTATGGTTATGTATCCACCATTCGTTGGATAGTTATATTCTGCCGTTGCAGGCTGGGCCATCGTGTACTTTCCTTCAGCCGTCATATAGTCTACATATAAATAAACTCGCGCGTTCTGCAACTTTTCAATGTTTATCCGAGCATTCACATTGATAGAACGATTAGGCACCACGGCGGTTTCTTGGACTATACCGATATAATCCCAATTCTTTATTCCACTCCCCGATATTTTTTGCACATTTTTCGGGGCCTTTACGATTTCAAACTCATTATTTGCATTAGGGGCTTGTTGCTTGATCCACGCTTCTGCTACATCATTAATTCCAGTGACTTGTTTAAAACTCGAATTTATTAACAAGTTATTTGTTATATTTTTTCTTATAAGGTTTCCTTTCTCATCGTACTGATACTCAATAGTACCTTCTGAACTTGCTGCCTCTGCTAACTGCCCTTTACTATCATAAAGATATTTTGTTTCGCCTGCCGTCGCAATTGAACCAACGTATGTAATCATAAGAACAATGCACAGTAAAAAGGATGTGATTTTTTTAACATGGTTCCCCCTAGTAAGTTTAGAATATAGTATTCAAGAATACTCGCCTGTAAAATTATACTGTCACAATATAATTTATGTATATAGGGGATATTGAAAACTAACTTTATTCTCCGTCAAGTAGACCGCCAACGCTCTGCCGAAACCTCCGACATCTTCCAGCCCGTAAACAACGGATAGTCCATTTTTTCGTATAATGGAATTTTTCTTGTTGTACGATACTTCTTCACTCCTCTGTTGTTTTTGGTTGAATCCTTACTCATGAGTTAGACCTGCATCCTGACTGCAAGTGGACGAGCCACAACGATACGTAAGCATATTTCCAACCCATGAGCAATCACTCAACGAATGGACAACGCGGATGAGTAGGCTTGCATCCTTAGTTCGAGCGGACAAACCGCAAAGATACGCCAGCAATTACCTACTCTCCGTTTATGTCCCCGTCTAGTTTTTCGATGGTTGGCATAATGCCTTTTCTAACCTTAAATGAAGTAATTCCGTTTGAAGCTCAACGGTCATTCGGTGGAGGCTTGAAACGATGTCTTCCACCGCAAATTTATGTAATGGTCGTATTTGATCGCTTGCCATGTTTAAAACGGCCATAGTGCAAGCTTCGTACGTTTGAATTTGCTGCATCAGTTCCCGTTCCTCGGCATCTAGTCTGTTCATAAGGGTAAGTTTCATATTCATGTCTGCACCCCTTAAATGATCGCCTGATGCTTGCCGATAGCTTCCACATTAGCATACTGGTACATGCCGCTGTAAAAGCTGCGACGATCAAGGATTCGTTTGACCTGTACTTTGGTGAATGCCTTACCTTGCTGTGTTTTGAAGTTTTCAAGGTTCAATTGGTATGCAATTTCGGATAATGTCCATTGGGGGAATAGCTCTTTTAACTCGAAGACACGCCCCACAATGACCGCTTGTCGTTCATCGATGACGAGGACTTTGGAACCTTTCTTAGCCTTGTAGCCGAATGTTGCTCGTCCTCCTGCGTAACCGCCTTCCTTGGCCTTCTTATTGCGTCCCTTACCTAATTTCATGGCGATTTCAAGCCGTTGGTAAGCGTCCAATAGTTCCATCAAGCCATTGATTAAGAAATCCGAAGGGTCTTTCTTGTAGATGCTGTATGTCGGTTGTTCAATCGATTTTACGTCAACGTTGTATTTCTTAAATTCACGATGGACCAACACTTTGACGATATCGCTTCTCCAAAGACGGTTCGTATTCAGGACGACAACATGAGCGATAGAACGAGTAGAGAGGAGGGAAAGCATATTCTGGAATCCTTCTCGGTCTACTTCTAAAGCGTCCTCGTCAACCTTTGCACCGCTGATTCCTTCGTCCACGAACACATGAAGCAGGTTCCATCCTTGCTGCTGACAATACGCTTCGATTTCTTCCCGTTGATACGACAAGCTGTAGCCATCTCTCGCTTGTCCTGCTGTTGAGACTCGAACATAGCCGATGACGTTCATTGAAATTCCCTCCGTTACAGAAATTAGGATTATTGTAACGCACATTAGTTACGTAACTCACTTGAGGTACATTATATAACGTACATGCGTTTCACACAATGTTTTTTTGTGGTATAGTGAAAATAATCTGCAATGGAAGGAATAGCTGAATGCCAATTCGAATCAGGTTAAAGGAAATACTTGCTGAACGCGGGATGTCTCAAAGAGAATTAGCTCGTTTAATGAACGTCCGTCCAAATACTATAAATCGTTTATGTCAGGATAATGTGACCACGGCGTTTTTCGAAACACTTGAGCATATTTGCAAAACTTTAGATATTGGATTACATGAACTGTTGGTAATGGAAGATGACAATGAATCCACAAACAAATAAATTGCATCGCTAATTTAAATAGCCTCTCAATGTGACCAAAACAGCTATGCACCATACTGCCAAAACGAAGCCTTCAAATAATGTAAACCAGCCCGGACACCATTATAAAATAAAATCGTTATTTCATAGTGATTCAATCGGAATAATATCGAGTTTTCTTGCGTTATGTATGGATTACTCTTTGTTTCTTTAAATTGCACTCTTTTTATGTATGATGATTATTGGTATCGCTAAAGCCCTATAAAGCCTTATTTCTTCTGGACTTTTAACCGATTATGTATGAATTTGTTATCGTTATCGCAAAAGTAACAAACGTATGTAAAAGGATCACTTTTAACCTAAATTTGCATAATCAATTTTCAAGGGGGCCAGTATCCTGTGACTGGGAAACTGAATGCTCCTTGTTAGATTTACCTTTCTATCATATGTCGAATTTGAATATAATTGCTTCAACTCGGTTTGAGTAAGATGATTTTGTAAAACTCGAAAACCTAGGACGGACTCAATTTTACTTATTTTGTTCGTTTGTTTGGCTAACCATTGAAACGATATCCCTTCAACAACATCTGTAAACTCAATCTGCTGCAAAATGGGATTGGTTATATAATCAAAGAAATGGACTGTTAGCAACTCAAAAGCTTTTCGTTTCGATGAATATTTAGATAAACTTTTCTCCTTTAAGTTAATTTCCATGCGAAGCAACCCTTTAGCTTGATCAATGATTTCTCGCGGCTGCTTGGTTCGTTTACACTCCTTCTGCTTATTATAAAATGAAATTCTTCTGCTTTTATTTCGATGCACAACGGTTTCCCGATGTCCGTATGTTTCTGGTTTTAAACGGGGCAGCTTCATTTCTGCCAATTGCTTAAGATAATCGTCAATATCCTCATTCGCTGGGAAATTCCAACAAACATCTAGCCGCTTCGTGTACCAATCCTCTTTTCGAATACTGATGTTAAACAATTCATGTAACCGTTGATGTAACCTTTGGAAAAAGAGAGGGATTTCACTTTCTTTTATGAGGTTTACATTGTTACCGTAGAGAAATTTGGGGATCGACAACTCGATTTCTAATGTTTGATTGTAATCTCGGTAAATGATTTTCGATATGAGCGAGTCTTTGTACTTGTATTTCGTTCGGCTGACACCATCCTTTTGAAAAGTAAAGGATTCCGTCTGTTGCAAATTTTCAGGATGAATATAAATTTTGGTTAACATGGTGATCGTATCGAACAAAGGCTTTCTCCTTTTCGTTTTAATGACATACTTCAAATATGGGGAAAGATTCGGCATGTTATAAGAATATGCTTCATGAAAGGTTACCTTCCTCGGATTTTTTTCTTCGTTCCTTCTTGCTAAGCAGATCATGTTTCACGCACAGATCATAAATATTGTCACAACCACATTGCTCCCCTCTTAGGAATTGACCAGTCCCAAACAATGGTATCCTTTTCATTTTAAGCTGAGCGATTCAAAAACCATGTCAAACCTTCAATTTACATCATCCTTCTTATATTATTATTTTACTTTTAATCTTAAAAAGATAAGTAGTCACTTCCGACTACATGATGTATATTATCATATTATTTTATTTTAAGTCAACTGTTTATCTTATTATTTTTCTTTTATAGGTTGTACATCTCTCGGACTGCCTTTTCATTCAAGAAGGACCTGAGTGGATAATAATTGTACTCTTCAATTCCGTTATTGATTCGCTTGGCAATGTTAAAACGCTCCGCAATCTTAAAGTATTGTTCCCGCTCCAACTTACCTTCTGCTTCCAGCAAATCCTTTGCCATCTTCATCATGCCAGAACGCTCAATCATATTTACGTTTAATTTGGGCAGTTGGAAGACTTCGGATAACATGCTCAAGCGTCGATAGATAAGAAATTTATCCGCCGCGTGAACATTTTCATTCCTTGTAATGGAACTTCGAATGACATATTCATTCTCAACAAGACGCGTATGGGGATTTTTCGTAGTTCCACTAAAAGAGCCATTTTTCTTTTGATATAACGTTTCCCGCGCGGCAAGTTTAATTAAATATAATGCCTGATGACTTACTTCAAGGTATCGGATGCTTTGATCTTGGTTCGTTAAGGTCAGCACTCCTCGTTCAAAATCCACATCACGCATGGTAAGCTGCAAAAGCTCCGCACATCCGTCTCCCTTCACTCCCTCAAAAATAAGCCTTAAAATAACGGCGTCCTGAGCATTTACACAATCTTTTATAAGGTAATAGAGTTTGTCCTCACTTAATTCAGTTATCGGTACTATAAAAGACCTGCACCAGTCCAACGTTTTATCCGATAATGGATTGACAGAAAGTGAACTGAGTCCTTCCTCAATAGCCCAATTAATGTAAGTGAAGATGCACGAAGTCGAATTTCTGGAGGATGCTTCGGATGCAGGTTTTAATTTTTTTAATACTGCTCCGATTTGATCCAACGTAAAGTTTGACATGTCTGTGCCGTATTCTTCCTCTAAACTTTGGGAGAATCGAAAAATCCTTGCAAATATCTTTTGAGAACCTACACCGTATCTCATTAAAAATTTTGACTTCACAGACTCATTATAAAATTCGCTCACGAAAAACACCTCTAAGATGAAGTATACATGAGTTTATTTTAATAATCAAATAATATTATATTATCCGCCGCGCAAACATTTTGAGTGATTTTTTTGTGATACATGATACGATAGCGCAATGGCTCCTAAAAAAGAAACCTTGAAAGGCATGGAAGCCAATCAAGGTTTACATTTTCATTTAGCTTAAATCAAGCGTAGTCCAACCAGCAGAAATAATGTCATTTTTAAGTTTCATAAATGCTTGGTCTGGATATGGGCATTCTATAGATTCTTCAAATTCAAATCTTGTGAAAGGTCTAGTAAAAAACTCAATGAATTGAGGCCGAGCACAACTATCTCTTTGCCCAATGCATCTATCATTTATTTTAACATCTTCAATTTTTGCATCATTTAAATTTTCACTTCTGATCCTGTACCGTATCCAATTCTCATGGCATTCATTAAAATCAACAAATTTTTCAATTCCATTTTCATCGGTATAACTAAGACCGTTTTTCGTGACACTTTTAATGGTTTTCATATAAGACTCTCCTTTACACTTTTAATCACCCCAAAATTGATCTTCATTTATATATTTCTTCCATTGAACTTCTGACCAATCTTTCAGTCCAGATGGGCCACTAGTTGCACGTTCAATAATAGGAACCGATATATTGGTTAGCTTGCTTGCAACAAACCTGTGATGGCCTTCCTCTAAATAAGTATTTCCATCTGTGCCCTTATATACAACTATCGCCGGAACTTCTTGACCTTTCAAAAGCATTTGAGCATATTGTTCTACTTTTTCAGGATTAATATTTTCTTGTGTTGGTCGAATTTCATTATACTTGCTTCCAACAATTACCTTTCCCTTTGTAACACTAGTAATTATGCGATTATTTATCTCTATTATCGGCTGCTGTATTACTGTCGGTCCATTTTTGTTGAGCTTTTGTTGAGTGACGGTAGCTCCTTGCTTTTCAAGTGGTTGATTCGAAATATGTGCGCCATCTTGATTAACAGGCTGTGTTATAACCTCTGGTTCTTGTTCATCCATTACATCAGAGAAACCCATCCACCCTCCGAACAAGCCAAACAGTCCTTTACTAATCGCTTGACCACTAACAGATGGTCCGGGAAGCCCCCCAGCTCCAATTCCACTCTCCACAATTACGTTTCCGGTTGGATCAACATACCTCAACGGATTATTATGCACATACGTATAAAGATTCAAGCTCAGCGGATTTGCAATATCCCCTTCATACGTATCCTAGTTGATAAAGCGGCCCTTCTCAATTAAAAGGGCAACAACTGTTTTTCAATTGCCGCCCCTATTTATTATATCATCCTGCTTGCTTTATGGATACTTCTGGAATTATGTATGCTGCTTTCGTTCTCATCAGATAATGGACCACGTTGACCAGTTTACGCATGATGCACACAATGGCTTGCTGCTTCGTCTTTCCTGCTGTCAGCTTCTGCTCGTAGTAAGCATGAAAGTAAGGATTACGCGGCTCTTTCTTGTTGCGAGTTACGGCAATTTGGCGGATAGCAAGGTTCTTGATGATGTCGTGAAGCTCCCTGTTCCCCTGCTTGCTCTTGTAGTTCCTGACCTTGTTCCCTGAACCGCAAATAATCGGTGCAATTCCCGCGAATCTTGCCAATTTATCAGGCGTAGCGAATCGGTGTATGTCACCAATCTCAGCCACCAGTTCTGCCGCCGTAACAACATCAATGCCTGTCATTGTTTCAAGTTGGAAGCCTAATTGCTTTATCAACCCTCCAATTTCTTCTTCAATCTGGGCTAACTCCTGCTGATTAAAACGTATGCTTCGGACAAGGCTTTGTACAATGAAATCACGTTTGTCCTGAAAATCTCGATATGTATCCCCGTCCGCTTCAATAAGGAACAAAATTTGTGCTGCTTTCTTATGGGATAATCCATTATTGCTATGACTTCTTAGAAATTCGGCTAATGTCTGTGCTTCCATGTCCTTTAAATACCTTGGAGAAGGATACGTCTCCCAAAAGCACAAGGCCGTTTTACCATCTATTTCGGAAAAGAATTTTTTATAACTCGGATAATGATAGCCTAATTGCTGATGCAAATTTTTGATGCAGCCCGAAAGGACTTTTACAACTCCTTTTCTTCGTGTGACAAGCTGGCTTATGGCCCAATATAAATCAATCGGTCTGGCATCCGGCAATTGAAGCAATTCATCTTTCAACACTCTTGCTACACATTCGGCATCCCAACTGTCGGACTTTTGAACCGTAATATGGCTTTTACGCCTAGCCGTAGAAAGCTTTGGATTGACTTCTTTCACCCAACGTTTATTCTCCGTCAAGTAGACCGCCAATGCTCTGCCAAACCCACCGACATCTTCTAGCCCGTAAACAACGGATAATCCTTTTTTCGTATGCTTCTTTACTTCCTTTTCCAGTAAAGGAAAGGCAGACGGCTTGTTGTCAAACTTAATTTCGCCTAGCTTCTGATTCCAGCAATCGATAAAAACCGCTGTGTGATGCTGTTTGTGCAAATCGATGCCCACATAAATGAATTTGTCTTGTTGTACGATATTGCTTCACTCCTCTGTTGTTTTTGGTTGAATCCTTACTCATGAGTTAGACCTGCATCCTGACTACAAGTGGACGAGCCACAACGATACGTAAGCATATTTCCAACCCATGAGTAATCACTCAACGAATGGACAACACGGATGAGTAGGCTTGCATCCTTAGTTCGAGCGGACAAACCGCAAAGATACGCCAGCAATAACCTACTCTCCGTTTATGTCTCTGTTTAGTGTTTCGATGGTTGGCATAGTGCCTTTTCTAGCCTCAAATGTAATAATTCCGTTTGCAGTTCAACGGTCATTCGGTGGAGGCTTGAAACGATGTCTTCCACCGCAAATTTATGTAATGGTCTTACTTGATCGGTCGCCATGTTTAAGACGGCCATAGTACAAGCTTCGTACGTCTGAATTTGCTGCATCAGTTCTTGTTCTTCGGCATCCAATCTGTTGATAAGGGTAAGTTTCATATTCATGTTACCTCCCCTCATATGATCGCCTGATGCTTGCCGATAGCTTCCACGTTAGCATATTGATACATTCCGCTGTAAAAGCTGCGACGATCAAGGATTCGTTTGACCTGTACTTTGGTGAATGCCTTGCCTTGCTGCGTTTTGTAGTTTTCAAGGTTCAATTGGTAAGCAATTTCGGATAATGTCCATTGGGGGAATAGCTCCTTTAATTCGAATACACGCTCCACAATGACCGCTTGTTTCTCATCAATGACGAGGACTTTGGAGCCTTTCTTAGCTTTATAGCCGAATGTAGCACGTCCTCCGGCATAACCGCCTTCCTTGGCCTTCTTATTGCGTCCTTTACCTAGTTTCATGGCGATTTCAAGCCGTTGGTAAGCGTCCAATAGTTCCATCAAGCCATTGATTAAGAAATCCGAAGGGTCTTTCTTGTAGATGCTGTATGTCGGTTGTTCAATGGATTTCACGTCAACGTTGAATTTCTTAAACTCACGATGGACCAACACTTTAACGATATCACTTCTCCAAAGACGGTTCGTATTCAGGACGACAACATGAGCGATAGAACGAGTAGAGAGGAGGGAAAGCATATTCTGGAATCCTTCTCGGTCTACTTCCAAAGCGTCCTCGTCTACTTTTGCACCGCTGATTCCTTCGTCCACGAACACATGAAGCAGGTTCCATCCTTGCTGCTGACAATACGCTTCGATTTCTTCCCGTTGATACGACAAGCTGTAACCATCTCTCGCTTGTCCTGCTGTTGAGACTCGAATATAACCGATGACGTTCATTGAAAATTCCCTCCGTTACAGAAATTAGGATTAATGTAACCCTTATGAGATATATTCATTATATATCTTTTAAGAGATATGATCAATGATTTATTTTCAACAACATGGTATATTAATGTTATTGAAATCGTAACGGAGGATGTTTGATTAATGAAAATTAAAATTCGGCTTAGAGAAATTTTGGCTGAAAGAAACATGTCCCAAAGACAACTTGCATTAATGATGAATTTAAGACCAAATACTATTAACCATCTTTGTTCAGATAAAGTTGATAGAGTCTATATTCGAACCCTTGAAAATATCTGTGAAGCCTTGAACATCAGTATTCATGACTTAATCGATGATGACCATGAATCGTCCGATTCCTAACCTCACCACGTGACCAAAACAGCTATGCACCATACAACCAAAACGAAGCCTTCAAATAATGTAAACCAGCCCGGACACCATAAGAAAATAAAATCGTTATTTCACAGTGATTTAATCGGAATAATATCGAGTTTTCTTGCGTTATGTATGGATTACTCTTTGTTTCTTTAAATTGCACTCTTTTTATGTATGATGATTTTGGGTATCGCTAAAGCCCTATAAAGCCTTATTTCTTCTGGACTTTTAACCGATTATGTATGAAATTGTTATCGTTATCGCAAAAGTAACAAACGTATGTAAAAGGATCACTTTTAACCTAAATTTGCATAATCAATCTTGAGCGGAGCTAGCTTTGTTTGACTTGGGAAAGTGATTCTGCGAGCTAATCCCCGTCTATTGTCATAAGTTCCTGACTTGTACAATTGCTTTAATTCAGTTTCGGTGAATTGGCTTTGCAATAATTTGAAAGCAAGTGCCTTTTCGATTTGATAAATGTCAAATGGTTGAGATTGTAACCAGCCAAATGGGATTCCTTCAATCGGTTCGGTAAACTGGATTGGCTTTAAAGCTGCTTCTGCCATCTGAATGAAAAATTCTTTCTTGAGTAAATCGACAGCACTGCGTTTCGGTGAAAACTTCTTCATTTCCTTGTAACTTGGTCGAATCTCCATACGCAGGATTCCTCGGGCTTGTTCAATAACTTCTTGAGGTTCCTTTGTATCTCTGCATTGAATTTGTTTGTCATAGAACATTGTCTTTTTGCTATCGTTTTTATGTCCAGCCGTTTCCAAATGTCCATATGAATATGGTTTCATGTACGGGAGTTTCAATTTATGTATTTCTCTCACATAGTCGCTTACTAAATGTCCAACCTGAAAATTCCAACATACGTCCAACCGTTCAGTTCCAGACCAATCCTCCGTTTTCATTTCAATTTGAAATAACTCGTACAAGCGTTCATGTAACCTTTGGAAGAAGAGGGGAATGTCCTTTTCTTGAAGGAGCGTTACATTATTACCGTAGAGAAATTTGGGGATGGATACCTGCAAAACGAGGGTTCTGCTATTGTCATGGTATTTGATATACGGTATTTGGCTGTCTTTAATTTTGTAAGTTGTACCCTTGTCTAAATAAGCAATTTTTTCAGCGGCTACAGATTCAAGATTAGGATAAACAGGACATGTTTTCATGATGATGGTATCAAACAATAGGCAATCTCTCCTTTTCGTGACGAGTTGATGATTTCAATCCCAAAATTTTGGGTAAGATTCGGCATGTTATAAGAAATGCAAGTTTGAACCCCCTCCTTTCTAAACTTTTTAGCTCGAATAAACTTAAAATTTGTGCTTAGAACTAACTTGATCAAAAGGCTCGTATGATCTTTTATCTTTTGGCGGTTCCGTGTCTATAACATCGTATTTTCGGAGTAGATCAAACAACTCTTGTTCAAAGGGATCTATCTTGCCGAAACCTAAAAGCTTGCCACCATTTAAAAAATGCAACATGCTTCTCAATGCGTCTACTTTTATTGAAACATTTCTTCGGCGTTGGACCTCTTCTTCTGTGATCTCCTCGTATTCTTCGTTTCCTTCTTTGCCCTCGTCTTGAGCGAGCAAATCAGCAAGCTGTTTAACCACTTTGAAATGATCATTTGCTCGGGTATACTCCATGTCCAAATGGAAATCATAGTTCAGGATTCGTCTTAAGTTTAATACAAGCTCCTCGCAAGCAAGTTCCTCATATTTGTAGCGCAATTCGCCTTCATGGGGATTATGCCAAAAATAAGCTTCATGCATATTTCCATCATCGTCCGTTATCGTATGCTCAACCTCATGCGTATCACGCTTCGATGCTCGTTCAAGGTAATTGATTTCAATTTTTATTTTTTCAACTTCGGTTAGCTCCTTCTTCTTAAAATATTCCTCATCAATCCCAAATAATTTGGAGACAAGAGGAAGTTTATCCTTGGGTATGGGTCTTCTGCCACTTGCCCAATCAGCAACGGTGGAGGTAGTCAGATCAAGTCTTTTCGCAATATCTGTATATGAAGCTTTGAATGCTTTGGCGATAAATTCGAACCCTGTCATTGTTTTTTAGCCCTCTTTCACTGGCGTAATTTACGTCTTTTTCTTCTGTGTTTTTATATTAGCACTTTGATTATGTAAAAGTCAACACTTTTTGACGTAAATTACGCACCTTTTTTATACCTGCCGCGCATACATTTTGGGCGATTTCCCCCACCAAATATGACAGAATCAAAGAAAAAGAAAAACCTTGAAAGGCAAAAAGCCAATCAAGGTTTCATCAAATGAATTCACTTTGCTTTTTTAAAGTCTTTTTGAACCAAATCAAGTGCTACAGCTAATTTGATTTGGTTTATTTTGCTCAACCCTACTTTATATTGTGATATTGGTACAGATTTAATAATTGGCATTATGTTTTGATTTAACCTATCTAATTCAATATCTACAATTATAGAATCGTTTATTAGAACTTTATAAAAATCCTCCGCTTGTTCGGGTATCCAATGGAGAACATACGCCGTCACCATATTGGGGAAATTTTCCTGAATCACATTAAGCAACCTTTTTTTCTCTTCTTCCTCAAATAATGACTTATTAGACGCTATTAATTGCTCTCTTATATCTTGTTCGGTTTTACTACCAACAAGTTTCAAGATTTAGCCCTCCCTTACCTTATTTTATTATTCCTGGTGATGCTGTAATTAAGTTTCCACTCTTATCAGTCAAGATAGTCATCGTTGAGGTAGGATTAAAATCATTATATTTGTCAAGACCAATCGGCTTATCGAAAGTAACCTCCCTAACATAGCGAATTCCATCATTACTATTTAGAGTTCTAGTAATAGGAGTACTCACTACATCCTTATCTGAAAGTATGGAACGAAGTTCATCTTGTGAAATTGTAAATTGTGATTTGTTCTTAGTTGAAAAATGTTCTTCCACAACGTGCTTAAATCCATCATTACTGATATTAATTCTAGATTGTACGATAGGGGGCATTCCTTCAATTTTAATCATACCCATACCCTTGCCCGGCCCTTTTAATACACCAATAGGAGCTGGATTAAGCAGTCGTTGTCCTTTTTCCCGCAGGCTCATATCAGGGTTCAAGACTATTTCAATATCATCACCATAAACTTCTTTATAGAACGAAGATGTCTCGCTTAATTTAGCATTTTTCTCTCTTGCCCAATTTGTTCCGCTATTCCAAGCATTAACCGCGCCATCCAATATGTCGCCCAAATCTGGGCCATAAACCCAATGACCACTAGGATCTGTAAACCTTATTGGATTATTGTGAGCATACGTATACAAATTCAAACTCAGCGGATTGGCAATATCCCCTTCATACGTATCCTGACTCATAAACCGGCCTACACTCGGATCATACCATCTTGCCCGCAAATATTGAAAGTGTGCGCTGTTGTCCCAGAACTCCCCGCTGTAGCGGAAAGGCTGTGGCACTTGCTCCGTTACGGTCAGTGGATTTCCCCAGATATCATACGTATATTGGTTCAGGATATTTCCGCTGCCATCGGTTAACCCTACCACATCTCCGTGACCATTGTGAAGATAATACGTCTTAGCACCGCTTGCATCTGCACGAGCCGCCAGTCCGTTTCCACGAATGTACCGAGCTTTTAGCGCGGCCGAACCATTCGTTACCGTCCCTTCGGCAATTATATTCGCTCCGTCATAGTAATAACGAACTGTCTGCCCGTTCTCCGTCCGCTCGTACAAGAGCCCGTCCCCGTTATAACGGTACGCTACGTTCTTCCCGTCATCGGTCGTTACTTGAACGAGCCGGTTCCGCTCGTCGTACCGGTAGCTTGCTCCGCTCAGGTTCGAACTATTGCTGCTCTGCATCGTTTGACGATTGCCGCGGGAATCGTACGTGTACTGTTCGCCAAACTGGCTCGACGTTCCGATCCGGTTCAGCGGGTCATAGCTGAATTCATGCCGCGTTCCGTTCTCCGTCTTACTCGTCTGATTGCGGTTGTTGTCATATCCGTAGGCAAAAGTATTGAGTGCCGTTCCCTGCTTCTTCTGGGACAGTCCGGTCAAGTTTAATCCCTCATACGTATAAGATCCCGTCACTCCATTGCGCTGCACGATCGCTGCCAATAAATTGTTGTGCTTATACTCGTATTTCGCATCCCAGTCATTGAAGTTTGGACCTACGCCTGTTAGCCGGTTACGGTTATCATATCCATAAGCCGTAACATAACCGAACGGGTCGGTCATTTTCTCTCGATTCCCTTGTCGGTCGTAAGAGTATTGAATCGTCCTCCCGTCCGGATACGTGAGAATGTCCAACTGTCCAAGCTCGTTATAGTGATAGTTCGTGGTACCTGTGTTGTCTTGCATGAACTTACGTTTTCCGGCAGCATCGTAATCATACCTTATCGTTTCGTTTCCTAAAGCACTGCTGCGCAGCTTATTACGGTTATCGTAATCGTTCGTTGTCACTTGGCCTTTACGGTCTACATACGTTCGCAAGTTATGATTTTCATCATAATAAAACTTTTCTACCGCCTGATCGGGGGCGATCGTCTGAATCGTACGTCCCAGCTCGTCGTATTTCTTGGATCTTTCCGTGTTGTCCGGAAACACAATTTTGAACAAATTCAAGCGATCTTTGGAGGTATACTCATACTTCGTAAACTCGTTCTTCGCATTGGTAACTCCCGTCAAACGTCCCAGGGCATCATAATCGAACTTCGTCCGGTTGTTGTTGCCATCCGTACTTTCGCGAACTTTGCCTGCAGCGTCATACATAAACGTGCCCAATGTTTGGACCACATGCTGCCCGTTGACCAGTTTCGTTTCCTCTTTCTTCGTCGTCCGGTCTAAGGGATCCAGCGTCTCCGTGATCTTGTAGCCTTCGGCATCGGTCGATACTTTGGTGCGCTGAACATCATTGTATTCCACCGTAGCTGACGAACCGTCCGGGTATGTGATTTTATTCTGGCGGCTCCATTGGTCATAGCCGAACCACGTCCGGTTTCCCCGGGCATCCTCGCTCCATTCCAAACGGCCGTATGCGTCGTAGCCGAACTTGCTTCTAATGTCCTGTTCGTTCACACCCGATGCAATCTTCCAGCCGATCGGGTTCCATTGTGTGTACGTTTTTACGCCTTCCTCGTCCGTGATCAGGATCGAATTTTTCGCATCATCATATTGCAGGGTGACGACGCTTTTATCTGGATTGGTTGCTTTCGTTACCCGGCCCAGCTTGTCATAGTCGTAGTTTGTCGCATAGCCTTTCCCGTCGATGATTGTCGTTACTTTTCCGAGCGTTGGATTATACTCATATTGTTGCGAAATCTTCGTAGTCGCTCCATCGACGTTGGTCACATCCGTTGTCGTTTTGGTCGGAAACCGGCTATGGTACTGAGCACCGTACTCCACGTTCGTTTCGGTTTCTTTGGCATCATCGGTTTTTGTTATGATTTTGCGCGGGTTGCCGTATGCATCGATGTCTTCATAGCGCGTCTCCGACAGCAGCTTCCCGTTAGGTCCGTCTTCAAACACCTTTTCCTTAGTTACTTTCTTCTTCTCATTACGCTCAAGCAGCGTATACCGCTTCTGATTGTTATAAATCGGCTGCGTTATGCTGCTAAGCAAGTGCGTATTCGGGTCGTAATCGTAGTTCGTTGTAACTCCCATCGGATCGGTCGACCATAGCACATTGCCATAGAGGTCGAATTCCCGGGAAGTATTTGTTGTATACGATTGCCCCTGTGCCGTATAGGTGGTCGTCACTTTGTTGGGATATGGCAGTTGCCTTGCTTCGTCGTATTGCTGATCCGTTGAGACGGTGTAGGTTACGCCGTTTCGAGTTGATGTTTTGGTAATGTTCGTTTGGTAATACATATCTTTTAGCCAAGGCTTAAGGGAATTCGAGTTAAATTCACATTTATTTACATACCTTGTTTGAGATACACCATCATCAAGATCAGTATAATAATAACGAAAGCCTTCTTCACTAACTCGATATGCAAACTTCTCATGTTTAAAGGTTCTCAAAGAGCCGTCCGATTGTATAGTCTGTAAGGACTTCTCTTTTAGAGGGTAGTGTCCCTTACGCCCCCCCAAATATTCCGGCATGTAAGGAGCGTATCTTTTCGTATCATCAAAGATATATTGACTCTTCGCCCCTGTTGGGTGAGTTATGTTGCTCAGCAGCAAATTCCGCTGACTTATCCCCCTTTCCGTTCTAGTTGTATTTGTTCTTGAATCATAAACATCGTAATTGGAATATTCGTCCTTTATGGTATAGGTATAGACAGTTGTTCTTCCTTCAGTATCAATCACTTTATCTAATCGAGTTACGTCCCTAAATCCCCCCCAAAAGAAAACTTCATTGGGCGGGGATTTAATTTTAGATTGAACAAACTGTACTTTTTGCCCTCCTTTTGTTAGAGTTATTCCTTCGGCCTGATAATCAATGGTAATGGTCTGGCTGGGGTCATCCGTTGAAATGCTTTTTAATCTTTTGGACCCGTACCCAATATCTTCGTAGTCAAAACGAATCTCATTATTGTAAGCATCGCTTATTTTAGTTAGGGGAGCTAACTCGCTTGAACCTGTTACTTCGAAGTGGTACGTAATTCCTTCGAGAGTCTGAATTAAAAAGTATCCTTTAAAAAAATCTACGAATAAAGATTTAACGCCCAAATTCTTCCAATTATATTTCAACAAATAAGTCTCGCCCGGTGCGTAGTTTGGGTTTATGTTTTCTCCGTCATGACCAATTGGCCAATTCCTAACTATTTCATATGTACCAGATCCTAACGGACCGGCAAGATGAATATACCGATCCTCACCATTGTACTGCATATATGGAAGATCCCAGGACCAACCTGTACCGAGCCAACCGAACGGAAAATCAGACTTTTCATAAGGTTGATCATTATCTGCAGGACCTTTGTCGTACATGTTGGCATCGATGCTGTTATAGGTTCTTGTCAAGGAAAACGACAATCCGTTTCTTCCGTTAACCGTCATATCCGTCGTTTGTATCGATAGACTACCAGACAGGGTAGAGACAGAGTCGTATTCTGAATTGATCAGGTACGGGGACTCATCGGGTTTAAGATTCACCGGTGTAACAATTGGTTGCGAGGCCAGTGATCTCTTCACTCTGTTTTTATAGACGGAATCATAGACCGAACCATATACGGAATCGGTAATACTAGTCATAGAATTGATGGCGCCGATGGCTGAACCAATCTTATCGGTTAGAACTCCGTTTAATGATGAGGCATTCGTCAGCGAACTGTCCTTAGAACTATCGGTCTTAAAGCTTGTAAGGATCAAGCCCAAGAAATCTTTCTCCGCGGCCAACGTAGGTGTAATTAGAGAAAAGAAAAGGATCAGGCTTAGTAATGAGGAGATAATTCTTTTCATATGAACCTCCAACTGAATGATGGTATTACTTTATATACTTCAATCCAACCGAATCTACATATATGGTACCTGAAGCATTATCCGCCACACCTCTTAGCAAGGCATAGACTCGAGCATGCGTGGCATTCCGAGGGACAATACCATTTGTCGACAAAGGAACATACCCCCCGTTCGTAATAGAACTGCTCTCCGTCACCGTTGCTCCCACAAACTCGGTTCCGTTGAAGTAATCGACGTATAACTGAACCTTGGCGTTGATCAATTGTTCTACATTGAAGCTTCCGATTACATTTACAGCTTTACCCGGTTCAACTTTCACGAGCTGGCTTACGCCAACTATCCCATTATTAGCTATGCCAGTTCCCGCAACCTTCTGTACACGTGATCCGGCTGAAATCCGTATCAGCTCAAAATTAGGGTTAGCTGCACCCCAGATTGATTTGCCCCAGCCATCCGCCACTCCGTCATTTTGGGTATAAACTTCAAATTTTCCATTGGTTACGAGATCGCCTTCTGTGGCGTATTTAAGATTCATCATATCGACGTATATCGTCCCGGAAGCTTCAGCCGAAGTGCCACGTACAAGAGCATGTACAACCGCATAAATGGTGTTGGGCGGAATGATTCCATGTGATGAAAGAGTAACAAATTCCCCGTTTGTCAAAACGTTGCTTTCGGTAACATTTGCTCCGGTAAAACCACCGGTTGCATTGAAGAAATCAACATATAACTGGACCTTCGCATTGGTAAGCTGTTCAATATTAAATCTTCCACTGACTTGAAACGGCTTATCCGGGTCTACCCTTACCGCTTGGCTTACCCCAACTGCTCCGTTGTTCTCTATTCCGGATCCGGTTATTTTTTGAACCCGTGCCCCGGATGCCGAACGAATTAACTCAAAATTAGATGCCCGGGCGCTCCATACGGATTTGCCCCACCCATCCGCTGCTCCATTATATTGGGTCGATGTATCGAAACCTCCATTAGCAAGGAAATTAGGCTCCGCTTCGTACTTGAAATTCATCATGTCGACATACATCGTCCCGGAGGCGCCGTCGGATGTTCCGCGAATAAGGGCATAGACAAGTGCGTATCGGGTATTGGGCGGAACGGTGCCATTCGATGATAGTGTGACGTAACCACCTTGAGTAATGACATTACTTTCAGTCACACTAACTCCGGTAAATCCGTTAGGGCCACTAAAATCCACATAGAGTTGAATTTTGGCATTGGAGAGCTGTTCAATATTCATACTTCCACTGACTTGAAACGGTTTTCCCGGTTCCACTACCACAAGCTGACTCACTCCGGTAGCGCCATTATTGGCTATTCCTGAGCCGGTCACCTTCTGAACACGTGCCCCAGAGGGGAGTCGTATTAATTCAAAATCGGAGGTATTGGTGCTCCATATGGATTTCCCCCATCCGTCCGCTACTTCATTGTTTTGGTTCGACTTGTCGAAGCTTCCGTTGGAAAGCAAATTCTCTTCCGATTCATAGCTGAAATTCGTCATATCCACATACATCGTCCCAGATGCGCCATCCGATATGCTGCGAATAATGAGATAAACTTTAGCGTATAGCGTATTCGACGGAATTACGCCATTAGCCGAAAGGGTTACATATCCTCCATTTGTAACATTTTGGGTTTCAACAATGCTAGCCGTTCCAGTAAAACCAGAATCATTATAAAAGTCAACATATAACTGGACTTTGGCATTAGACAGCTGTTCAATATTAAATCTTCCACTCACATGAAAAGACTTGTTAGGTGATACTCTTACTACTTGACTCACTGCAACGATTCCGTTATTTTTTATGCGGGAACCGCTGATCTTCTGCGAATTTGAAGTGGGTGTAAACGGAATTACATTAAAATTGGACTCTTCTGCCGACCATATTTCTTTCCCCCACTTATCAGCAACCTCATTATTTCCGCCGGACATATCGAAGCTTGGATTCATTAAGAGGTTATTTGTTTTATTTTTTCTGATAAGATTACCTTGTTGATCATATTGATACTCAATAGCACCGTTTGAATCTACCTTTTCCACCAGTTGCCCTTTTGTATCATATTGATAGTTTGTTTCTCCGTTTGCCGCCATTGATGGTAAAGAGCATGCTATCATAAGCATGACGCATAGTAAAAACGATATGAACCTTTTTGACATAACTACCTCCCAGTACGTTCTTCTTGGATGTTGGACTTGAAATATTGAAATATTTTCCCTGCTAAATTATACCTTTGACAGATGATGTCTGTATATAGCGATTTATGTAAAAAAAATATATCAATCTTCTGACTGACCGACTATTTTCATCACCCAGCGGAAGCATTTAAAACACAAAAAAGCCGCAACACGAGCAAATAACCTCGCATTGCGGCTTTCCGTATCTTACCTTTAAACCGAGGCCCGGCTTTCCTCCTGGCTTGCCAGCAGCGCCTGTTCCAGATCGGCCAAAATGTCGCCGATCGATTCCGTGCCAACAGACAGACGGACTAGGCCCGGGGTAACGCCTGCGGCGAGCTGCTCCTCCCCGGAGAGCTGCTGGTGGGTCGTGCTCGCCGGATGGATGATCAGTGATTTGGAATCGCCGACGTTGGCGAGATGGGAGAACAGCTTCACGGCGTTGATCAGCTTTTTGCCTGCTTCGACGCCTCCCTTGACCTCGAACGTGAGGATCGCGCCTTGGCCCTTGAGCAAATATTTACGCGCCAGCGCGTAGGACGGATGACTCTCCAGTCCCGGGTATTGCACCGAATCGACCGCTTCGTGCTTCTCCAGAAAGCGGGCGACTTTGAGCGCGTTGGCGCTGTGGCGCTCCATCCGCAGGTGGAGCGTCTCAAGCCCCTGCAGCAGCAGGAACGCGTTGAACGGCGACAACGTGGCTCCGAGATCCCGCAGCAGCTGCACTCTGGCTTTGATGATATAAGCGATCGGTCCAACCGCTTCGGTAAAGACGAGGCCGTGATAGCTCGGGTCAGGCTGCGTCAGCCCCGGGAACTTGTCGTTCGCGGTCCAATCGAACTTGCCGCTGTCGACGATAACGCCCCCGATCGATGTGCCGTGACCGCCGATAAACTTTGTGGCCGAATGGACGACGATATCCGCGCCGAACTCGATAGGCTTCAGCAGGTAAGGGCTCGGAAACGTATTGTCCACGATGAGCGGGATGCCGTTCTCGTGAGCGATGCGGGCCACCGCTTCGATATCCAGCACGTCCCCTTTCGGATTGCCGATCGTCTCGGCGTACAGCGCTTTCGTCTGCGGCGTAATGGCGGCGCGGAAGTTTTCCGGGTCGGACGGATCGACGAACTTCACTTGAATGCCCAGTTTCGGCAGCGTGGAGGCGAACAAGTTGTACGTGCCGCCGTACAAGCTGGTAGCCGAGACGATCTCGTCACCGGCGGAGGCAATGTTCAGGATCGAGTACGTGATGGCCGCTTGTCCGGAGGCCGTCGCCAGCGCCGCAGCCCCGCCCTCCAGCGCGGCAACGCGCTTCTCGAAGACGTCGGTGGTCGGATTCATAATCCGCGTATATACGTTGCCGAACTCTTTCAAGGCAAACAAGTCCGCTGCGTGCTCCGTATCCCGGAAGCCGTATGAAGTCGTCTGATACAACGGGACCGCCCGGGAGAACGTCGTCGGATCGATTTCCTGCCCGGCGTGAACCGCCAAAGTTTCGGGTTGCCATTGATTTTCGTTAGCCATCGTTTTCATCCTCCAAGGTTTGAGATAGTATGAGTTAATATGCAAAAAAAGAGACACAACGGCCCGCGCATTGCGATGATGAATGCGGGTTCGTCATGCCTCCGGCAGTCCGGTAGACAAATTCCGATAGGTTTAATAGGTTATCGGGTGTTGATGCTATTTTAACAGGAGATTCTTGCCAGCGTCAACTTAAAAATTTTCGAGTTGCTTCCTCCGCCATTTGATGCTACATTTTAGTAAATCGCCTTGATTTTGTAATCTCAACCATCCAACCAGCCCACCATGCCCCTGGAGGCTCCATGTATTCGACCGTACCCGGAAACGTGACTTGGCCGAATAATCATGGAGTCTTTTTATTTGGGAATCAAATTCAATCGTATGGGAGTGATCGAACGATGTCCACCTTAAACGAATTTCTGGTTCAAAAACGGGAAGCGAGCCTACAGCGCAACGAGCAAGCTTTGAAGCAGCCGGAAACGGCCAGGCAGGCGATTAAAGCGAATGTGCGTGCCGCCGGGCGAAGCGGGGTGCGCGAAATCCGCATCCGCGATTTTCAGATTATTAGCGACAGTCCGCCGGACTTTGCCGGGTACAATCTCGGGCCGACTTCGCCGGAGATTCAACTCGGCGTGCTCGGTAGCTGCTTGACGCATATCACCTTGATTCAAGCCGCCGAACGGGGCGTGTCCCTGGAATCGCTGGAGGTGGAAGTGACCGGGGAGCAGCACGCCTTGGCCGGTCAGCCAGGCTTCGAGCATGTCCCGATCTACCCGCACAACATCCGGTATAAGCTGCACATTGTCTCGTCGGAATCGGAGCAGACGATCGCCGAGCTTCATGAGGCGGTGGAACGGGTATGCCCGATTTTTCACCTGCTGAAAAATCCGCAAGACGTCGAAGGCGTCGTCATCCATACGGCTCCGGAAAACGCGCAAAGCTAAGCTGGTTTCCTTCCTGTAAAAAAAGCGGCGTCCCGCAAGCATACAACGCTTATGCCCGGGACGCCGCTTCTTATGCTGCCCAATTGCTCCTTAGTTTGCGATTTGGGCCAGGAAATTCTTCTCTACCAGATCGAGGTCGGCCTGATTGACCGCGCCGTCTCCGTTGATGTCCGCCGCCTCTAGAGCTTCCGGCGTCGTCTTGTTGATCGAAACGCCCACGGTTACCGCATCGTAAATGTTGATTTCCGCGTCGGGATACACGTTGCCTCCCCGCATCAAGCCTTCCTTGCTGCCTCCGTTGCCGGGCGCCGCCAAGTTGCCGAGGTCGGCAGCTTTTCTGTCCTGTACGATGACCGCCGCTTTGACCGGGATGCAGTGCTTCAGATTCGCCGTTACCGTGTAAGACCCGGCAGTCAGATTTGGAATCGTAAAGGAGCCGTCGGCCGAAGCGGTAATTTTGGTTTCTTTGCCGCTCGCTTGGTGCTTCGCCGTAATCTCGATGGCGCTCTGTACGCTGCGGCCCTCGGCTTTCACCGTGCCTTTCACCGAGCCAGTTTGGCCGCCCGATCCGCCTGCCGGAACAATATCGGTCAGGGAGCGGGGGTAAATCTCCCGCAGACTGCTCCAAACGGAGCTGCCGCCGACGATGTCAAATTTGTTCTGCTTCCCCTTGGGAAGCTTTTGCAATTCGGCAAGGAACGTCCCGCCCTTCGTGGGGGAAATGACGACGACTTCCGTCCCTGTATCGTCCGTGATCCGGATACCGCCGTTGCCGCCGCTGTAATTGCTCGTGATCCACACGTTTCGCACGGCGATCAGACGGCCCTCGTTCGATTCCGCGACTTGATCCAGCTTAAGCTCCAGCGGAACCGGCGTCGGAATCCGGTCTTGGTTCAGCTTCTCGATCCTTGCGTTCTTAAACTCCAGATCCCCGTAAAACTCCTGTACGTTGCCGTCCACCTTCACCTCTTGTCCGACCTGCAGATCGGCGGGGATTTTGCCGTACAGATGAATGCCGCCTGTCGTATCCTGAACGAACGCATGATCCGGCGCAAGGACGGCCGTCAGTTCGCCGACCACTTGATACGTCGTGTCCGGATTCCAATTGCTGCGAACCTCCGCGATTGTTTTGAGACTTCCAGTCGAGCAGTCCGTCGCCGGATTATGGTTCGGGTCCGCAGGGTCCGCCGGGGTATAGCCTGCCGATCTGGGTTCCAGCTTGTCGTAGCCGAAAAATACCCGGTTCTCGAACGGAATTTCATTGTACCGCTTCGGGACGTAATATTTCTTCGTTTGCGAATCCCCGACATACCGCTCCATGCAGCCCGCCGCCCGGTACTCGTAAGGCAGCTTGCTAAGCGGCTGGCCCGGATTCCAGATCCCTTTGCCTTCCAGCGAAGCTTCCTTCGCCGCCGCCCCGTAGTCCGCGAAATATTTCATGTTCGGGTAAATGTAATAGTTGATCGCCGCTCCGCGCTTCAGCATTTCTTTGTTCACGTCCAGATTGTCGCTTTTGCGGTACACGTGCGCCAGCAGGCGGCCGTAACCGTCCACTTTGACTTGGTCCAGCTCCAGCTTCACGGCCGTTCCCGTCGTAATCAGCGATTGGAGCACTTGCGTGGCTTGATCGCCGAAGGGCGTCTGCGCCGTTTCCGGGGTATCGATATTGAGCATGCGCACGATATGCACCGACTTGCCGTCTACCGTCAGCGACGGGCTAAAGTTAAACGTGTCGCCGTCGGAAATATGCGTGACCGTAACGTCGAACGTATCGCCGCCGCTGCTTTGCGCGCTGACGGCAGTCAGGCCGCTTTCCGCTTTGCCGGCCACGGTTGCGGACACGTAGACGGTCTGGAGCTGCTGCGCGCTGTTGTCGAAGGTGACGGCGAAAGCGCCGTTCCCATCGGCCGTCCCGCTGCCAAGCTCGGCTCCTTTGGCCGCGTTGGCGTACAGCTTCACGGTGCTCGAAGCCGGAACGGAACCGCTGCTGCCGCTTAACCGGGCAGCCACCGGCGTCCGGTTGTCGAACGTCAGCTTGACTGCCGCCGGAGCGGTCGTCTGCGTGCCCCCGCCGGGTTGCGCCGGCACGATATCCGCTTCTCCGCGCGGGAAAATTTGCTTGGTCGACCGGAACACAGAGCTCGCTCCGACGATATCGAATTTTTGGGACGGGTCCTTCGGCAGATTTTGCAAATAAGTTCTGAGGTCCGGCTGGTCCAGAGCGAAGATGACCACCGAGTTGTTTCCGTCCGTCACCTTCACGCCGCCGTCGCCGCTGTTGTAATCCTCGGTAACCCAGACGTTCTTGACCTTGACGAATTGGCCCGCATTGGCTTCGCCGACCTGATCCAACGAAACCTCCAGCGGAGGGGGCGTCGGGAATTGGTCTCCCGGCAGCTCAGTCGTGGTAAAAGGAAAAACCAGCTCCAGCTCGTTGTTGTAATTTTTGATCCTGCCGGTAATATCGATTTCCGACCCCAGACGCAGCCTGGCGGCGTCATAGCCGTAAATCCGCAGCCCTGCCGTCCCGTCGTGAATAAAGGCGTTCGACTTGGGATAAACCGCCGTCACCTCGCCCCGGACGGTGAACTCGACGCCCGGAGGAAGCTGGCGCGCTTGCGCAATGGAGATCGTCCCGGAAGCGGCAGCCGAGACAGTCGGCTCGGCCGCAGGGGAAACGGAGGATGCGGAAACTTCCGCATTCCCCGTCCCGGCAAAGCCGGAAAGCAATAAACCTGCACCGAGCACGGTGTTCAACATGGCGCGCGATACGGTTGTCCAAACGTTTTGGCGATTCGTATTCATCGTTTTCGTTCCTCCGTCGGCGTTAATTGATATACCCTGCGTAACGCAGCAGTCGTTTCAGCATGACGGCCGCTTGCGCCCGGGTCGCATGGCTGGCCGGTTCGAGCGTCGATTCGGTCATGCCATTCATGAGCCCCGTATCCAGCGACTGGCTCAGCGCTTCCTTGGCCCAAGAACTTACCGCTTGCTTGTCCCGGAAAGCGTCCAGCGCAGCAGCAGCGTTGCCGGCTTTCGGCGCGCTGCCCGCCGCCTTCAAGGCACGGGCGATCATGACCGCCATCTGCTCCCGGGTGATCTTCGCCCCAGGCTGGAATGTGCCGTCCTCGAAGCCTTCGATCAGTCCCGCTTTCACAGCGGCGCCGACCGCGCCATAGAACCAGTCGCCGGCCTGCACGTCTTTGAACGGCGCAGCCATTTCGCTTAGCGGGAGTCCGAGCGAACGGACAAGCAGCGAAGCGAATTCGGCGCGCGTCACATCCTTGTCCGGCGCGAAATGCTCTTCCGACGTCCCCTGCACGACCAGCTTCGAAGCCAGCAGTTCGACGTCGGCTTGCGCCCAGTGTCCGGCCGTATCCTGGAACGTCTTCCGGTACTTGATCACGCCGTAGGCGCTGTTCGTCGGACTCATCAGGACCGCCGTCGGCTTGCCGCCAATCGTCTGCGTTACCGTCGGGACGAACACCGGTCCGTTTCGCTCGAAGCGTACGCCGGTAAGCTGGTTCGAATCCGGTTCGGCAATCGTAAACATCCGTTTCACCATCGTCCCGTTGAATTGGTCGACGACTCGCGATTTGACCCCGCCTTCTACCGTTACCGTAAACTCCACGGCGTCGGACAGCAGCGACATGCCTTTCAGGCTGGCCTTCAGCTGCTCCAGCGGCGCGCCCTTCACGGCTGCCATCGTCAGTGTCAGCTTCATCTGCTTGACGTCCGCCCCAAGCTCGCGGGCGATCGCTTCATAGCCGATCTGGCCGATCGGCAGCTCATACCGGACCGCCCCGGCTTCCAATGCAATGACCGCCTTCGGCGTATCGGCTGCAGCCTTCATGAGAACGCCGACCGGGAGCTGGAGCCGGACCGTCGCTACCGCTGACTCCACAGCTATCGTAATCCGCTGCGCAGCGGCAGCCGCATCCTTCAATTGCCCGAGCGCCTTGCCAAGCGCCTCTTCGTCTACCGTCACCAAGGTCGACGTGACGCCGCCAGCGAGCGTTTCCTTCGTCGTGCGAATGTAGGGTTGAGGCAGAACAATTCCGTGTTCCGTCATCTGGAAAGAGACCGGAGCTGCCGGTCCGCAGCACGCGCCGTAGCTCGTACCGCCGGACAAAATGCTTGTTGTCGTGAAGCTCTGCTTCAGCTCGTCGCTCCAGTTGCCTGCGGCATCGCCCGCGCGGACCGTAAAGGTATGCGTCGTACCCGAGGACAGTCCGGTCACCTCGTAGACATGACCGGTCACCGTCGCAAGCAGCGTCGTGCCTTGATACAGCCGGTAGGCCGTTACAGCCGTATTATCCGACGCCGTCGGCCACTTCAGATTCACGCTGTTGACGCCGATGGAAGTGGCTTCAAGCTTCGCTCCCTGCGGCCAGCGAGGCGCTTCCGTGTCAGGCCCGCCGGAACCTGCCAGCGTGGTCACCATCACAGCCGGTCCGCCCGTGCTCCAGTGGCCTGCCGCATCGCCTGCCTCCACCGTGAACCGGTACGTCGTTCCGCTCTTCAATCCGCCCAGCGTCCATTCCGTTTGGGTTCCCGGCACGAGCGCCGCTTCCTGTTTCACCGGACCATAGACCGCTCCGGCGACGCTCAAGCCTGTTCCCCCGCCGTACACGCTGCGGGTCACGCTGACGTTCGTCCATTCTTCCTTCCAAATTTTGTAGCTGCTTACAGCCGTATCGTCCGATGCCAGCGTCCATTTCAGCGTCACGGCGTTCGACGTGATGCCGTTTGCCGTCAGCTTCGCATCCGGCGTCCAGACCGGCGCTTGCGTATCGGGTCCTGCCGGTTTTACCTTCACGAGCAGCGGACTGCCCGCAAGCTCAAACGGAAGCTGCCAGCTCGCCGGATCGCCCGACGGATAGCCGGCCAGCCTCACTTCTTCCGGCTTCAGCGCGATACTCGTCTCCCCGATTTGATTCGTTGCCGGAACGAACGTGATCTCGGCAATCGACGCCGGTTCGGAGCCGGATACGCCGGACGCGCCCCCGCGAAGCATCGAGGCAAACGTAATGACGCCCTGCGACACCTCCGCCTGATTGTATACCTGCTGCGTCACGGTTGAGCCAAACAACGAGCCTGTCCGCACTTGAACGCCCGGCTTGCCCGGATCTTCGTCCTGCACGCTCAACCGAAGCGGATCGTAAGCCAGCTGGAATTGCGCGCCGTACACGTCCGTGTACTCGTCCACGTTCACCCGGACGGTAAACGGCTGTCCGGCCCGTACTTCTTGCGCCGAAGCAGCTAAAGAGACGGTCGCTTTCCCGGCGGCAGCCCCCGGGACAATCGTCACGCTTGCAGGCCCCGACACGTCCGAGCGGATCGGGAGCGTGTTCGTTCCCCGAGGCGCAGCGGCCAGCTTGACCCCGTCCGCCGGAATGTCGATGGCGGTCGCACCGGGTGCTCCGATGGCTCTGAAGCGAATTTTCGCGATCGAGACCGCTTGATTTCCGCTCAGCCCCGCCGCTTCGCCGCGCAGCGTACCCGCAAACGTCAGGATGCCTTGCTCCAGACGAGCCGGATCCTGATTTAAAAAGAACGCCGCCGAATGTCCGTTCCACAACTCGCCGCCTTGAATCGGCGTCGGTTCCGCCAGCCTCAGCTTAGCCGGATCGAACTTGATCTGAAGTTGGGCACCGTACAAATTGGCGTAATTCGCCACCCGCACCTCCGCTTCGAAGGTGCGGTCTTTGCCTACCGTGCCGCCCCCGGGCAAATGCAGGGAGACGGCTGCCGACGAGGCCGGTGTCTGCGACACGGCGGTCGGATCGCTTTCCGCTTTCCCCGCTTCCGTGGCAGTAACATAAACCGTCTGCACCGCAGCCGGAAGCGCCAAGCTAAAGGCGCCGTCGGCGTCGGCCGCCGCGGTCCCAAGCAGCTCCTGCTTGTCCGGCAGCTTGTAAGCCTTCACGACCGCCGCTCCCGTCACGGCTCCCTGCACTCCCGTCAAGGAAACGCCGCGGAGGGCCAGCTTGTCCGCCAGCGGCTGCGCCGATTGGGCCGGAGTGCCCGCCGTGGCAAACGACCACTTGATTTCCCCGGCGTTCGCATTGCCCGCCACATCCTTCACGGCCTGCACCGGAATCGTAACGGTGTACGTTTGCTGCGGAGCAAAGGCCGCATGCGCCACCGTCAGCTCGCGCTCCTGTACCGCTGCCGTCACCCCGCCTACAGGCAAGCCGCTGCCATCGGCAATGGCAATCCCCGAAAACGCCGGGCCTGCCAGAACCGCTTCGTCAAACGTCACCTTGACTACGGCATCGACTGCGACGTTCGCCGCCCCATCCGCAGGGACGGTCGTTACGCGGGCAGGCGGCGTCGTATCCGCCGCATCGTCGCGAATGTCCAACTTGACCGGTTCGACGTAGGTGTCGACGGCCGTGTTTGCCAGCTGCTTTTCGCTGTTTTTGCCCCAGCCCGAGAACGTGCCGTCCGATTTGGCGGCCAGGACAAAGTTCGTCGTTTCGCTGCCGGAGAGGGAAGCTACTTGCTCCAAAAATCCCGCTCCGCCTTCGCCCTTCACTTGCAGCGCATACGGGCTGCCGAAATGAAGATCGTCCTCTACTTCGCCGATCCCGAGCATGCCGGAGCTCGAATCCCCCCAAGACCATACCGTGCCGTCTTCCTTGACGGCATAGCTGGTAAAGCCGGCGCCCGTTACCGCCTTTGCCTGCCGCAACGGCTCTCCCCCCGGAAGCTTGACCTGCACCGGGGCAAGCGAATCCGTCTTCGAGCCGTCGCCAAGCTGCCCGCTGCTGTTCGTTCCCCATGCCCATACCGTGCCGTCTTCCTTGACGGCAAGCGCATGATAGCTGCCATGGCCGATCGCCTTCACCTGATCCAGCCCTTGGACCTTAAGAGGCGTTGCGCTCGGCGACGGCAGGATGTAAAAGCTGCTGCCCCATTGAAGCACCGTCCCGTCGTTCTTCAGCGCAAGCGCAAAATCGCTTCCGGCCTCGATCCTGACGATGCCGGACAGCGATCCTTGACCGGTTTCACCCACTACCGGTGTGGGAGTCGCCGACTGGAACGTATGTAAAAAGCCCCACTGCCAGATCGTTCCGTCTTTTTTCAGCGCCAGAGAGAAGGTGCTGCCGACGGCGATGTCCGCCACATCGGTCAAAAAGCCTTCTCCCCCCGGTCCCTTCACCTGCTGCGGGACATTGGTTTCCCTCGTCTCGGAGCCAAGTCCCAGGGCCCCGGTCTCGTTGCTGCCCCAAGCCCATACCGTTCCGTCGCTTTTCACCGCGAGCGTATGGTTTGCCCCCATGCTGACAGCGGCCACGTCCGAGATCCCGTTCACCTTCACGGGCGTCTCGTAGATCGTGTCTTGACTGCTGCCCAGCCCGAGCTTGCTCGAATTTTGTCCCCAGGCCCATAAGGAGCCGTCCTTCTTCACGACGAAGCTGGACCGGTCCCCGGCCTCCGCCGCTTTGCGCAGGAGCGCCTCAGGGGCGGCAAGTACCGCTGACAGCGTCCATCCGAAGGACAGCAGCACGAAAAGTGCCGCCACCAGAACGAACCCCGTGCGCGACCAAGCCTTTTTTTGAAATCGAATGGTGTTCAAGCGTCATAGCTCCTTCCGCATCATTTTCCATCGACGGCAGTTAATGTTGAGTTCGTGACCTGCTTTGACCCGCTGCGGCACCTCCTTGCAACAAAAAAATCCCCGAAACGCCAATAAACATTGGTCGTCTCGAGGACTTTGTCGCTCCAATACGTATCATTATAGCATCGCATCCGGGAACATATGTAAACGGAGTGTTTGACGAATTGTAAGATTTTATGTAGAGAAAAGGAAAGCAGGGGACGTTTTCATCCCCTGAGCTTGTTGAGAAACCTGCTTCGCGTAGAAAAATTCTCTGCATATGCC
>NZ_JTHN01000120.1 GCF_001399685.1 Paenibacillus sp. A3
CGGAATCGGGTCCGCCCGATACCGCCACGACCACGCCGTCCCCCGGTTCGATCAAAGCTTCGTCTTGAATGAACCGCTCCACTTGCGCAGATAATGTTTCCGCCGTCTCCATGAATGAACAACCTCTCGTCTGACGAACCTTCCCGTTTGACTATTACCCGATCCGGGCCGTCTTGAATTGCCTTTGTCTACATTTTATTGCAAGACGAAATAAATGGCCGCGCCGAACATCAGCAAGGAAGCGGCGAAGCACAGCTTGATCCAGCCCCCTTTGACCGGCTTCTTGCGCACCGGACGGTAAGCCGAGCCGCGGGCGCGCCAGTCGGCCAGCGCTTGCTTGGAGCTCGTGTAGCGGCCCGTCAGCGCTTTGCGCAGCACCGGCGCCGACGGCGCCAGCAGCGCATTGCCCTTCAGCATATCGAGCAGCCACTCGACGTTGCGGTTCTGCGGCAGCAGTGAATTCACGGAATGAAACCGGCGTTCCCGGTCCGTCACGTTGAGCATCAGCACGGCGAAGGAGAACAAATCGTACGCGTCGTCCGCCATCCGAGTGCCGGCGTTCCAGAAGCCGCGATCGTACACCTCGGTAAACTGCTTCACCGCGCGCCCTTTGGCCGTTACGCCGCCGAAATCGATCAAGGCCACGTCGCCGTAGCCCGATATGATCATATTCTCGGCTTTCAAGTCGCCAAAGACAAAGCCGCTCGCATGCAGCTCGGACAGCTTCCGTAGCAGGTTCAGGCCGATGAGATGAATCCAATCGCTGCCGTACTGCTTCATGTATTCCGTCAAAGACTTTCCTTTGATGTACTTTGTGACGCAAAAAGGATAATCCGTGCCTTCCCATGAAAAATCGTCGACATCAATCAACGTCTGCTGAAACGATGTGGCCGATTGGGACAACGCCTTCAGCGCATTGACCTCGGACTGATGATCCACGGCGTCGAAACCGACCTTAAGCGCGTAATACCGCTTCCCCCGGGAGACCAGATATACTTTGCCGTTGGCTCCTTCGCCAAGTAGCCGCTCCACACGGTATGCGTTATGATTCCATTTGCCGTTTACGAGGGTTCCCGCCGGAAAAGCGGGCCTAAACGACGTAGTCACCGAATATCCCATCCTCGCTTGATCTCATACGGCTGTCGGCCGTCCGCCGATCCCCCGCTGCATTATGCTTGCTTCTATATGTATCATCGGCCGAGCCGTTCATGAATTCAACGACTTTGAGCAGCGCCGGTCCTGTCGGCGTCGTACCCTTCATGTTTAATTTATAAAACAACCGGTTCAAATTTGCAAGGTCGCGGGTCCAGCCGATGTCCATCTCGACCTCCTGATCGCCCGATACGTTGCCCGGAAAATGAAAGACGGACAGCAGGCTCTCGCCCATCCGTGATTGCAGGCTGAGCTGAAGATCGCAGATCGCTTCCTTGACGGCCGGCAGCTTCGGCTTCATGCTGGCGCTGGCGTCGATCAGCAAAGCGACCTTCAAATCCGCCGTTTCCGTCAAATCGTCAATGACCCGCACCACTTCGGAGCGCTGCTCCGGCGGCAAAGCCTCTAGCTTCGTCGTCTGCCCCAGAATGCTCCGCAGCTCTTGTCCGACCACCTGCTGGATCGTCTGGACAACCGTTTTGCGCGTCATCATCTGCATCGTTTGCGAGAGCTGCGAAGGCTGCACGGTCCGGCTCATGCCGCCGCCCGCTGCGGCAATCTCGTCGATCTCGGAAGCGCCTAGTTCGCCGATCTCGCCGGCGTCCAGCACCCCGATAACGTGAACGATAATCCCTTTCGCTTTCGCTTCGGCCGCCGCGACGGCCGGGCTGATTCCGACATTGGAGCAGCCGTCGGTCATAAGTATGATCTGCTTCATCTGTTCATCCTCCCATCTATCTATTACCCAGTTTTTCCAGTTGGGAGAATTCTAAACTTGCCCTCCAGTGTGACCTTTCGAACAAAGCGGAAACAAAAAATCCGACCCCGCTTAAGCTATAAGCGGATCGGATTCATTTTTCGGGATCAGACTGGCCCTTGTTCAGCAATCCTTGCTCAGCCATGCTGCAATACTTCCCATCGCCTGTTATGATATGGTCGAGCACTTCGATCAGCATCAGCTCGCCGGCATCGACAATCCTCTGCGTGATTTCGATATCCTCCTCGCTTGGCGTCGGATCACCCGACGGGTGGTTATGGAACAGCACGATGCTGGCTGCATTGTTTAAAATGGCCGCTTTGAAAACTTCCCTTGGATGAATCAGCACAGCATTCAAAGTGCCGATAGCCAGGACATGAATGCCCGCCACAACATTTCGCGAGTCCAGCGTCAGAATGCCGAATTTCTCAACCGCTTCGTTATTCAAATCAAGAACGGTCTGAATAATCTGATTTGCATCCTCTGGAGAGCTTACTTTTTTACTATTCAAATGATATAACTCACTTTTTTCTTTGACTTGCTTAACTGAATAGAAGTTTATTCTTTCCATCTTCAGGCTCCTTTCGGAATCCAACTTACCTTATTGTACTGGATTCCACACCCTTCCAGCAAACTCCTGTCGGTTTATAAAAATCCTGCATAAGTAAATTCCATTTGTTACCAATATAGGATATAATATTCTGGATATGACCACTTTCGGACAATACTCCTAGGATTTGTTACTATCCACAATTTTAAGGCGGTAATAATTATTTTAACTGGAATGCCGCTTGGAGTATCGCTTGTAATTGCAGTAATTTTCACAGCCTTACATAACATTTCAACCAAAAAAAATGTATTAAAAAATCTTACATTGTTGATCTTTTATCTACACATTTTAGTTGTCATTTCAATAATACTCTTTCCAATCCCTGTGCAATCCAACCTATTGTTAAGCCTCAAACGGGGCAATATAGAACTTAATATGAATTTTATACCTTTTAAAAGTATTATTGATATTATGCAAAACTCTGTATCTCCTTTCGTAGCTGTTAAACAAATCGCTGGAAATATTCTCATGTGTGCTCCTTTTGGATTTTATGCGCCACTACTATTTCAACACATTAACTCTCCAATCAGAATAATAATCTACGGTATTCTTTTCGGATTATGTATTGAATTATCCCAATTGATTATTGGCGTTGGAATTGGGTTCTTTTATCGAAGCTTGGATGTAGATGATATTATTTTAAATACTATAGGCGTTACACTTGGCTATGCCTTTTTAACGCTGTTAAAGCGCTTTGACATAAAAAACTCATTATATCAAAAAGTTTTTAAGTCCTGATTTGTGTAAAACAATATTAGGTTTAGCTAACTAAAAAACGTCCTGAAACACAGGACGTTTTTTAGTTTGGCAGCCTTTATTTCAGCTAACCGTTTTCGGACGGTCCACGCGCTGCATACCGGGCCAACGGAACGTTGCCCACTCCGGCTGGAATTTCGAGATTCGCGCGACGACCACCGTCATGTCGTCGTAAATGTCCCCATGATGATACCGCACCACCCTCTCCAATAAAATGTCGGCAAAATCTTGCGGGCTATCCGCCTCGATCTCGCTGATCATCCGTTTCATCCACAGCTCCTTATTCACCGCATGGCCCGGCGCATCGTAAATGCCGTCCGTCATCATGATCAAAATATCATCATGCCGCAAAGGCACGCTGACCAGATCGACGTCGATATCGTGCACGATCCCTACGGGCAAATTGTTGGCCGTCACCGGGATTACTTCATCCCCTCTCTTAATAAAGCTTGGCGTCGAGCCGATCTTCAAAAAGGTGGTCTGCGCGTTATACAAGTCGACAAGCGCCACATCGACCGTCGCAAACATCTCGTCCGACGAGCGCAGCATCAGCACCGAATTGACGGATTTGATCGCCAGCTTCTCGTCCATGCCGGATTGCAGCAGCTGCTGCAAAATGGACAGCGCCGTGCTGCTCTCCGCCCGCGCCCGCTCGCCATTGCCCATTCCGTCGCTGAGCGCCACCGCAAACTTGCCGTTGCCGAGCTCCACCGTGCTGAAGCTGTCGCCCGACAGCAAATCGCCTCCTTTGGCGGCCCCGGCCACCCCGGTTTCCACCTCGTACTCCTTCGCCGAACCAAACAGCACCGTGCTGTAGCCTTCCTTCCGCTCCATCGCCTGCTCGTTTTTGACGGCAATGTTTTCCCCGACAATCTCGGAGAGCAGCGGCGCGATGATTTTGCGGCACTCGTCAAAGCCTCTCGTATATTGATGCACGATTTCGATCTCGACATTGCCTTCGTCCAAGCTGATAACGTCGATGCTATGTATGGAGAGCCCCAGCTCCTCTAATGCGCTGCGGATCTGCTCTTCCTGCATGAAGAGCTCCTGTCCTTCCCGTTTGATCTCTTTCGCCAGGTCCTCCATCACCTGAGATACTCCGGACAATTGATCCGCTACGATCTGGCGGCTGTCGACGATCTGCTTCTTCCAATGTTGATCGTGCTTGTACAATTGATACTGCTGCTTCATCACCTCCAGCACTTGATCCGGCTTAATGCACTGCTTCTTCCACTGCGGCCGGACATCCTTGCGCGACATATTTTCCCGAAGCTCCACCTCCGTCATCATATCGGTCATAAATTTATAAGTCTGATAAAACTTGCCGTCCCAGCACTGCTTCCTCTTCCAGCAGTTCGCGCACGACTTCTCCGCCACCGAATTCATGAAATGGCCGACTTCCTCCTCCTTGCGCGCCGGCTGCGCATCGACGGTCACCTGCTTGAAGCTGCGGGAGAGCTGCTTGAACACCTCGGAAAATTGCTCGACGCGGCTCGCGGTCACATCCCGCACCCGCTTGGCGTAATCGTGCTGCGACTTCAGATTTTCCTGCGTTCCCGGCACGTATTTGGCCAGCATCTGAATGACTCCCTTCGGTGTCATCAGGAACAGCGACACCGCCGCCACCGATTCCCACGTAGAATAAATCACCTCCGACGAATTTCCTAAATAAAAGGAAAGAATGGAAGAACCGATCAGCATGCCGAGCGCTACCGCCATTTTGTTGCCTTCGCGCAGCAGCCCGGCAAGCATCCCCGCAAACGCCAGCAAGCTCATCTGATAAATGGCGCTTGCATTCGCGAGGCTTAGAATGAGCCCGGAGATGACCCCCACGGAAGCTCCGAGCGGCGCCCCGCCTACGAGCGCAAATAGCAGGATCAAGTAGCGCGACATCACGTGCTCCAGCGTAACCGGTCCAATAAGCCAGCCCACGGTCCCCGTCATCACCGAAGCAAGCAGAATGATCAGACAGATGACTTCTTCGTTTTTTAAATTGTAATTTTTGCGGGTTAAGGTAAACACGGGAATCGCTTGCAGGAATATATGTGTCAGAATGAGACTAAGCGTCGATTCGATGCCCGTCATCATCATCGCATACCAGCTCAGTTCCGCAGAGGCCAAATGGGAGAACAGCTGAACGAAAAACGTGGCGGCGAACAAGAATAACGCGGCATACGAGATGTCGGACCGCTCGAACCGCTCTACGCCTTTTTGGATCAACAGGAAGACCAGCATCTGCGCGACCAGGTATCCCGTATGCTTCGGATCGATGGAGAACAGTCCGCCCGCGGCCAGAAATACGCCGGACCAATAGAGCAGTTCGCGCCGCAAAAAATACATGACTGCGAAAAAGGCGACCGCGAACGGCGCGAGCTGATCCAGGATCATTGCCCGGCCCAGCAAAAACGCCATCATCAGCAGCAATATCGACCATTTCTTGGCGACGAACCACTGCACCAACCGGTTTTTCACGACCAACGCAATCATGCCTTGCTTGATCCGAAGCACCCATCCCGACGCTGCCGTTCCCATTGCATTCATACTTTGACGTTTTTGCATATTTTCATCACACCACCCATAGACTATTAGTGGTCTTAGTATATAAGCTGTCCATCGGAAAGTTTGTCAGAATGCGGGGGCTGGTCCAAAGTTTTTTCCGACAAAATGAGTTGCTGCCTCGAATCGCCCTGAATCAGCGGATTAAAGGAAATTGTAAGCGCTGTCACAAAGCTGCGGTTTTATACACTTCACTTTATGTTCGGGACTTGTTCGCAGCGGACCTTTGTCCTTTACGTTACAACCTGTCGATTCGCCGGGGCCGCCCGAAAGATACGACAAAAAAAGTCCGGCCCGCCCTGACTTATGACAAAGACATAGCTTTCCCGCCAAACAAGCGGAATAACGGCAAACAAAAAACCTGAGCGTCTGACGATTCTCACCGCCCGACCTCAGGTTATTCGCTTTGCCTCTTCATTATAGCGGCAGAGGGGATCGAACCCCCGACCTTACGGGTATGAACCGTACGCTCTAGCCAGCTGAGCTATGCCGCCGCAACAAGCATGAGTATATAACAGCCGGGAAGGGCTTGTCAAGCGGCAAAAAAACCGAATGAGCTCAGGCCCATCCGGTTCCGTCTATTTATTAGTCACGACGCGCGCCGCGTCCGCCTCTTTTACCCTCGGTATTTTTCTTCAAGGAAGAGATGCGATCCTCGCTGTCTTTCAGAAAACGCGCCATTTTATCTTCGAAGGTAACGTGCTTGTTGGCGGGAGGTCTACCACCACCACGGCCTCCACGGTCCCCTCGGCCGAAGCCGCCGCGGTCGCCTTGTCTGTCAAAACGAGCGGGCCTTGTCGGAGCGGCATCCACCGGGCGATCGACCGCTTGCTTGATCGATAATCCGATTTTGCCGTCTTTGTCGACATTAATCACTTTTACGGTTACGATATCGTTAAGCTTCAGATGATCATTGACATCCTTGACATAGTTGTCCGCAATCTCCGAGATGTGCACAAGGCCAGTAACCCCCTCAGATAGCTCAACGAACGCCCCAAAGTGAGTAATGCCTGTCACTTTTCCTTGCAGCTTGCTGCCCACTTCAATTGCCATAAAGTAAACTAATCCTCCCTTAAATAGTTAAGAAACAAAGAGAAATTGAAGCTATGCCGATTATAACTTACGGAGAAAATACGGTCAACACAAGGCTGTGCCCATCTTTTGCCGAGTTACTTCTGGGCCGGTTTCGGGGTATAAAATAACGTCTCCCCTTGTTTGACATAATGCAGCTCTTTGCGAATTTTTTGCTCTACGTACTCGGGGTCGTTCAGACGCGCGATCTCATGCCGCAAGGTTTCATTCTGCTGCTGTGCTTCCGCTTTTTTCTGCTGGACTGCGCTAAGCTTCTGGCTGCGCTCACTGATTTTATCGACCTGATTCCAAAGTGTGACACCAGCCCAACTCAAAAAGCAAGCCAGCATCAGCATGACCAAACGGCGTCGGCGAAAGGAGCCTTTGTTATGCGGTTGCATGGGATTGGTTTTCGAGAGTGCCTGCATGTACCTGAAATCCTCCTACGTACGATCAAAAGAGTCGACGGAGCCATGCCGCGATGCTTTGACCGGTTTTCAGAACCCATGCGGGGACGGAAACGCGAAAACGGATCCACCGACCGAAAGGCTTAAGAAGCCATAACAGCAATTTCCACACAGGATAAAGCAATTGTAACACAATTTTGTACAGGAATATAGCCGTTGCGGCCAAAAAACCCAAAATGATCACAACGATGCGGTACATCACCAGGACCGGCTTTATAATCAACAGCTGAACCGTCCGTTTGCCGAACCGGATCGCAGCCAGTACGGCACGGATCATAAAATGAATTACCCGGATCATGGTCCGGCTAAACACCAAAAAGTAAAAGGTTATTCCGATGCCGAGACCCAAAAATATAAACGGGCGCACCTCGCCCCAATTGCTCTCATACAGCAGTGCGAACACCAGGAGCGTGCCAATAAGCCAATAGAGAAGGTCCAGAACCGCCCGAAGCCATGCCCGGACTTTCAGCTGGCCGGAAAGCACCCGGTACACGTCATACAATCCCCCGAGCGCCAGACCTCCCGCATACATCATCCCTAAGGTGACGAACTGAATGTGCAGCGTCACTTGAACAGCTTACTCAGGAATCCCTTGGTTTTCCCTTGGGAGTTTGCGTCAACATAGGCCAGCTCGTTCACGTACCCTTCGATGGCAACGAGACCCTGCTCCAGGCTCAAGTTTTTGATATGTAAATTTTGCCCCTTGATCATTAAATATCCGCACTCGGTTTCAAGCAAAAATTCTTCGCTGTCGAAGCTCTCCACATTTAACACGCCGGATACCTCGAGCAGCTTGCGGTTGAGCATCTTGATCTCCTGCCGTTTCACCTTCCCCGGCTGTTCTACCATGGCTTGGTTCATCCTCCTTGGACGCTTTGGCGGTAAAAACCATTTGTTCTCGTTGTCACTACGAACGGTGCTGATGGCCTCCGGCCGCTCTTGAAAACGGGTTATCTTAATATTGAATTTCAGAGGAAATAACCCGTTTTCAAAGGCGGCACGTAAACTCTCCGGCCATCACACCGTTCTTCGCTAACGCATCATCAAAAATTTTTACGCACAAAGCTTGTTTACTTAAAAATATGGAGGTCGTCCGAGGTTTAGAACTACCAATGGTAGAGAGAAGGAATCCGCCTCGAATGGAAGGTAAAACCGGAGGTCTAGAAAAACCGTCGAAGCTTTAATCAAGACGTGAAGGATTAATGGTTTTACAAATAGAGGAACTTTAAGTGTGCTATTGTATCCAAATTAGCCCGACCGGACAAAATAGAGAACCTGACGTGCGTTAACAACCTTATTTCAGGGGGTATGAACCTTTTTCGACACGGTTAAAGAACCCTGGTTCCGCTAAGTCCAATGAATAACTGACAAGCTCGGACTAACGCATTGTGTGGAGCTAGAATAAAAAGTAGACACTTCGCTAAGAGACACTAGATAATAGGGTTAACGGGAGAGGTGTCCAAGATGGGTGAACAAAGACAACGTTACAATGAAGAATTTAAAAAGCAAACCGTAAAGTACATTCAGCAAGAAGCTAAGACAATTGCTGAGATATGTGCAGAGCTAAATATTCCGAAGAGTACAGTACAGCAATGGCTTGCTCAATATCGTGAGTTTGACCATGAACCAGTTGCCAATGCCACTAAGCTTCGTGAGATGGAGCAGCTTCTCAAGGAGAAGGAGCGCGAGCTCAAGGCAAAGGATCGCGAACTCACCGATGCCCAAGAGGAGTTGGCCATCTTAAAAAGGCTCTGCACATCTTCAGCAAGCCAAAGAACTAAGGTTCCAATTCATCGAAGAAAACAGCTCCGAATTTTCGGTGGAGAAGATGTGCAAAGTCCTGGGTGTGTCACGGAGCGGCTATTACAAATGGAAATCCGCCGAGCCAAGCCAGCAGCAGATCTGGAAGAATGAGATTCTCAGGCGTATTGCGCATCATTTCCACGACAACAAAGGGAGATACGGAAGCCCCAAAATCACGCATTTGCTTTCCCTAGAAGGGTATACCATCACACAGCGCACTGTTGGAATCTACATGCGGGAGCTCAGGCTACGCTCGTGTGTGTCCAAGAAGTTTAGGGTAACCACAACCGATTCCAATCATGATTTCCCAACGGCCCCTAATATTCTAAACCAGCGGTTTCAAACCGAAGCACCAAACAAAGTATGGGTGGCAGACATCACGTATATCCCCTGCCGTGAAGGCCGACTGTACCTGGCGAGCATCTTAGACCTCTACAGCCGCGAGATCGTAGGCTGGCGCCTTGCTGACCGCATGACAACTGAACTAGTGCTCGGGGCGCTGGATGACGCTTATCAAACCAAGAGACCTGAGAAAGGGCTCATTCATCATTCCGATCGCGGTACTCAGTATGCATCTCATGATTATAGGTCCCGTTTAGCACAGTATCACATCGTAGCAAGTATGAGTCGCAGAGGGAACTGCTACGATAACGCCTGCATGGAATCCTTTCATAGCATTTTGAAGAAAGAACTGATTTACACGACAAAGTTCAGAACGAAACAACAGGCTTACGATGAGATCTTTGCCTATATCGAATTCTTCTACAACAGGAAACGAATCCATGGAGCTTTGGGCTATTTGTCACCTGTTCGATTTGCTGCACTGTTTTACAAGAAAACCGCTTAATTTAGTGTCCACTTTCTTGACGTAGGTCCAGTGATTCCTTTATTTGCAAAGCAGGGCCGGTACAACCTTTCAAACTCCGGTGAAGGATCATCCTTGAAAGGTACGGGTTTCACGGTCCCGGCCACGGAGTTCGACTAAAAAAAGACCGGAAAGCTCCGGTCTCTTTGGCGGGCCTTTAAAATAAAGGCTCGGGTTTATTCATTTCTTCTTTGAGCAGCGTGTACATCTTCGCCGCGTCTTCCTTGCGGGTCGACTCGGAAAGCAGTTCCACGCGCACGGTCACCAGCTTTTGCCCGAACTGAATGGTCAGTTCGTCGCCCACTTTCACCGCGCTGCTCGGTTTTGCCTCCCGTCCGTTGATCCAGACGCGGCCCTGTTCGGACACGTCCTTCGCGACAGTGCGCCGCTTGATCAGGCGGGAAAGCTTGAGAAACTTGTCAAGCCGCATTACTTCACCGCTTCTTTAAGCTTGTTGCCTGCTTTGAATGCAGGAACCTTGGACTCAGGAATGGTGATCTCTTTGCCCGTTTGCGGGTTGCGACCCGTACGGCCCGAGCGTTTGCGGGTTTCGAACGTACCGAAGCCGATCAATTGTACTTTGTCACCGTTGGACAATGCTTCCGTAACTTCGCCAAGGAAGCTGTTCAATACGGATTCCACGTCTTTTTTAGTCAAGCCGCTTTTTTCTGCGATGTTGTTGATAAGATCGGTTTTGTTCATGAGTTTAATATCCTCCTCTTAAAAGTGACGCTGAACTAAAGTATTCTTTGTTCGTTAGGAAAATCCTGCAAAGCTTCTTATTTTTTCAGAACTTTTTTTGCTTCCTGCCACAAAGATTCCATCTCTTGCAAATCAGTTTGGTCAAATGATTTGCCCTTTAAACGCAATTGCGCCTCGATATACCCGAAACGTTCGAAAAATTTGCGGTTGGCGTCCGCCATCGCTTCTTCGGGGTCCACCTTGAGAAACCGCGCCAGATTGACGACGGCAAAGAGCAGGTCGCCCAGCTCTTCCTGCTGCTCCGCTTTGCCGAAGCGCTCGATCGCTTCTTTTACTTCGGCCAGCTCGGACTCGACCACCGGCAGCACCTCTTCCTTGGTGCCCCAATCGAAGCCGACGGAAGCGGCTTTCTTCTGCAGCTTGTACGCCTTCATCAGTCCCGGCAGCTCGCGGGGGACGCCGGAGAGAAGCGGCTGCTCGTCGGGGTTGATCCCCTTCTTCCGCTTCTCCTCCTCCTTGATCTGCTGCCAGTTGCCCAGCGCCTCCTCGGCATCTTCCGCCTGCGCCGTCCCGAAGACGTGCGGATGACGGCGGACGAGCTTCTCGTTGAGCTCGCGGATGACGTCGAAGACGGTAAACATCCCATCCTCCGCTTCGATCTGCGAATGCAGCATGATCTGCAGCAGCAGATCGCCGAGCTCCTCGCGCATATGGTCGGGATCGTCCTCGTCGATCGTTTCCAGCACTTCGTACGCTTCTTCGATCAGGTTTTTGCGCAGCGACTGATGCGTCTGCTCGCGGTCCCACGGACAGCCCTCAGGGCTGCGGAGGATAGCAACAATCTCATGCAGCCGCGTAAAGGTGCGGCTCCGCACGTCTTCGCGGTCGGTGCGCGGCACCCAGACCAAGGACAAATTGCCGTAACCCTCCACCCGGTCCAGCTCATAGAGCGGCACCTCGCGCACGCGCTCTTCTCCGGCCACGCCAAGCGCATGGCCGACGACGACGGGATAATCGTCCGGATACAGCTCCATCAGCGTCAGCTTCACGTCGGACGCCGTGTAGACGTCGTACACTTGCCCGATCAGCGTATGCAGCTGCGGATTGAGCCCGCTCGCCGTCAGCGAAGTGCCGTCGAGCAGTTGGAAGCCTTCGATCGGATCGAAGCCGAGCCGCAGGAACGCTTGATCCAGAAAGCTTTCGCCGCCCATCAGGGTGAGCAGCACGCCCTCGGCCGGACAACGCTCGCGCAGCAGCTGTACGGTCCGCTCGGCCACCATCGGATGGCCGGGTACGGCGTAGAGCACCTCCCCGCTGTTCGCGGCTTTGGCCCGCTCGATCAATTGCGAAGCGATCTGCTCGTAAACGGCCTCAAAGCCCTCGTTCGCTTCATAGACCGCATCGAACGTCTCATAGCGAAGGCCGTGATGGTCCAGCATTGCGACCATCGGGTGCTCCCGGGTGCGGAGAAATAGCGCCCCGCCTCGCGCCCCGGCGGCTTCGAGCTTGCGCCAGACGCCGAGGGTCAGTTGGTTTTCGTCGCCGGTTCCGAGACCGACGACCGTAATTTGCGGTTGAGTGGACATAGCCCAGAGCCGCCTCCTTCAGTTTGGGGTGCGGCGCTCCGTCAGCGGAGCAGCCGGAATCGGCGCAGCCAGGCGAGGGGCTTCCCCGCCAGCTGCGGCACAAGCGCCAGATCGGCGGCGGTGACGACGCCCAGGCGCAGCAGGGCCACCGCGTAAGCGAGCGCCCCTACGGCGACGCCGCCGAGCGCGATGACCGCGGCCGTGCCCCGTGGGGGCAGGGCTGCGGGCAGCTGCGCGAGCAGCGGCGGGACGCCGTGCGTCACGGCCAGCAGGCCGAGCGCCATGAAGCCGATGCCAAGCATCGGTTTCATGGCGGCGAGGCCGCCCGCGGCCGGGACCCCGGCGGCGCGCAGCGCGTGCGCGAGCGCGAGGCCGCCGGCGAGCGCGTAGGCGGCGAGCGACGCCCAGGCGGCGCCGTCGATGCCGTAGCGCGGCACGAGCGCCACGCTGGCGGCGACTTTCACCGCGGCGGCGAGCAGCAGGTACAGCACCGGCGCACGCACAGCGCCGAGGCCCTGCAGCACGCTTCCCGCGACGATGTTCACCGCCGAGAACAGGGCGGTGAACGCCAACACCGCCATCGCCGCCGTGCCTTCGGCGCTCTTGAAGAACATCACGTTCAGCGGCTCCGCCAGCAGAGCGAGCCCGAATGAAGCGGCGAGCCCGATTAGCCAGGTCAGCCGCAAGGACAAACCCGCGCGTGCGCGCACCGCATCCGCATCGCCGCGCCGGAGCGCTTCGGCGATCGCCGGAACGAGCGCCGCAGACATCGAGGATGCGATCATCGCGACCAACTGCACGAGCGGCAGGCCGTGGTTGTACAGCCCGAACTGATACAACGCTTCGCTCTCGTCGAAGCCGGCTGAACGCAGCAGCCGGGGCATCGTGAACGAATCGACGAGCGTTAAGATCGGCATCGCCACGGAGCCGAGACAGAGCGGCAGCGCATAGGCGGACAATCGTTTTGCCAGCGCCCAGTCGCGCCGCCAGCCGCCACCCCCTCCAACCGAGGCTTGCGCCCGGAAAAGCTCACGCCTCCGTTCCTTACGCCAGTACCACAGCATGACAGCAAGTCCCGCCAGCGCGCCCATCACCGAGCCGAACGTCGCGCCTGCGGCGATCCGTTCCGGCCCGAAGCCAAGCCGCATCAGCACTAGCAGCAGAACGACCATCGTCGCCACCCGTACCATCTGCTCCACCACCTGAGACCAAGCGGTCGGCCGCATGTCCTGATAGCCTTGATAATAGCCGCGCAGCGCAGACATAAGAGGTACGACGAGCAGGGCATAAGACACGCTTCGTATCGCCGGAGCCGTTTGCGGCGCAGCCATCCACCGCGCAATCGTCTCCGCCCCGAAATACAGCAGCAAAAAGAAGACGATTCCGGTGCCCATCAACGATAAGGATGCCACCCGTAGCACGCGCCGGGCCTCGTCATACTGCCGTTCGGCAGCATACTCCGACACAAACTTCGATACGACCAGAGGAAATCCGGCCGTGGCCAACACCAAAATCAATATGTACAACGGATACACGGCATTGTATATGCCAAAGACCGCATCGCCCGCCAGGTTTTGCAGCGGAATTTTTTGCAGCGTGCCGATCAGCTTCGAAATGACCGCCGCCAGACCAAGCAGGGCCGCCCCTTGCAGCAGCACCGAGCCTTTTCCCCCGTCCCGGTCTTTGCTGTCCGCAATGTCAGGCCCGCCTGCCTCCATCCGCTCCGATCGCTCTTTCATGACGCTTCCCCTTCGTTCCCGCGACCGGTCCCTCATCCGTCCGGCGAGGAACCCATTCGGACAGATTTTGCAGCCCCATTATACCGCAATTCGCAATCCTTTTCCAAAAACGCAAAAAGCTTCCCGATTTCCCTCCAAGGGATTTCGATCAGGAAGCTGCGCATCGCTGTCCATCGGCGGAGCTATTGCTCCATCTGCTTTGCCAGAAAGCCGGCGGCCGTTTCCGCCATCTTCAGTTCCATTTGACCCATCTTCACATTCTCGTCCTTGTTCAACAGGATCACCGAACCGATCGGATCGCCCCCCGCCACGATCGGCGCAATCACATACGAGCTGTACGTCTCGGTAACGTCCTTGCAGATTTCATAAGAGCCACCGCCGGTTTCCAGCGTCGATTTGCGGTTTTCCATGCTTTGTTCCACCAAAGAACCGATCTGCTTCTCTAAAAAATCTTTCTTCGAGCCGCCGGCCACGGCAATGATCGTATCGCGGTCGGATATCATCGTGATATGGTTTGTGCTCTCATAGAGCGATTCGGCGTACTCCTTGGCAAAATCCCCAAGCTCGCCGATCGGAGAATATTTCTTTAAAATGACTTCCCCGTCCCGGTCCACAAAAATTTCAAGTGGATCCCCTTCCCGAATACGCAGGGTGCGGCGTATCTCCTTCGGGATTACGACCCTGCCAAGATCGTCGATACGACGAACGATTCCAGTTGCTTTCATGTTTCTAGATGCCTCGCTTTCCAAGAAGAATGGGATACAGACTGGATATGACCCTGTATGCAAAATGGAGGGAATTCGACTGACCCTAGTATTCTTCAATTCCCGGCGGCCTATGCATGTCCAACTCCGGCGCGGTTGGAGGCGCTTGGTCGGACAATTAAGCCGTCGCTGTTTACATTATGTCCAAAAAAATGAAAACAAAACAGGGCACCCCATGGGGTACCCTGGTAATTGTTACTTGCCGCCTTCCGTCTTCGGCGCATCCGTTTTGGGAGCGTCCGTTTTCGGAGCATCGGTTTTAGGCGCATCGGTTTTCGGAGCTTCCGCCGGCTTTTTCTCCTCCGGCTTCGGCAGGTTATTCGTCTGAATCAGACCTGGCAGTTCTTTCTCCACAAAATCGTACACCTTCGTCTCAGCCGCTGCCGAACGCAGCTCCGGCTTGACTTCATCGAGCGTTTTCGTGTTGCGCGCTTCCACTTTCATTACATGATAGCCGAACGACGTTTCCACCGGATCGCTGATCTTCCCGATTGGCAGCTCCGCCGCCGCTTTCTTAAACTCGGGCACCCATTGGGAGATGTCCGCGTTCTCGTACTTGCCGCCATTCTCTTTCGAGCCCGGATCGTCCGAATATTCTTTCGCCAGCGCGTCAAAGTCGCCACCCTTATTCAGCTTGTCTTGTACTTCCTTCGCTCGCTTGAGCGCATCTTCCTTGGAACGGGTTTCCTTGCCTGTCGCCGGATCGTTGATCCCGACCAGAATATGTCTGACCGTCGCCGTCACATAGGCGGTTTTGTCCTGCTCCAATCTGGTGTTGTACGCCGTTTGAATCTCTTGATCGGTCACTTTGCTTTCTTCGGAGACAATCGCCGTGATGCTGCGCTTCACGAACTCCTCCACGTCTTTTTGCTCCAGCTTCGCATCCTTGAGCTGTTTCTCCATGCCGCCTTCCTGAGCGCCCAGGAAGCCCTTGATTTGCTCAAATTGAGCAGTAAACTGCTTCTCAGCTTCCGCCTTCGCTTTGTCATCCGCGCGGGAGGACAAGATTTTGAAGGTGACGAGCTGCTTCATCATATCCTGTTGAAAAGCAGGGTCGTCTTTGAATTGCGCATATTGCTTATAGAAGAACGCGTTCACATTCAAAAAGGTATCGAATTCGCCGCGCGTGACTTGTCCGTCCTTGTATGTCACAAGCACCTCGCTCGGTTTTCCTTTATCGGCAGCAGCCGGTGCCGCTTCGTCCTTTTTCTTGCCGCAACCTGCAGCGACACCCGCGACCAATACGAGCGCACAAAGAGCCAAAAGCCCTTTTCGTAACGGTTTCCGTTTATTTTGCCACATTCTGCAGCTCTCCCTTCGATTTCAACACACGCTTGTATTGTACCAAAAACCTTTCCAGCAAAGCGATGGTTTCTTCTGGCTTCAATCCTTTTCCCTTGAGCTCGATGTGAATTTGCGGTCCGCTGATCAGCTTGATCCGATTCTCGAATTCGCCCGACAGCTGGAACAGCTTCTGTCCGTCCAAATTGCCGTTCTGATCGGGGTGAATTTTCAGCTCGTAATCGAGCCCCTTCTGCGAGATGATCTCGATACCGTACAAGGCACCGTACACTTTCAGCCGTGCGGCGGTCAACAGATTTTGCACCGCATCCGGCAGATCGCCGAAGCGGTCGACCAATTCGTCCTCCAGCTCCATCGCTTCATCCAAGGTTTGAATGGCCGCGACTTTTTTGTAAATCTCGATTTTTTGCACGCTGTCGTAGATGTAGTCGCCGGGAATGTAAGCGTCCAGCTGGATATCGAGCTGCGTCGACCATACTTTCGTCTCTTGCACGGCTTCGCCGCCTAATTCCTTCTTGCGCTTCTGGATTTCCTCGGCCAGCATTTGCGAATACAGATCGAAGCCTACCGACGCGATAAATCCGTGCTGCTCCGCACCAAGCAAGTTGCCCGCACCGCGGATGGACAAGTCTCTCATCGCAATTTTAAACCCGGATCCAAGTTCTGTAAACTCTTTTATCGCCTGCAGCCGCTTCTCCGCCACCTCCGTCAGCACCTTATCGCGCTGGTACGTAAAGTAGGCATAAGCGATCCGGTTGGAGCGCCCGACCCGTCCGCGAAGCTGATACAGCTGGGACAAGCCCATCTTGTCGGCGTCGTGGACGATCAGCGTATTGACGTTCGGGATATCGACCCCGGTCTCGATGATGCTGGTGCTGACCAGCACGTCGTATTCGCCGTCCAGGAAGTCGAGAATGGTTTTCTCCAGCTCCTGCTCGGACATTTGCCCGTGCGCGACCGTCACCCGGGCGTCGGGGACGAGCATCGAGATTTGATCGGCCATCTGGGTAATTCCCTGCACACGGTTGAACAGGTAATAGACCTGGCCTTCGCGCGCCAGTTCCCGTTCGATTGCTTCCCTAACCAGCGAGGCGCTGTATTCGACGACATACGTCTGCACCGGAAACCGGTTTTCCGGCGGCGTCTCGATAACCGACAAGTCCCGCACGCCGAGCATGGACATATGCAGGGTACGGGGAATGGGCGTCGCGGTCAGCGTCAGCACGTCCACATTCGTCTTCAGCCGCTTCAGCTTTTCCTTGTGCGACACGCCGAAACGCTGCTCTTCGTCGACGATCAGCAGCCCCAAATCCTTGAACTGCACATCCTTCGACAACAGCCGGTGCGTCCCGATCACCACGTCGACCGTGCCGTTCTTAATGCCTTTCATCGTTTCGGTCTGCTCCTTCTTAGAGCGGAACCGGCTGAGCACTTGAATGTTAAACGGATAGCCCGAGAACCGTTCCCGGAACGTCTCGTAATGCTGCTGCGCCAAAATCGTCGTCGGCACGAGCACCGCTACCTGCTTGCCGTCTATCGCCGCCTTGAACGCCGCGCGGATCGCTACCTCGGTTTTCCCGTATCCGACGTCTCCGCACAGCAAGCGGTCCATCGGTCTCGACTTCTCCATGTCTTTCTTGATTTCATCAATGGCACGCAGCTGATCCGACGTTTCCTCATACGGGAACATGCCTTCGAATTCCTGCTGGTAGTTCGAATCTTGATTGAAGGCGTAGCCCGGAGTCGCTTGACGATCCGCATACAGCTTGATCAGATCGTCGGCAATATCCTGTACGGATGCGCGGGCCTTGCTTTTCACCCGGTTCCAGTCGGCGCCTCCGAGCTTATAGACCTTCGGTTCCTTGCCTTCTTCCGAGCCGACGTATTTCTGCACATGATCGATCTGATCGATCGGCACCGACAGCTTGTCGCCGCCGGCGTACAGGATGTGTAGATAATCTTTATGAATGCCGCCGACCTCAAGCGTGCCGATGCCGACAAATTTACCGATCCCGTGGTTAACGTGAACGACGTAATCGCCGATTTTGAGCTCCTGGTAGTTTTTGATCCGCTCGGCGTTCTCGATCTTTTTGTCCACCTTGCGCGCTTTGCGCTGCTTCTGTGTGAACATCTCGCCTTCGGTGATGACGACCAGATGAATGCCCGGCAGCTCGAAGCCGGTCTGCAGATTTCCGTCCACGATTTGCGGCTCGTCAATGTGGTAGTCGGCCAGTACGCGCTTGATGCGGTCTACCCGCTCCGCCCCGCTCGCTACCATCATCACCTTCGCGCCGGACTTTTTCCAGCGCTCCATTTCGCTTTTCAACAGGTTCATCTGCCCATGGAAATTTTGCATCAGGCGGCACATGAAGTTGACGATGTTCTGCGGCGACGTCTGCGGCACCTGCCGCAGG